>JAZNIM010000207.1:0-4962 GCA_045577475.1 Eubacteriales bacterium | reverse complement strand
AACTCTCATCGGTGCATTTGCACTTGCGATTATCGCAGTGCTTCCTATCGCACTCAGTGGTGTTACAGATTTAGGTATCGGCTTTGGCGGTACATCAATTATTATCGTTGTAAGCGTTGCACTTGAAACTGTTAAGCAGCTTGAGTCGCAGATGCTGATGAGACACTATAAAGGATTTTTAGAATAATAAAAGTATAACTTCATAAGGAGGGCTCTGTTATGAAAATAATTTTACTTGGAGCACCCGGAGTGGGCAAAGGTACTCAGGCAGAAAGAATATCAAAACATTTAGGGATACCTGCTATATCGACAGGTCTTATCATAAGACATGCAATAGCAGCTCAGAATGAAGTTGGCAAGCTTGCAAAGGACTTTATTGATAAAGGGCAGCTTGTACCGGATGAAGTTGTTATAAAAATCCTGCTTGACAGATTAAAGGAAAGCGATTGTGATAACGGTTTTATCCTTGACGGCTTTCCAAGAACCATTCCACAGGCTCAGGCACTTGTTGATAACGGAATAGATATTGATAAGGTTGTTGATATTGAGCTTGAAGATGAAGAGATTATGTCAAGACTTTCAGGCAGACGTGAGTGTTCCGGATGCGGAAAAACATATCACATTGTCTGGAACAAACCAAGTAAGGATGGGATTTGTGATTCATGCGGCGCAGATCTTGTGCGCCGTCATGATGACGAACCCGATACTATAAAGAAAAGACTGGTTGTATATCATAACCAGACTGAACCATTAAAAACCTTTTATAAAGAAAAGGGACTTATGGTTGCAGTACGTAGTCAGGAAGGCGTTGAAGAAACAACGAAAGAGGTTTTCAAAGCTTTAGGTGTTAACGTATGATTAGCGTAAAGTCTTTAAATGAAATTGAGATTATGCGTACATCCTGCAAAATTACCGGTGAAGTGCTCGAACTTTTAAAAGAGCATATTAAGCCGGGAATTACAACACAGGAGCTTGACGAAATAGCCGAAAGGTTTATTCGTAAAAACAAAGCCGTACCGTCATTTAAAAATTATAACGGCTTTCCCAAAACGTTGTGTACTTCGGTTAACAATCAGGTAATCCACGGTATACCCGGTAATGTGGTGCTAAGCGACGGCGATATAATAAGTGTTGATGTCGGAGCGTGCTACAAGGGATATCACGGAGATGCCGCAAGAACATTTGCGGTAGGAAGCATTTCACAGGACGCACAGAAGCTTATTGATGTAACGAAGAATTGCTTTTTTGAAGGGATAAAGCATTGTATACCGGGAAAAAGAGTTTCCGATATATCCTATGCTATACAAATGTGTGCCGAAAAGGAAGGTTACGGTGTAGTCCGTGACTATGTTGGACACGGAGTTGGAGCTTCGCTTCACGAAAGTCCCGAAATTCCGAACTTCGGTAACCCCGGCAGAGGAGCAAGACTTGTTAAAGCAATGACTCTTGCGATAGAGCCGATGATTAATATGGGCGATTACAGGGTAAAGGTTTTAAACGATGGCTGGACTGTCGAAACCCTGGACGGCTGCTTGTCTGCCCATTATGAAAATACGGTGCTTGTGACAGGTGATGAACCTGAAATTCTGACTATACTTTAAAATATCTTAGAGGTGATTTTGATTGGACACTTACCCCGGGCGAATTGTAAAATCATTAGCTGGAAGGGATAAAGACAAATATTTCGTGGTTCTTGAGGTGATAGACGATATTTATTGTTTAATAGCTGACGGAGATACCAGGAAAGTGGATATGCCCAAAAAAAAGAAGAAAAAACATCTAAGAATTACCGATTATTCCTCAGATGGAATAAGAGAAAAGCTTAGTACCGGACAAACGGTTACAAATTCAATGATCAGAAAAGAACTTAAAAGCATTATTTCAGAGGATTAAACCATAGTGTGCGAGAAAATCGCAGATGTAAATAAGGAGGGTATATCCAATGGCAAAAGATGATGTATTGGAACTCGAAGGAACGGTTATAGAATCGCTTCCTAATGCAGTGTTTCAGGTACAGCTTGAAAACGGTCATGTGATTTTGGCTCATATCGCCGGCAAGCTTCGTATGAATTTTATACGTATACTTCCCGGTGATAAGGTTACGGTTGAAATGTCACCGTACGACCTTACAAGAGGAAGAATTACATGGAGAGCAAAATAATAAATTGCTTAAAGCAAATATCGCCGATAAACGGCTGAAAAAAATGGAGGTTATCTATGAAAGTAAGACCATCCGTAAAGCCTATATGCGAAAAATGCAAGATTATTAAGCGTAAGGGCAATATTATGGTAATATGTGAAAATCCTAAACATAAGCAAAAGCAAGGCTGATAAAAGGAGGTGCAAGTTAAATGGCGAGAATAGCAGGTGTTGACTTACCCCGTGAAAAACGCGTGGAATACGGACTTACCTACATCTTTGGTATAGGTGTTAGTTTGTCAAGAAAGATATTAAAGGAGACCGGAATCAATCCCGATACAAGAGTTAAAGATCTTACAGAGGATGAAATCTCAAAGCTCCGTGAAGCCATTGACAAAGATTATACAGTTGAGGGTGACTTGAGACGTCAGGTAGCTCTTGATATTAAACGTTTAATGGAAATCGGTTGCTACAGAGGTTTAAGACACAGAAAAGGTCTTCCATGCAGAGGTCAGAGAACAAAGACTAATGCAAGAACAAGAAAAGGTCCTAAAAAGACTATTGCAAATAAGAAGAAGTAAGGAGGCATTGAGATGGCAAAAACTGCTACTAAGAAAACCGTCAGAAGACGTAAGGAAAAGAAGCATATTGAAAAAGGTGCCGTTCACATTAACTCAACCTTTAACAATACTATTATTACAATAACTGACACACAGGGCAATGCTATTTCATGGGCAAGTGCCGGTGAGCTCGGTTTTAAGGGTTCGAAGAAATCAACCCCGTTTGCCGCTCAGATGGCCGCAGAAACAGCAGCAAAGGCAGCTCAGGAGCACGGCCTTAAGACTGTTGAGGTTTATGTTAAAGGTCCCGGTGCCGGCAGAGAAGCTGCAATTCGTGCACTTCAGGCTGTAGGTTTGGACGTTAACATGATTAAGGATGTTACTCCTATTCCTCATAACGGCTGCAGACCGCCCAAGAGAAGAAGAGTGTGATTTGAAATTTTAGAAGTTAGGAGGATAAATGAATGGCTAAGAATATGCAACCCATATTAAAAAGATGCAGAACTTTAGGTATTTCACCTATGGTTATGGGAATCGATAAAAGCTCAAACAGAAACCCTAATCCTATGAGAAGAAAGCAGAGCGAATACGGCCGTCAGCTTACAGAAAAGCAGAAGGTTAAGTTTATATACGGTATGCTTGAAAAGCAGTTCAGAAAATTATATGAAGCTGCAAACAAGATGCCCGGTGTTGCCGGTGAAAATCTGCTTACACTTTTAGAGTCCAGACTGGACAATGTTGTTTACAGATTAGGTCTTGCAAATACAAGAAGAGAGTCCAGACAGATTGTAAATCACGGACATATCCTTGTTAACGGCAAGAGAGTTGATATACCTTCATATCGCGTAAAAGTTGGAGATGTGATTACGCTTAAGGAAAAGTCCTTGAATTCCGAAAGAATGAAGGCTATTATCGAAGCTAACTCTTCGAGAGCAGTTCCGAAGTGGTTAGATATGGACAGAAACACTGTAACAGGCAAGGTAATTGCTTTGGCACAGAGAGATGATATTGATTTCGAAGTTGAGGAACATCTTATCGTCGAGTTGTACTCAAGATAATAGTTTCAGCTTTTAATATCAAGGAACGTTCCTGCCCAAAAGGTGGGCTGTAAAGGAGGGTTAATATGATAGAAATGCAAAAACCTAAAATAGAGTGCGTTGAAATATCAAATGACGGAACATACGGTAAATTCGTAGTTGATCCGCTTGAGAGAGGTTACGGTATTACTATCGGTAATTCACTCAGACGTACTTTATTATCTTCACTTCCGGGTGCCGCTGTATCTTATATTAAGATTGATGGTGTACAGCATGAATTTTCATCTGTTCCCGGTGTGAAGGAAGATATTGTAGAAATTATACTCAATATAAAAAATCTTCATGTTAAGTTAAACGAACCCGGTCCTAAGGTGGTTTACATTGAAGCATCGGGTAAAGGTGAGGTTACTGCAGGAGATATTAAAATCGACTCTGAGGTTGAGATTTTAAATCCTGAGCTTCACATTGCAACTTTAAACGAAGATGCAAAGCTTAATATGGAAATTACGCTTACATCAGGAAGAGGTTATGTTTCTGCCGACAAAAACCGTGCAGAAAGCCAGTCTATTATTGGTATTATCCCTGTTGACTCAATTTACACACCTGTAACGAGAGTTAACTATCAGGTTGAAAATACCCGTGTTGGACAGATAACCGACTATGATAAGCTTACCGTTGAAGTTTGGACCAACGGTACAATTGAGCCGGATAAGGCAATAAGCCTTGCTGCAAAAATTCTCATGGAACATCTTAAGCTTTTCCTTGATTTATCAGAAGGTGCAATGCACACAGAAGTTCTGATAAACAAGACCGATTCCAAAAAGGAAAAGGTTATGGAAATGACCATTGAAGAGCTTGATTTGTCAGTACGTTCATATAACTGCTTAAAGAGAGCAGGCGTTAATAACGTTGAGGATCTTGCTGCTAAGACTGAAGAGGATATGATGAGAGTAAGAAACCTTGGAAGAAAGTCTTTGGAAGAAGTTCTTCAGAAGATGGAAAGTCTCGGCTTATCCTTAAGAAAAGAAGAAGACGAATAATAAATACGTTTTGTATTTATGTACCTTATTTGCAAAGGAGGTATCCTGATGCCAGGAACAAGAAAGCTGGGTAGAAAAACTGACCACAGAAAGGCAATGCTCAGAAACCTTACAACTTCACTTTTGGAAAACGGTAAAATGGTTACAACCGAAACAAGAGCAAAAGAAGTAAGATGTATGGCAGAA
>JAZNIM010000206.1:0-2282 GCA_045577475.1 Eubacteriales bacterium | reverse complement strand
CAATCACCTGAGGGTTGATACACACGAGGACAACAAGCCTATGCAGAATGCCGTAACACGTGACGGCTTTAAGTATGCAGGGATAATTTATCTTGCAGACGGCGAGCCGAGAATGGCGTTTGATTGGGTGAAAAGTGAAGAATAGAAAATAAAATCCTCGGAAGGAACTTTTTTCTGATTTTTACGTCAAATGCAATATAATGAAAATACAAAATAAGGGGTGACAGTTTATGAAAAAAGACAAGCTTATTGCGGCAATGACGGCTCTTGCAATGACAGGCACCATGTCGGGATGCATACCTGAGGATAATTTTGAGCAGACTGTATACGGTCCTCCGCCTTCAAATGAATTCAATGCTGATACGAACATTGAAAAACCCGTTTACGGCCCTCCCCCATCATTTGAATTTGAACCCGAGGAAAACGAGCCTGTAGATGTATACGGACCGCCGCCGTCGGATTTGATTGAAGAACCCGATGTGGAGCTTGAAGAAGAATTTGAGCCCGATGAAAATGAAATTGCATGTGTGTACGGACCTCCGCCTGCCGACATAGAGCAAGCACAAGAAAGCGACGGTGAATGAGGTGAAGGTTATACCCACTAAATTCTCCCATCTCAGTCAGCTTGCCGATTACAGGGACAAGATATTAAATCATCCTCCGCTGAAAAATTTATTTCTTGAGCTTACCCTCAGATGCAATGAAAACTGCATCCACTGCGGAAGCAAGTGTTCTCAGTTCAGCAGTGTAAGCGAATTGTCCACCCAGCAGTACAAAGAAATACTGGACGGTATAAAGCGTGACTTTGACGTTAAAAAATTCATGCTGAACATCACAGGCGGCGAGCCGTTGCTAAGAGGTGATTTTTACGAAATCATGGACTATGCAAACAAGCTGGGCTACATCTGGGGAATGACAAGCAACGCAACGCTGATTGATGATGAGGCTGCACAAAAGCTGAAAGCATGCGGAATGAGAACAATTTCCGTAAGCATTGACGGTCTTTCTGAAACTCATGACAGGCTCCGTGGAAAAAAAGGTGCATATGAGGAAGCAATGAAAGGTATAAATGCCCTTATCAATGGCGGCTTCGAGCATGTACAGGTGACGACGGTTGTCAACCATCAGAACATCGGCGAGCTTGATGAGCTGTTTGACATCCTTTGCAAAACAGACATTGACTCATGGCGTGTCATAAACATTGAGCCAATCGGCAGAGCAAAGGAGCATCCCGAGCTTATTCTCAGCTCCGAGGAGTACAGATATTTATTTGACTACATAAAAAACAAGCGTTTAATGGGATATCCCGTATGCTACGGTTGCAGCCATTATCTGGGACTTGACTATGAAAGAACGGTGCGTGACTGGTATTTTATATGCGGAGCGGGAGTGTATACTGCAAGCATTACTTCAAGCGGTGATATAATTGCCTGTCTTGACATTGAACGCCGTCCCGAGCTTGTTCAGGGAAACATTCTTAAAGACAGCTTGAAGGATGTCTGGGAGAAAAAATTCGGTGTATTCAGGAGAAATCTCAGCGACGACAACGAAAAATGCCGTTCCTGTGAGGATTGCAGATTTTGTCACGGCGGTGCGTTTCACAGCTGGGACTTTGACAAATGCGAGCCTATGGTATGCTTCAAGGGAACGCTGTTTTAGCAAAAAAACAAGAGGTTGTGACTTAAATGCCGCAACCTCATTTGTTTTTATTTTACAATATCATATTTCCAGTCAATAATTCCGCCGAACTCTTTGACGTTTGAATAGCCAAGGGTTGCAAGTGCATCGGCGGCAATTTTACTTCTTCTTCCGCTTCTGCAGTACACCAGAATGAGTGCATCCTTATCGGGAAGCATACTTTCTGCCCTCACGGCAATTTCCTCATGTGGAATGAGTATTGCACCGGGTATGTGACCTTCATCGTATTCCTCCTGTTCTCTTACATCAAGAACAATGTGGCTCTCATCGCTGTCCATGATTTCTTTTGCTTTATCCTGAGTTATAATTTCATAGCTATACACTGCTGTTTGTTCTCCTTTATCATTAATTTCGCCCACAACAACAGCCGTGGGGCCGTCTGCACCGCCGATAATGCCTACGGCTTTATTTTCTGCACATGCGGTTAAAAGGATACATGAAAGTGCAATTATCAATGTTTTTAACATGGGGAAGCCTTCTTTCTTTTTCTATACTGATATGATAGCATATTTTTGATTTTTTGTCAATGAGGTTACTTTTATGCTTGACGGGGGGTTTCGACACTGCGGTGTCGAGTTACTTTT
>JAZNIM010000205.1:0-4117 GCA_045577475.1 Eubacteriales bacterium | reverse complement strand
AGAAAATCTGTATTTCACTTTCTTTCAAGTATCAAAAACGGTAACGACTACGTATCGCTCCGTACTGGAGCGGATTACGGGGCTCGAACCCGCCACCTCGACCTTGGCAAGGTCGCGCTCTACCAAATGAGCTAAATCCGCGTAAATGGTGCCTCCGGTCGGAATCGAACCAACGACACGGGGATTTTCAGTCCCCTGCTCTACCAACTGAGCTACAGAGGCGTTTTCTTTCTCTGTTGCTTTAAGCAGACAAGGGAAAATAAATAAAATGGCGACTCGAATGGGGCTCGAACCCATGACCTCCAGCGTGACAGGCTGGCGTTCTAACCAGCTGAACTACCGAGCCGTGGTTAAAACTAAGATTCATCGTTGATTTTTCCTTTCGGAAAAATCAACTGGCAGGGGAAGTAGGACTTGAACCCACGGCACGCGGTTTTGGAGACCGCTGCTCTACCAACTGAGCTATTCCCCTATATTTTTCGGGGATTCAGCCTGCACTTTTCAGTGTCGGTACAGCCGTCCTTGCAGCCGTGAAAACACCCCGTCAGCAACGATTGCTTAAGCAGTATAACACAACAGAGCGGGTTTGTCAAGTGTTTTTTTCATTTTTTTCAAAAAAATTTTTCCTTGTTCCTTTTCCACGGATAAAAGTAACAAATTCATACTGATATAAACGTCGGTGCTTGGCAGTTATTCCAAAAGCTTTCAACCGTCCGGCTTAAGCCTTCATCTAAGACAAACACAGCATGAACTGCTTTAAAGTGAATAAGCCCGAATAGTTTCTGTTATTTTTAAGTATTTGCAACGTTTGGGTATTTTTATTCATTACAGACTTTTTTCTTGTATTTTTTAATGTTTTTTGAAATTTCGCATTCAAATCGCATTAAATGTAACCGTTATTTTAACAAGTTAACAAACTAAATTACAAATTGTAAACTCAATGTTCATTTTGTTGTCGTATAATTATATGTAATATTTCTTTTTTGAAAGTATGAGGACACACAATGCTTACACTTGACAAAATCTATCACGCATCCTTTGTACTCAAGGATGTCATAAGACACACCGAGCTTGTACGCACGGAAAAAATCAATCCCGACTGCGAACTGTACTTAAAGCCTGAAAACCTTCAGTTTACAGGTTCATTCAAGCTGAGAGGTTCAGGCTATATGATTTCGCAGCTTTCCGATGAAGAAAAGAGCCACGGCGTTATTGCCTGCTCTGCTGGAAACCACGCTCAGGGTGTTGCTCTTGCCGCCACAAAATACGGCATCAAGAGTCTTATCTGTCTACCCGACGGTGCACCGATTTCCAAGGTTCAGGCTACAAAAGGCTACGGAGCTGAGGTTTGCATGGTTCCGGGTGTCTACGACGATGCCTACAACAAGGCAATCGAGCTTCGTGACAAGGAAGGCTACACCTTTGTACATCCATTTGACAACATTGATGTTATTGCAGGACAGGGAACAATCGGTCTTGAAATTCTCAACGAGCTGAGTGACGTTGATGCAATTGTGGTTCCCATCGGCGGCGGCGGACTTATAAGCGGCGTTGCCTTTGCGGCTAAAAAGCTCAAGCCCGACATCAAAATATACGGTGTTCAGGCACAGGGTGCTCCCAGCATGTTCAATTCCATAAAGAACGGCAAAATTGAGCGTTTAAAGAGCGTTTCCACCATTGCCGACGGTATTGCGGTAAAGCAGCCGGGCGAAAACACCTTCAAGCTTGTTTCGGAATACGTTGATGAAATTGTAACCGTAACCGAGGACGAAATTTCCTCTGCAATTCTTGCTCTTATCGAACAGCAGAAGATGATTGCAGAAGGTGCAGGTGCTGTTTCTGTTGCAGCAGTTATGTTCAACAAGGTTCCCGTAAAGGGCAAAAAGGTTGTATGCGTGGTATCCGGCGGTAACATTGACGTTACCATTCTGTCACGTGTAATCAAGAGAGGTCTTATGAAGTCGGGACGTCTTTGCAGTCTTGTTATTGAGCTTATGGACAAGCCGGGTCAGCTTCAGAATGTTTCGAGAATTATCGCCGAGTGCGGCGGCAACGTAACAGGCGTTCATCACGAACGTGCCAGCGAAACCACCGACATCAACGGCTGCTTCTTAAGAGTAACGCTTGAAACAAAGAACCACGAGCACACCGAGCAGATTGTCAAGGCTCTCAAGGACTTCGGCTTTAAAATCATAGAATAATTTCGGAGGAAATACAAATGGAAAAGGTATATACAAACAAGGCACCCGAGGCTCTCGGTCCTTACACACAGGCAATAAAGACAGGCGGATTTGTTTTTACATCGGGACAGATTGCAATTAATCCCGAAACAAACACCGTTATTGAAGGCGGCATCGCCGAGCAGGCAGAGCAGGTTTGCAAGAATCTTTGCGAGGTTCTGAAAGAGGCAGGCTCATCCATCGACAAGGCAGTAAAAACCACCTGCTTCCTTGCGGACATGGCTGATTTTGCGGCATTCAACGAGGTTTACGGCAAGTACTTCACATCAAAGCCTGCAAGAAGCTGCGTTGCAGCAAAAACGCTTCCCAAAAACGTACTTTGCGAAGTTGAAGTTATCGCAGAGGCATAAATTCAGCAAATTATATTTACGGCAACCCCATCCCGAGGCACCGCAAAAGTTAGGAGACATTTAAAATGAGAATGAATTTCTTAAGAAAGCTGCCCATTCCTATGGACATAAAAGCACAGTACCCCTTGAAGCCTGAATACGAAGAAAAGAAAAAAGTATTTGATGCAAACGTGGAAAAGGTTTTTACCGGTGAGTCTGACAAGCTTATACTTGTTATAGGTCCATGCTCTGCTGACCACGAGGACTCTGTGCTTGATTACATTTCCCGTCTTGCAAAGGTACAGGAAAAGGTAAAGGACAAAATCCTTATCATACCCAGAGTTTATACCAACAAGCCACGTACAACAGGCGACGGCTACAAAGGCATGCTTCACCAGCCAAATCCTGAAAAGGACGCCGACATGCTTGAAGGTATCATCGCTATCAGAAGACTTCACACAAGAGTTATTGAGGAAACAGGCTTCTTTACTGCCGATGAAATGCTTTATTGCGAAAACTACCGTTACCTGTCCGACCTTCTGTCCTATGTAGCAGTTGGTGCAAGAAGCGTTGAAAACCAGCTTCACAGACTTACCGCCAGCGGTATGGCTGTTCCCGTAGGTATGAAAAATCCCACAGGCGGTGATATCTCGGTTATGCTCAACTCCATTACAGCCGCACAGCACTCTCACACCTTTATTTACCGCGGCTGGGAGGTTGTTTCAGAAGGCAACCCTCTTGCTCATGCAATCCTCAGAGGTTACGTGAACAAGCACGGTCAGTCCCTTCCAAACTACCACTACGAGGATCTTATCCACCTTTACGAGGCATATTCCGCAAAGAACCTTCAGAACCTTTCACTCATCGTGGATGCAAACCATGCTAACTCAGGCAAAAAGCCTCTTGAACAGGTTCGTATCTGCAAGGAGGTTCTCCACAGCTGCCGTCACAACGCCGACATCAAAAAGATGGTTAAGGGCTTCATGATTGAAAGCTACATCGAAGACGGTGCTCAGAAAATCGGCGAAGGCATCTACGGAAAGTCCATCACCGACCCTTGCATCGGCTGGGACAAAACAGAACGTCTTATCCTTGACATGGCCGACTTACTTTCTCTTTGCTAAAAAGAGAAAGTAAGCAAAGAGATTTATGCCCTTCAGGGTAAAAGATTTTCGCAGGAAACCTCGGATTAAAGTGTTATCTTTAGTTCCCGAACTGCCGTTTAGACCGCCATTAATCAAAGCGGTCTAAACTACTTTTTATGCTGAAAAGCAAAGTAAGAAACGCCCGCCAAACAACGGTGGACGTTTTTCTTTAGGAGCACAGAAGTGTTTGCTATATTTTTTATATTGATTTTTATACGGTTTTATGGTATCATAAGTATACAGAACAAGCAAAGGGTGATAATATGAGTTTAAACGAAACACCAAGCGCAATGCGCTCACACATCGGATTTTTCGGACGTACAAACGCAGGCAAATCAAGCCTTGTAAATGCCGTTACAAACCAGCCATTATCCATTGTTTCTCCAATTTCCGGAACGACCAC
>JAZNIM010000204.1:0-7861 GCA_045577475.1 Eubacteriales bacterium | reverse complement strand
GTTTGACGGCATTGAGGACAAGGACATTGAGGACAACATCGAAACGGCAGAAAGAACAATTAAAACAAATATCGACAGAGGAGCTTTAAGCGAAAAGTATTTTCAAAAGTTCCCGAACCTTCGTGACGGTCTTGCTCTTTCTTATGCCGCTGCAAACAAAGGTAAAAGCCGTGCGGCGACAAGAGCGAGAGAAGCGGCGTATTCGGAGAATGAAGAGCCGCTTGTGAAAGATACGGGAATGAGGTTGTTTTCAACTGAACCGCCTAAGATAGAAAGCACCCAGAAAACTCCTAAGAAAAAAGAGGATTTTTCAAACCTTTTGGCAAACCCGAACGAAAAGCCTAAAATGACGAAGCTTTTGTTGAAATCAAATGAAACTCCAAATTTAGCAGATGAGCTTAATAAGATAAGTACACGTGTAGTACCTGAGGGTTCTCATGGTATCAGATTTAAGGCTGAGATGCAGAATCTAACCAATCAGGATGAAAACAAGGAGAATGTCGGTTCAGTGAAGAATGGTAGACCTCCAAGATCATTTTACGAAATGGAACTGATAAAAAAGTATAAGAAAAACAAACACTATTTACTTCCTGCTCCAATATACCCAACGAGTTATTATGGTAGTATGGATGCCACCAACGATTTAACAATTGGAGAGTATTCAAAAGACGATTTACTCAAAATAGGTAGCATTTCTGAGAAAGACTTATCCAAGAGCGAAGAAACACATATCAACAATTGGAAGAACCTTGCCAAACTAACTTCTACTGGTGAAATGCAATCTGTAAATTTAGATTTAGTTGATCATTTCATCGAAGGAACCGGTACAGATTACAGTAATAAAACTTTAACAAAAGCTGTAAGTAATCATTCTTCAACAAAGAAATATATGAGAGATTTTTCAAATGTTTTTGATAGTCAACTGCAATTACATAATGGAGATGTATCAGCATTCGCAGATAGTGATGATTTTCATACAGCATTACGTGAAAATGATGTTTTGTTAAGTAAATATAATTATTCAGGGATTGATGATATGCTCGGTGGACTTGAGTTTGCTGTGCACGGATGGACGGAGAGTAAAGTGGATGTTTTATCTTTGAATATTGAACCCGATGGGTCATATTCTGGTACTTTACGATTCATTTTCAAGGATAATTTTGGATTAAATGATCCCGATGTTGAACAATATGGCAAATATCACGACGGATTTAAGAGTTGGTTCATTCTTCAGCATTATGATGAATATGATGAAAAATACAAACCGTTTAAGACTGTCGTTGAAATTGATTATCCAATTTCAGGCAAAATAAAGGGGTACAAAAAATGAAAAAGAGCACATTTCCTAAAAAATTGAGGATTGCTTCGATAATTGTTATTTCGCTTTGTGTTGTTTTGTTTATCGGTGAAAAATTGTTTTGGCACATATACAGTCTTCCAAAGCATAATGAAAAAGAAATCCAAAATTTCTCGCAATTCAAAGATGATGCCGAAGCTGTCAATAGATACATAATTGAAAATTTCGGGCACACGGCAATTACAAATGACAATTTAATATTTGTATCACAAGAAAACGGAAAGGTTGTCGGCTTGTACGATTCCAAAGATGTTGAAATTCCCAGACATATGCTTGATGCTTTCAATAACATAAAAGACAGAATGAATCAAAGTGACACGGATTTTTTCATTGACATTACAGAAGACCGTATTTCTTATGGAGGGGCGAGCAATCATATGTATGTCTACTCCCGAAACGGCAAAACCCCGTCTTATTTCTACAATGAGGGCGACGGCATGCATCCCGATGTTTATGAACTCGGTGATAATTGGTACCTTTTAAAAGTAAATTTCAGGTGATTATAGGTTATAACTTTACAGAAAATACAGTATAAAACGGAGCTGTATCAAACGATTTTCCATCGGTTGACACAACCCCGTTTCTTTTTTATTCAAATCAATCTCAAAAGAGTTATATCACTCGGCAAAAAGCGGTGTTGAAAGATACCTGTCCCCCGTGTCGGGAAGCAGTACAACAACAGTTTTTCCTTCATTCTCGCTGCGTTTTGCAACCTCTATTGCCGCATGAAGTGCCGCTCCCGAGGATATACCCGTCACAATTCCCTCGGTTCTGCCAAGCATTCTTCCTGCTTCATATGCCTGCTGTTCGGTGATGGGCAGGATTTCATCATAAACCGTGGTGTCAAGCACCTCGGGTATAAAGCCTGCACCTATTCCCTGAAGTCCGTGTGCACCTGCTTTCCCGCCCGACAGTACCGCAGATGAGGCAGGCTCAACTGCAACAACCTTGATTTTTTCGTTCTTTGACTTCAAATAACGTCCAACACCCGTGATTGTTCCGCCTGTGCCCACGCCTGCAACAAATATGTCAACATTTCCGTCTGTATCCTCGTATATTTCAGGGCCCGTCGTATCAATATGCGCCATATAGTTTGCGGGATTTACAAACTGCCCCGGAATAAAGCTGTCGGGGATTTCTTTAGCAAGCTGCTCTGCCTTTTCAATTGCTCCCGTCATGCCTTTTGAGCCGTCGGTGAGAACAAGCTCTGCCCCGTACGCCTTCATAAGAAGCCTTCTCTCAACAGACATTGTTTCAGGCATTACTATTACCGCCTTGTAGCCTCTTGAAGCCGCAACGCAGGCAAGTCCTATTCCCGTGTTGCCTGAAGTAGGCTCGATAATAACAGAGCCTTTTTTCAGCACTCCCCTTTTCTCGGCATCGTCAAGCATCGCCTTTGCCACACGGTCCTTTACCGAGCCTGCAGGGTTGAGAAACTCAGGCTTTGCCAATAACCTCGCCTTTAATCCAAGCTTTTTTTCAATATTGCAAAGCTCAACAAGAGGCGTTCCTCCGATAAGCTGTTCAACACTCGTGTATATTCTTGACATTATAATATCGCCCTTTCTTAAGTAAAACTATATGTGAATCTTTACTTGCTTTTTCCTACAACCACACCGTACACCGTGGCAATTACCGCATACGGAATTAACAAAATCAAACCCACAACCGAGGCTGTTGGCGGGAAAAACAGGCTTGCCATCATAATAACGCCCATAATCACCGATTCGTAGCCGATAAAACGGTTGATTTTTCTTGCCTTGTCGGTGCTGACATCGTGGTTTTTAATGTAGTCAAACTTTGGCAAATAGTTGCCGATTACAATAAATATTGTTCCCACGATGAATACGACAATTCTTCTTATATCCAATTTCCAGCCCAATGCATACCCGATTGTTACCACCTGAAGCACCACGGTCATTACGGGAATTATCCACTTTGTTACTCTCTCAAATTTAACCCTTTCGCCATGCTTTTTTGCGTTGACATCGTTGATTATACAGCATATCAACTGCAAAACCACCGTCATAATCGGCAGTCCGAATACCGCAAAGGCTTTGGATGCAAAGCCGTCGGGATTTCCGTTTATGTCAAAATGTATAGCCACGCTTTCTGGAAGCTTATCCCACACAGACACGCCGAAAAGTATGGATAAAAGGCATACCGCACTTGTCGCAATAAAAATTTTCCACTTAAAAAACTTCATTTTCCTACACCTCCCAGTCCGTATATCCAGCTTAGTACATCTTCAAATACAGATGTATTCAACTCATAGTATATGAAATTTTTCACTTTTTGCTCGGTAATCAAGTCCGCACCCTTTAATTTTGACAGGTGGTATGATACCGTCGCTCCCGTTAAATTGAATTGCTCGCCAATCTCGCCCGCCGACTTCTTCCCTTCTCTCAGCATGGTCAGTATGTCACGTCTGACAGGGTCTGATATAGCTTTGAAGGTTTCATTCATTCCCATTTAAATATCTCCTTTCATGGTACTTAGAAAATTTTCTAAATAGAGTATAGCACACAAACATCTGTCTGTCAATAGGTATTTAGAAAAAAATCTAAATAGATTGATTTATATTTACTTTTGTGCTGAATTTTACGCAAAAAACTTCCAATTTGTCATCCTGAGCGTAGGCACAGCGTGCCGCAGTCGAAGGATCTTCAAAGCTGAGTTTTGTGCATACACTTTAGTTAAGTGCATATCCTTGTGTATTAGATTCTTCGACTACGTTTCACTTCGCTCAGAATGACAGGAAGGGTGCTTTCTGCGTTACCCAAAACAAAAACATCCGCCGTGGTTCGGTAGATGTGTCTACTGCGGTGTCAAGTTACGTTATTGTATCGCAAGATGTTTCGATACTGCGTTTCCGATTGTTTTCTGCTAAGGACAGAAATGAAATCGGGATTTACTGCTTTAAATAAGTAAAAACGTCCGCCGTTGTTTGGTGGACGTTTTGGCTAACCGAGCACTTGAGGCTCGGACTTTATTCTATTATCCCGTTGGTGATAAATTTCTTTTCTCTTTGCTTACTTTCTCTTTCCAGCAAAGAGAAAGTAAGTGAGTTTGACCGCTGGCGTTTATGGCGGTCAAACGGAGCTGCGGTCGGGCATCGACGATAGGATTTTTCGCTATAGTGTGGTCACGTCATCTTTTCTTCTTGCTTACTTCTTCTTTTTCGGAAAAGAAGAAGTAAGGGCGTTCCCGACTATTTTCTGGGTGCGAGAGGATCGGGGTCGTATGGGCATGTGCCTTCAAAATCCACTTCGCCGTAGATACCTGCAACGTAAGTCTGAAGAATCTCTTTGCTTGCCCAGAAAAGGTTCACAAAGTTTGTAGCGGATGGGAACCAGTCATTATAAACAAATGGTGAGCAAGTGCCGGCACATATACTCTTTTCGTTACCGAACTTCATTACATTAATGAACTGTGTTGCCTTTTCCTGGAAGAAGCCTGCAACACCATAAGGACAATGGGGTGCAAGGTGTGCAAAATAAAGAATAAGGTCATTTTCGTCGGCAATGGTTTGCATGTGCTGTGCATTCTTTATGCCGTCACATATGGAAACAACAGCACCGCGTTTTTCAAATTCAGGCTTTACAAAGTTTTCAATGTTGTTGAGAATATCATTGGAATAACCGATATAAACAATCTGTACTTTCTTGATTTCTTCCTTTTTAACGGGAATAAGGTCATTTCTGCGACACATCCATGCAATGCTCTTGGGAGCATACTTTTCCATGGTTTCGCTTGTGTTCTTAACTGCCTGTTCTCTGTCAGCCTGTGTTACGGGATAAACAATGTCGCTGTCGAAAAGTCCAAGCTTTTCTTTCATATCAAGAACTCTCTGACATGCATCGTCAATTCTGCTTTCAGGGATTTTTCCGTCAAGTACAGCCTTCTCGATAATATCAAAGATATCCTTCTGTGAAGGACCGAGGATAACGTCACAGCCTGCGTTGTACATTGCCGCAAAAAAGTCTTCAGATTTGGTAAACATACTGGTAATGGATTTCATTTCAACGGCATCAGTTATGACAACACCCTTAAAGCCCATTTCTTCCTTGAGAAGATCGGTTACAATCTTCTTTGACATGGTTGTGGGAATGTATCTTCCGCCGATTTTGGTGTCATCAATGGCAGGGAATGATTTATGCGAAAGCATGATGGAATATACACCTGCATCTATACAAGCCTGGAAAACTTTACCCTGTCTTTCCCACCATTCTTCCATAGACTGTCTTAATGTGCAGTCAGAAAAATGGGAGTCACGATATTCGTGCTTGTCGGAACCGGGAAAATGCTTTAAGGTTGCGGCAACATTTTCCGACTGAACACCCTTGATGTATTCAACAGCCATCTTTTCGATAAGTTCAGGGTCAGAGGAAAAGGCTCTCGAAATGCTCGATGAAGCGAAAGGAGAGGGATTGTCAATAACAGGACCCCAGTCCCAACGAGTACCTGCAAGCTTTAATTCATGAGCTATGCACTTTGCAATCTCATATGCTGCTTTAGGGTCGTTTGTTGCTGCAATACCTGTGTTTGATGTGGTTTCGGAAAAGAAAGGAAACACCTTGTTGCAGCCTCTTTCAGCATCCATCGCAGAAAGAAAAGGAGCTTTGAGAACTGAGCTTACCTGCTCTGAAAAAAGTCTTATTTTGATGTCCATGTCATAGTCAATGTTGTCGGCATTTGCAAGCTCTTCTGCAAGGTTTACAAAGTCCATTTTTATATGTCCGCAAGTCCACATTGAGCCGTAGGGATTCTTCCTGAAATATTCATTGATATCCTCTACTTCTGCCATAACACTTGGTCTCATGTTGATGGTCTGACCTATTTTTTCACGCAAGGTCATCTCACTTAAAAGCGGTTTTTTCATGATTATTCTCCTATTATTTGTATTTAAAATTAATCCTAATATTAAAGTCTTGGAGCCAAAGGATTGGGGTCATAAGGACAAACACCCGTAAATTCAAATTCACCGTAGAAGCCTCTTACCATAGCCTTCATTGTTGCGGCATCGGAGGTGTAGGCATTGATATAATTCTTTGCACTTGCGGAAAACCAGTCATAGTAAACGAAAGGAGAACCTGTTGCAATACAGATACTCTTTTCAGCGCCGTACATAAGCACATACAGGAACTGTGTTGCTTTTTCAAGGAAAAAGCTTGCACCGCCGTAAGGCATGTGTGGAGCAAGGTGGTTGAAGTAAAGAATAAGGTCATAGTTGTCGGCAATTTCTTTCATGTGAGCTTCGCCTTTGATACCTTCGCAAATATCAACGGTTGCACCGTATTTTGCAAACTCTTCACTTACAACACTTACATTCTTTAAAATGTCATTGGAATATCCTATGTAAACAAGCATAACCTTCTTTACGTCTTCCTTTTTAATGGGAACAAGGTTGTTCTTGCGTGCCATCCAGGTAAGAATTTTAGGCGCATACTTTGTTACCGTTGCCGCAGTATTTGCTCTTGCTTCTTCTCTGTCAGCCTGTGTTACGGGATATACTATATCGCAGTCAAAAAGACCGAGCTTTTCCTTCATGTCAAGAACTCTCTGACAGGCATCGTCAATTCTGCTTTCGGGAATCTTGCCCTTTCTTACTGCTTCTTCAACAACCTCAAAGAAGTCCTCGTTTGTAGGACCGAGAATTACGTCGTTACCTGCGTTGTAAAGTGCTGCAAGGAAATCCTCTCTTGTGGTAAACATACTTGTCAAAGCTCTCATTTCAACAGCATCCGTAATGGTAACACCCTTAAAGCCCATTTTGCCCTTGAGAAGGTCTGTTATGATGCTCTTTGAAAGGGTAGCAGGAACATATCTTCCGACAATCTGTGTGTTATCCACGGCAGGGAAAGCACCGTGCTGAATCATTATGGAATAAACGCCCGAATCAATTGCCGCCTGGAAAATACGACCCTGTCTTTCCCACCACACATCATAGCTGTCATTGATAACGGCTTCCGCAAAATGGGTATCACGGTATTCATTCTTGTCACAACCGGGAAAATGCTTAAGACACGCCGCAACATTTTCAGACTGAACGCCTTTTACGTATTCCTTGATCATATCTATTGAAAGATCAACATCCGAGGAAAAGCCTCTTGTAAGGGATACCGCACGGAACGGAGATGGGTTGTCACATACAGGGCCCCAGTCCCAGCGAACGCCCGACAGTTTAAGCTCATGGGCAATACACTTTGCTATTTCGTAAGCAGCCTTTGTATCTCTTGTGGCTGCAAGACCGTTATTTGAAGGTGTATCGGAAAAGAAGGGGAAGGATCTGCGGCAGCCTCTTTCAGCATCCATTGCAGAAACAAAGGGTGCTTTAAGATTGCGGCTTGCCTGTTCGGAAAATAGTCTGATTTTTATATCAATATCGTAGTCAATGTTATCTGCATTTGCCACTTCCTCGGCAAGGTTTACAAAGTCAAGATTCATGTGACCTGCATTCCACATGTTTCCGTAAGGATATTTCTTGAAAAATTCGTCAATGTC
>JAZNIM010000203.1:0-5367 GCA_045577475.1 Eubacteriales bacterium | reverse complement strand
CAGTCTTTTGTATGTAAAAAACTGTCTTTATCATGTATAGTTCAATTGTGTACAAAAAATCAGTCTGCATCTTCAGCCAGAGCTTCTATATAAAAGCTGACAGGTCTGAAGCCGTCATTACAGGAAATCATGGCAGACCTTGGATTTTTCATCCAGCCGTCATATATGTTTTCTCCGCCGTGTGACAATGTCATTACAAACGCCGACATACTTTCCCATGCACTGTCGCAAAGACCTTCGGGCTTTTGCCAGCCGTTGGCAATAAACACCTGTCCCTCCTTCAAGTCGCAGGCGTGCAGAATTGGGTTTTCATACTTTTCTATAAGGTCATCATGACGGGTCATTTTCATGACGGTTATGCGGCATTTTTTCATTTTAGTTTCTCCTTTAAGTAAGCACGGTTACAGCCTCGAGCAAATCCGAAAACTTATATTTCTTTAAGTATAACTCCGCTTACGGGACTTAGTGTAACGGTATTTTCAACAACATCACCCGAAAGAAGCTCTCTGCACTTTTCCGCAAGGTCAAATGTCACATATCCGCCCCCCGCATTGACGGCAACCGTCAGCTCTCCTCTTTGGAAGATTACAAGTCCGTCTTTACTGTGCACAAAGCACATGTTTTCCTCATGAAGTGAAGCCTCATCACGCTTTATGGAGCACAGCTTTTTGTAGTGACCGAGAATTTCCTCATCCTCGTGTCCCCAAGGATACGGAAAACGGCAGAAGGGGTCATGATAGCCTTCAAGTCCGGCCTCATCTCCATAGTAGATGCTTGGAATACCCGGAAGGGTAAACTGAAGCACAGACGCAATTTTCAGCATCCTTTTGCCACGTTTTCTTTCTTCCTCGTTCATTCTGAGGGTTGAGAGGGTATCGTTATCAACTCCCTCACCGCTCTTTCCTCCGAGGACGGTAAGTATTCTCTCGGTATCGTGTGTGCCGAGAATATTCATGAGCACGTCCGAGCAAAACCCGGGATAGCTTGAATAAATATCCGTAACCTCATTGTAAAAGCGTTCGGCATCTCCCCATTTTACAAAGTCGATGATGGCGTTTTTTACGGGATAGTTCATAACGCTGTCAAGCTGTTTTCCCCTGAAATAGCGGCGTCTTTGGTCGTAGGAAATCTTATCGGCAGCATTTTCCCACACCTCGCCGATTATAAGGCTTTCTTCCTTTTCAGACTTTGCCGCACCTCGAAGCTCCTCAAGAAAGCCCTGTGACAGCTCATCCGCAACATCCAATCTCCAGCCTGATATTCCCTTTTTCAGCCACTTACGCACAATTCCCTTTTCAGACAGGAAATAGTCACGCACCTTTGGATTATCTCCGTTTATTCTGGGAAGTATCTCTATTCCCCACCATGCTTCATACTTGTTTGGAAAATCCGTAAAGGTGTACCAATCGGCATATTTAGACTTTTGGGACTGATATGCACCGAGGTTTTTATACTTGCCGTATCTGTTAAAATACTTGCTGTCATCTCCTGTATGATTGAAAACACCGTCGAGAATTATGCGTATGCCTCTCTTGTTACATTCCTCCACCAGCTTATCAAAAGCCTTATCTCCGCCGAACATTTCGTCGACCTTTTCGTAGTCCCCTGTGTCATACTTATGGTTTGAGTACGCCTTGAATATAGGACAGAAGTACAAAAGGTTAACACCAAGGTTTTCAAGATAATCAAGCTTTTCGATAACACCGTAGAGATTTCCCCCGAAAAAGCTGTTATTCTTCAAGGGAGCACCGCTGTAGGGCGGATACTCAGGTATTCCGTTTTCCCAATCCTCAATAAGCACTGCATCCTCACGGACAGGCATTGTTTTGCTGCCCTTATTGAAGCGGTCAACGAAAATCTGGTACATTACGCTTTTCTTAGCCCAATCAGGAGTTTTGTAATCCTTGCCGTAAACAAGAAGGCGGAATTTTTTTGTGTCGGGTTTGTCACTGAGGACAAAATCCACATTATTTATGCTATGGGTATAAAGTCTTGTTTTATCCGACTCAACGCAGACACGCCACAGCAAAAGGTTATCTTCCTCACACATTCTCCGAAAATCAAGCACCTTCGAATAAATGTCATATCCGCATTCGGTTTTTACAAAGCTGCACTTCAGACTGCTTTCAGTACCTTTATTGTCGTCGATAATTTCAAGAAAAACACCCGTTGCCGCAAGACGTCTTGATGCAAAAATGCGTATTTCCACCTTATCATCAGCCGAAAAGGCGCCCGTGTGGGACACCTTTTTTCGACCGAGATATTTTTCAATTCTTAAAAGTGACACCGCCTGTTTTTCTTCAGGCAAATTTATAAGCATCTGTTACTTATTCTCCGATCTGATTTTAGAAATGTGCCAGATATTCTTTGCGTAGTCCTCGATGCTTCTGTCGGAAGCGAACTTTCCTGCAGATGCGATGTTCATAAGGGACATTCTGTTCCACTTATTTCTGTCAAGATAGGTTCTTGCAACCTCGTCCTTACAGTGCATGTAGGAATCAAAGTCAGCAAGGCACATATACGGGTCGGATATACCGCCTCTGCCTACGATAAGGTAATCGTAGATATTTGCAAAGCTCTCACCGTTGAAGCCGACATTGAAGGAGTCAACAACCCTCTTTAATCTTTCATTATGGTGATAGAAGGAGGATGCATTATAGCCTCTGCTCCACAGGTCTTCCACTTCTTCAGTTGTAAGACCGAAGATAAAGATATTATCCTTGCCGCATTCTTCAAGCATTTCAACATTTGCACCGTCAAGTGTGCCAACCGTAAGTGCTCCGTTAATCATGAACTTCATGTTACCCGTACCGCTTGCTTCCTTACCTGCAAGGCTTATCTGCTCGCTGATGTCAGCCGCAGGCATAAGGCTTTCTGCAAGGCTTACGCAGTAGTTTTCAAGGAATACAACCTGAAGCTTTTCTGCAATCTTGGGATTCTTATTGATATCCGCACTGATGGCACATATAAGCTTTATAATCTGCTTTGCCATGTCGTAGCCGGGAGCAGCCTTTGCACCGAAGATAAAGGTCTGGGGCTTGATGTCAAGGTTAGGGTTATCCTTGAGTGCACAGTAAACGTCAACAATTCTCATTGAGTTAAGAAGCTGACGCTTGTACTCATGAAGTCGTTTTGCCTGAACGTCAAATACAGAGTCGGGATTGAGCTTTACGCCTGTCTTTTTGAACACAAGGTCACTGAATGCAACCTTATTTGCGTGCTTTATTCTCTCTAAGCTTTCAAGAACACTCTTATCATCCGCAAACTTTTCAAACTTGCGAAGCTCACCGGGATTCTTCTTATAGCCGTCGCCGATGCACTCATCAAGGAGTGAAGCAAGTGCGGGGTTTGAGTAGCAAAGCCATCTTCTATGTGCAATACCGTTTGTTACGTTTGTAAACTTTTCGGGGTACATCTTATACAAATCCTTAAAGCAGCTTGTTTTAAGAATATCCGAGTGAAGTGCGGAAACGCCGTTTACGGTATGGGATGCGATAACGGAAAGGTTTGCCATTCTTATCTGATTATAAGCGATTATAGCCATGGTGCTGATTTTATCCCAGTTACCGGGGAACTTATTCCAAGCCTCGTCGCAGAAGCGTCTGTTGATTTCGCAGAGAATGTTATAAATTCTTGGAAGCTTAAGTCTGAACAAATCCTCGTTCCAGGTTTCAAGAGCTTCGGGCATAACGGTATGGTTTGTGTAGGTGGTAATCTTTGTTACAAGCTCCCACGCCTTTTCCCATGTAAAGCAATAGTCATCCATAAATATTCTCATAAGCTCGGGAATACAAAGAGCGGGATGAGTATCGTTGATATGAATTGCAACCTTATCTGCAAGATTGTCAAGAGTGCCGTAAACCGCCATATGGTCACGGATAATGCTCTGGCAGGATGCAGAAGTAAGGAAATACTGCTGAGTAAGTCTGAGCATTTTTCCTTCAACGTGGTTATCTGAAGGGTAAAGCACCTTGCAGATAGCCTCGGCGCTTGTGCTCTTTTCAACTGCCTTGATATACTGACCCTGTGTGAACAGGCTCATGTCAAAGCCGCCGATATCTCTTGCCTTCCAGAGTCTGAGAAGGCTGACTGCCTCGCTGTTTGCACCTGAAATCATCATGTCGTTTGCACATGCTTCAATTTCTTCTGCATCGTCATAGATAATTTCGCATCTGCCGTCCTTCCACTCCTCGCGGATTTTACCGCCGAAGCGTACCTTGAAGGTTCTGTCTGTTCTGGGAACAAGCCACACCTCTCCGCCGGGAAGCCACACATCGGGAAGCTCTACCTGAAGTCCGTCAACCAACTTTTGCTTGAAAAGACCGTATTCGTAGAGGATTGAAAAGCCTGTTGCAGGGTAGTCAAGTGAGGAAAGGGAGTCCATAAAGCAAGCAGCAAGTCTGCCGAGACCGCCGTTACCAAGACCCGCATCGGGTTCTTCCTCATAAAGCTCGTTAAGATTGAAGCCAAGCTCATTAAGAACTTCAAAATACTGCTTTTCAAGTCCGAGATTGTGTATGTTTGTTTTCAACGAACGACCGAGAAGAAATTCCATGCACATATAGTACACTCTTTTTCCGCCTTTGCTGTTAACCAGCTTTTTATAGTCGTTGCGTTTTTCGGAAAGAATATCCCTTATTGTCATGGCACAAGCCTTATACATCTGCTCCTTTGTAGCCTCGGTGGGAGCTACGCCGAAGTAGCGTGAAAGCTTGGTAAGAATATTCTGTTTTACAAGTGCGTTTGTTTCCATGTTTATCTCCTTAATGTGATTTTTGCAAAAATAAAGTTGGGGTGAAATAATATCACCCCGAAGAATAAAATTATCCTGATATAATTTTAACACAGACTGTCATACAATTCAATATACTTTTTAGCTGAAATATTCCAGCTGAAATCTATATTCATTATCTTTTTTACCAAAGACGTCCACTTTTCGCCGTTTTCATACAAATCAAGTGCCGCAAGTATTCTGTCCTTTAGCTCAATTTCAGAGTAATTTGCAAAGGTAAAGCCGTTGCCGTGTATTTCGCCGTTTTCTTCATAATAGCCCTTGATGGAGTCATAAAGACCGCCTGTTTCTCGTGTTACGGGAACAGCACCGTATCTTGAAGCTATCATCTGTGCAAGACCGCACGGCTCGCTCTTTGAGGGCATAAGGAAGATATCGGAGCCGCCGTAAATTTTCTTAGAGAGCGCTTTATCGTAAGCGATTATCGCCTTAACCTTGTCGGGATAGCTTTCCTCAAGGCGTTTGAAGAAGCTCTCAAATCCGGGATCGCCTGTTCCGAGAACGACGAGCTGAACGTCGTCCTGAAGGAATTCATCAGCAACGCGCGTTACAAGGTCAAGACCCTTGTGCGAGGT
>JAZNIM010000202.1:0-2909 GCA_045577475.1 Eubacteriales bacterium | reverse complement strand
TTTTTGCCTTCTTTTGACGCTTCGGTCAAAAGAAGGTCGACACCGCAGCGTCGAAACACCCCTGCTAAACATAAAAGTAACTCGACACCGCAGTGTCGAACCCCCCCTGCCAAACATAAAACTAACTATAAAAAAGAAAGAAAAAGAAAGAAAAAGAAAAGAAACAGGTGATGCTCTATCAATAAACTGAAACTTTCCCTTTCCATGCTGATATTCGGCACAATAGGCATATTCGTAAAATATATCCCCCTGTCCTCGGGAGTCATAGCCATGACACGAGGCTATCTCGGCGGGGCATTCCTTCTGGTGTTTATGCTGATTACGGGAAAGAAGCCTGATTTTAAGGCAATAAAAAAGAACCTGCTGCCCCTTGTGCTGTCAGGCGGTGCAATAGGTGTAAATTGGATATTCCTGTTTGAAGCCTATAATTATACCTCGGTTGCTGTTGCAACACTTTGCTATTATATGCAGCCTGTTATGCTTATAGTGCTGACACCCATTGTGCTCAAGGAAAAGCTGTCAAAAAAGAAGCTGCTTTGCGTGCCTTTTGCACTTTTGGGAATGATAATGGTTTCGGGTGTGCTGTCAGGACCGCAGAATGTGAGCTTTACGGGTGTTGCGATGGGACTGTGTGCGGCGGTTTTCTATACGACGGTTATAATTATAAACCGCTTTCTTAAGGATATTAATTCCTATGATAGCACGTTGGTTCAGCTTTTTATGGCGGCAGTTGTGATTACCCCGTATAATCTTGCGGCGGGAATGGAGAATGTAACAAAAATCGGCTTGACCGCAATAGTTCTGCTTTTGATTGTGGGCTTTGTGCATACAGGCTTTGCCTACAGTATGTACTTTGGCTGCGTTCAGTCAATAAATACACAAACTGTGGCAATCTATAGCTATATAGACCCTGCGTTTTCAATACTTCTGTCGGTGTTCTTACTGGGAGAAGGAATGGATGTGTGGGGAATAATAGGCGCTGTGCTTATACTGGGTGCGGCAATAGTCAGCGAATTAATTAACGATAAGAAAGAATAAACGGAGGTAAATATAATGAAGGTTTGCGTAATTCAGCCTGAGTATTCGTCGGATTATGAAAGGTCGGATGAGCTTTTTGAAAAGGAACTTATGCTTCTTGATGAGTGCGATGAAACAATGGATATTATCGTGCTTCCCGAGTCCTGTGATATTCCTGCTCTTGCAAAGACGAAAGAGAAGGCAGAAGAAAGCGTAAGAAAGTTTAATAAGATATTTCTTGATAAGGCTTCCGAAACGGCAAAAAGATGTAATGCAATACTCTTTGCCAATGCGAGAAGCACAACAGATAAAGGCTACCGTAACACCACATATGCATTTGACAGACAGGGAAATGTGGCGGGAATGTATTTTAAGGAACACCTTGTGCCAAGTGAGGTTTCGGTAATGCAGCTTGACAGCGATTACAGCTTTGAGCATACACAGCCGACGGTTATTGAAATTGAGGGCATACGCTTTGGCTTCCTTGTGTGCTATGACTTCTATTTTTATGAAAACTTTGCACATATGGCAAGACAGAACCTTGATGTTGTAATCGGCTGCTCTCATCAGAGAAGCGATACGCATGATGCACTTGAAATTATGAGCCGTTTTCTTGCTTATAATACCAATGCATATGTGCTTCGTTCGTCGGTATCTATGGATGAAAACAGCAATATCGGCGGAGCAAGTATGATTGTTGCACCCGACGGCAAGGTGCTTGCAAATATGTACAGTAAGGTTGGCATGACAAGTGCCGAGATTGATATTAAGGATAAATACTATAAGCCTGCAGGCTTCGGAAATCCTCTTGCGGCACACTATGAGTATATCGAAAAGGGAAGACGTCCCTGGAAATACAGACCTGCGGGAAGTGCAATTGCAAAGCACGATGATTTGATGCCGTATCCGAGGGTGTGTGCACATAGAGGCTGGAGCACCGTAGCACCCGAAAACAGTATGCCTGCATTTGGTGCTGCTGTGGCAATGGGGGCTGATGAAATAGAATTTGACATATGGCCCACAAAGGACGGAGAAATTGTATCCTGCCACGACAGAAATCTTGAAAGGGTAAGTACGGGTGAGGGGCTTATAACCGATAAAACCATGAGTGAGCTTGAAAAGCTTGACTTCGGCAAAAAGTTCGGTTCAAAATTTGAGGGTCTTTCTGTTCTTAAATTTGAAGATATACTGAAAAAGTTTTCCTGTCATGTCATTATGAATATCCATGTAAAGCCGCTGAGTTATGACGGTGTGCCGTATCCTGAGGATATGATGAAAAAGATAATTTCACTTATCAGAAAATATGACTGTGAAAAGTATATATATCTTATGCTTGAAACCGACTGCATGATAAAGCAGTTCAAGGCATATGCACCCGATATTTCAATCTGTGTGGGACATTTGAGCGAAAGACCGTGGGCAGTAGTTGACAGAGCAATAGAGCTTGGCTGTAAAAAGGTGCAGTTGTTTAAACCCTATTTCAATCAGGAAATGATTGATAAGGCTCACGAAAACGGCATTATCTGCAATGTGTTCTGGTCTGATGAACCACAGGAAGCAAAGAAGTTCATTGAAATGGGAATTGATACAATTCTCACCAATGATTATAATATTGTTTCACAGGCTGTGAAGGATTAAACTGAATAACATAAAAATAGAAAAACAGCGTGTCCCGTATAAGCACATTTGGAACACGCTGTGTTTTTTTATTCTTCTATTGCCGCCTTCTGAGAGTTGATTGCCTTTATAATTTCGGGGTCAAACTTGAACTTTCTGTCATAAGTGAGAAGAACGTTCTTTTCCTGCTCAACATCATATAGCTGTGTGTAGCAGAAGGCACAGAACAGCTTGTTTGAAAGTAAATACTCCGTCAGCTCCTTGTAGCGTGAAAT
>JAZNIM010000201.1:0-27619 GCA_045577475.1 Eubacteriales bacterium | reverse complement strand
TGGCAAAGGAATATACCACACTTGAGGATAACTTTAAAAGACAGGGCGGTTATGAGTACAAAAGCAGAATTTCAAGCATGCTGACGGGACTCGGATTTGATAAAAGCACCCATTCCATGCTGATAAACACCTTGTCGGGCGGTCAGAAAACAAGACTTGCAATAGCAAGGCTTCTGCTGTCCGTGCCTGATATACTTATGCTGGATGAGCCTACAAACCACCTTGATATTGAAACGGTGGAATGGCTTGAAGAATATCTGAAGAATTATAAAAAGTGCATTATCGTAATAAGCCACGACAGATATTTCCTTGATAAAATAACAAAGAAAACCTTTGAGGTTGAAAACCATGAGGGAAAGCTGTACCCCTGTGCGTATACGGAATATGTAAAGCGCAAGGAAGAAGACCGAAAGAACGACGAAAAGCATTATAATCTCCAACAAAAGGAAATTGCCCGGCTTGAAGCGTTTATCGAGAACCAGCGAAGATGGAACAGAGAACGCAATATCATCGCTGCCGAGAGCCGCATGAAGGCAATTGACAGAATGGATAAAATCGAAAAGCCCAAGGATTTGCCGTCAAGCATAAAATTCCGCTTTGAAATGGGTGAAAACGGCAAGTGTCCCGATAAGATGCTGGAGGTTACCGGACTGTGCAAGGGGTATCCGGGTAAGCAGCTGTTTGAAAATGTGTCATTCCTGCTTCACGGCAGAGAAAAAATGTTTATTCTCGGACAAAACGGCGTTGGAAAATCCACAATGCTGAAAATCCTTTGCGGAAAAATCGGTCAGGACTTCGGTACGTTTGAGTACGCAAGAGGCTTGTCTATAGGCTATTACGATCAGGAGCATCAGGGGCTTGATAACAGCAGTACGGTGATTGATGAGCTGTGGAACTGCTTCCCGAATAAGACACAGACGGAAATCAGAAGCGTTCTTGCAGGCTTTTTGTTTACAAGCGAGGATGTGTTTAAGAAAATAGATGTGCTGTCGGGCGGTGAAAAGGCAAGGCTTACCTTTGCAAAGCTCATGCTTGAAAAAAGTGACCTTCTTATTCTGGATGAGCCTACAAATCACCTTGATGCACCATCCCGTGAAGTTCTTGAACAGGCACTGGTGCAGTATGACGGTACGGTGCTGTGCGTTTCTCATGACAGATACTTTGTAAAAAAGCTTGCTGACCGTATATTTGAAATGAGAACCGACGGTACATTTGATTTCAAGGGAGATTACGAAACCTTCTGCGAATATAAGAATAAGAAATCCTCCGACCAAAGCAGGGCAGGGGAGGAAAACCGAGGCGTTTCGGATAACCAGTCGGATTACGAAAAGAACAAGGAGCTTCGAAACAAAAAGAAGAATGCTGCACGTAAGCTTGAGCAAACCGAAAAGGAAATTGCCGATACCGAAAAGGCAATTGAGGACAATCTTGCTCTCCAACAGGAGCATGCTTCGGACTACGAAAAGGTGGCAGAGCTGTTTGAACAAGCTCAGACTCTTACGGATAAGCTTGAAAAGCTTTATGAGGCATGGGAAGAACTACAGGAACTGGTAGAAGAATAAAATTAGCGAAATATCACTTGGACTGATAAAAATAAACTAAATTTTGGTAACTGTCATTTTTTTAGCGTTGTAGAAAATTTGCGGATTTTTTTGTGCAAAATCGACAAAGTGAAGTTTCATAACTAAACAATTTGGCTATAAAAAATTAATATTTAAAGTGCAAAATGCTTTGAAAGTTAATTTTACCAAAGAATAATTGTGACTGAAATAATTGTATATATCGGCACTGCTAATTTGAAGTTCCGTTTAATGATTAAAATAAAACGGCTTAAATGCGTGATTTTTCGGTGAGTAACAATCGACATGTGCATTGCGTATGTATAATTAATTTGCTTAATTTGTGCAAAAGTACCATATATTTATAATTTGTTAACACGGTTAACGAGGAAAAATAAGTTGTTAAATTTTGTCCCTTCAAGGCTTTGGCGGCCGCCCGTTTGCAAAGCAACGGACTATTGACAAACTTTGTCGGGATTGGTATACTATACTCATGTAATTGGGCACTTTTTACCCTTTTTTAGGTGTTTTTTGTGTGAAGAACGGGTGACGGCTTGTGTTCATTGGTGAACACCGCCCTAACGGAACGTGCTGCACATATATTAATATGTAGAAAAGTTTAAAGAGAGCCGGTGTACCCAAGGCAATACTCAACAAGAGGAGGAAATTAGCAAATGAAAATTGCAAAACACCAAAGCAGACTTGTAGTTCTCGTTTTAGTTGCAAGTATGCTGCTCCAGCTTATGGGATCAGTTGTTGCTTTTGCCGATGAACCCACATCGACCGAAAGCGTAGTTATTGACGATTCCAGAACAGAAAACTCGCTGGATGCCATGGAAGACCTCATGGTTTCGACTACCTATGCCGAATATCTTGAGGCTGCACGTAAGGACGGTATTCCCGATGCCGATTGCGAGCCTATTGTGGTTAACGCACTCGACTATGTTACCGCAGAGGAGGTTGGCGAAGATCCTGCCGACTATGCTCTTGTGGAAAAGTGGGCAAATCCCGATTCCGAGGATGAAGTTAAGGAAGTACTGTATACTCCCGACGTAGGAAAGGTTACATATAAAGTGACTGTTCCCAAGACGGCTTTGTATACAATGAAGGTTGAATACTATCCCTGCGAGGGACACGGCTCAAATATCGAGCGTATTCTTCTCATCGACCGAGAGGTTCCCTTCAAGGAAGCACGTTATCTTACATTCTCCCGTGTATGGCAGGATAAAAATAATAATGATTACAACTATGGTAACAGAGTTTACAGAGGTACTGATGCCGCTTTGGAAAACCCTGTTTTCAGAGTAGACGTTAACGGTAACGAAATGCGTCCCAGCAAGGAAGAAAAGCCTCGCTGGATAGAAACTGAAATTTGTGATTCCGAAACCTTCTATAACGAGCCTCTCAAGTTCTTACTCACAGAAGGTGAGCATCTTATCACATTTGAAGCAGCCTGCGAGCCTATGCTCATGAAGAGCTTTACTTTCCAGCCTGCTGATGTTCTTCCTACATATGAAGAATATCTCGCTTCTCATGCTGATGCTTCTGTTCCCGAAAAGAATGATAAGAACACAATTATGATTCATGCGGAAACACCTTATCAGACAAGTGAACAGGTTATTTATGCAATGAATGACCGTACCAGCGGTATTACAGTTCCTCAGGATCCCGCAGCGGCTCTTCTTAACACCATCGGCGGTAACGGCGGTGACAAGTGGAAGATAGCAGGTCAGTGGATTTCCTATGAATTTGATATTGAAGAAGCAGGCTTCTATGATGTTGTGCCCAGATTCAAGCAGACAATCAACCAGGGTCTGTTCTCCTCCCGTTCATTAAAGATTGACGGCGAATATCCCTTCGCAGAAGCTAAGAAGCTTCAGTTCAAGTACGGCGATGACTGGCAGGTAGCACCTCTTAATGACGGAACCACCAACTTCAAGTTCTACTTTGAAGAAGGTCACCACACCATCGAGTTCAAGGCGGTTCTCGGTGACATGGCTGACATTCTTAACAGAATTGAAATCAGCCAGACAAGTCTTAATGACTACTACAGACAAATTCTTATGATTACCGGCTCTGAGCCTGATGAATACACCGACTATGAATTTGCAAAGCTTATTCCCGGTGTTCTCAGCGGTATGCGTCAGGAAAAGGCAAACCTTGAGCAGGTATCAGGCGAATTGGAAGCAAAGATCGGTTCTAAGGGTCAGAACACCGTTCTTCTTTCCAGAATAGCATTCCTCCTTGGCGAAATGGGTAACGACCAGGATAAGATTGCTTCAAACCTTTCAAACTATAAGAGCTATATCGGCTCCCTTGGTACATGGCTTCTCAGCACAAAGGCTCAGCCACTTCAGCTTGACTATATTATGATTCAGCCTTCCGGAAGCAGCCTTCCTAAGGAAAATGCAAGCTTCTTTGAAGCTATGGGTCACGAGTTCGGCTCCTTCTTCATGTCCTTCTTCACCGACTATAACTCCCTCGGTGCAAGTGAAAAGATTGAAGAAGATGACCCCAACAGCATCGAAGTATGGATTACAACAGGCCGTGACCAGGCAACAATCATGCGTCAGATGGTTGATGACTCATTTAACGATGATACAGTATCCGTTAACCTCAAGCTTATTGCGGCAGGTACACTTCTTCCCGCTACGCTTGCAGGTGTAGGTCCTGACGTTTCCATGGACGGTGACCCTGTAGGCTTCGGTATAAGAAATGCGGTTATTCCTCTTAACTACTTCAATGAAGAAGTTTCGGCTAAGATAAATGACAGTCTTCCCGAAGAAGCATCAAAGGTTTACAGCTTTGAGGAAATCAAGCAGTCCTGCTTCAAGGGTAATGAAGAACTGTTTGTACCTCTTACGGTTCTTGACCCCGACAGAATTGAATATGCTGACGGCTCCAAGGCAGACCAGCATGATGCTCAGAAGGAATATAAGGTAGTGAACGGAGATGCACGTGACGGTGTTGTTACATACGGTCTTCCTTCCACACTTGACTTCCCGATGCTCTTCTACAGAAAGGACATCTTTGTTGACCTTGGACTTGACGTTCCCGAAACTTGGGATGACGTTGAAGGCGTAATCAGAGCACTTTCCGAAAACCAGATGGAAATGGGCTTCAGCCAGGCACTTACTCAGATTTATATGTATCAGTCAGGACTTGAATGGTTTAAGTCTGCTGAAGACTATGAGCCCGGCATGAAGGAAGCAATCGGCAATAAAGCTGAAAACAGACTTGATAACAGAGAATACATGAGAACCGTGGGAATTGCTTCAAACCTTGACAGCAACGGTGCTCTCGATGCATTCCAGAGAATGACCGAGTGGTTTACACTTTACGGCGAACCCGTAGCATATGACTTTGCAAACCGTTTCAGAACAGGTGAAATGCCTATTGCAATTTCCAACTATACAACATATAACCAGCTCAGAGTATTTGCTCCCGAAATCGCAGGTCTTTGGGAATTTGTTCAGCTTCCCGGTGTTGAAAGAGAAGACGGAACAATCAACCATGCTTCTCCAGCTGCTCCTCATGCAATGATGATGATGAAGGATGCTGCGGATGACATTACATCCGACCAGGATGTTACTGAGTCCAAGAAGGCACAGAATGCATGGAGATACCTGCAGTGGTGGGTAAGCTATGATACTCAGACACGTTTCGGTCAGGAACAGGTAGCTATCATGGGTACTGCCGCTAAATACAATACAGCAAATATTGATGCTCTTACAAGCCAGTCCTGGACAGCACAGGAAAAGAGAAACCTTGAGCAGCAGTTTAGATCACTCAAGGGAACGCCTATGTCCCCCGGTAACTATATCGTTGCAAGATACACCAACTTCGCATTCTATGCGGTTGTTGATGACGGTGAGGTTGCTTCCGAAGCGATGCTCGGCTATGTGGATGATATTAACCACGAGCTTTCAAGAAAGCGTGACGAGTATGGCTTCCTTACAATGGAAGAATATATGGAAGAACTGAAAGAAAAAGGGATAGAGGCTTAAGTCCCGCACAAATTATTTTAAGGAGTGAAATAAATGTCAGAAAAAGCCGGCACACAGCCGCAAAAGGCACCGAAGCTTAGAAAAGACATGACAAAATGGGAATGGACACTTCGCGAAATGAAGGTAAATAAGATTGGTTACCTTATGGTAGCTCCCTACTATATCATATTCTTTACCTTTACCATCATCCCTGTATTTGTGTCATTGCTTCTCAGCCTTACACAGTTTAATATGCTTGAAATGCCTGTATTTATAGGTGTTGATAATTACATAAGACTTCTTCTCGATGACGATACCTTCCTTCTTGCATGTAAGAACACTCTTATATTTGCAACAATGACAGGCCCCGTATCGTACCTTCTCAGCCTTATGTTTGCGTGGTTCATCAATGAACTGACTCCGAAGATTCGTGCCGTTGTAACACTTATCTTCTATGCCCCCAGTATTTCGGGTCAGGTTTACCTTATCTGGCAGACACTGTTCTCCAGTGACCAGTACGGCTGGGTTAACGGTACTCTTATGAAGCTGGGCGTAATAAATTCCCCCATACTTTGGTTCCAGGATACAGACTACATCATGACACTTGTTATTGTAGTTGCTCTTTGGACATCTCTCGGTACATCATTCCTTTCCTTCATCGCAGGTTTCCAGGTTGTTGACAAGTCCCTTTACGAAGCGGCAAGCGTTGACGGCGTAAGAAACAGATGGCAGGAACTCTGGTACGTAACACTTCCCGTTATGAAAAACCAGATGATGTTCGCCGCTATCATGGCTATCACCAGCTCCTTTGGTTTCGGTGCTATCGTTACCGCACTTTGCGGATTCCCCTCCGTTGACTACTGTGCACATACCATCATGCATCACCTTGATGACTACGGTGGACAACGTTGGGAAGTGGGTTACGCTTCCGCTATTGCAACAATCCTGTTTGCAATCATGATCGGTTCTAACCTGCTTGTAAATAAATTACTGTCGAAGGTGGGTAAGTGATATGAAATTGCCAAAGATTAAAAGACGTTCATTTAACCGTTCCGTCGGCGGTGACGTGGGAATTAACGTAATGCTCTTTGTTTTCGGTGCATTTATGTTCCTTCCTATGGTATATGCTATTTCCCAGTCATTGAAACCTCTTGATGAACTGTGGATGTTCCCTCCGAGATTCTTCGTTATCAATCCTACATTCAAGAACTTCTCTGAACTGTTCAGATTGATGAGTGAATCCTGGGTTCCTTTCTCAAGATATATCTTTAATACGGCATTTGTTTCCGTTGGCGGTACATTCGGACATCTGTTCCTTGCTTCCATGGCTGCATATGCTATGACAAAGATTAATTTCCCCGGACGTAAGGGTATGTTTAAGCTTGTTTACTACTCCCTGATGTTCCACTCAACAGTATCTGCTCTTTCAAACTTTATTATCATGTCCTTCCTCGGATGGATTGATACATATTGGTCATTGATTATCCCCGCATTTGGTTATACCCTCGGCTTCTACCTTATGCGTCAGTTTATTGAAACAACAGTTCCGGACTCCGTTCTTGAGTCTGCAAGACTTGACGGTGCAAAGGAAGTTTCAATTTATTGGAAGATAGTAATGCCTATGGTTAAGCCTGCATGGCTGACACTTATCGTTTACTCCTTCCAGGGTCTGTGGAACAGCGGTACTTCAATTTACATCTATTCAGAACAGCTTAAAACCTTTAACTACGCTATTCAGCAGATTCTTGCCGGCGGTATCGTACGAAGCGGTGCTGCAGCGGCTTCCACAGTAATCATGATGCTTGTTCCTGTTTCGGTATTCGTTATTACTCAGAGTAATATTATTGAAACAATGGCAAGCTCAGGTATGAAAGACTAAGGAGGAAAAACACAATGAAAACAATGAAAAGAATATTCCTCCTGGCAATCTGTGTGCTGATGATTTTCGGCACAATTCCCGCTCAGGCAATTATTCCTTATGCTACTTATACATATGATATCGAGGGTAACTACGTTGAATCTCCTCATGCATATGTTCCTTATGAAGTAATTACAGCTACATCTCTCGGCATGACAGATTCACTTGCAGATCCTCAGGATATGTGTGTTGGACGCGTTTCCTATGTTGACGATGAGGCACAGAAAAACTTCGCTTGGGACGGTTACATTTATATTTCCGACTCAAATGCTGAAGCAGGTAAACCCAGAGTTATCGTTGTAAAGTATGACGAGGCTGAATGTCACTTCAAGTATGTTACGGAAATTACAACATTCATTAATGAATGGGGTGTACCCGACAGCATCATGGACCCCAGAGGTCTGTATGCAATTGACGGCGAGCTTTATGTGTGTGACTCGGAAGCGGCAAGAATTCTTGTGTTCGCAACCAAGGACATGACAATCGACGGCGTTGATTATAAGCTTGGTGACTTTATAAAGACAGTTCCCGAACCTAAGAGTGAGGTTATCAGCGATAACCATATCTACAGACCCGTTGCAGTTTCTGTAAGTGCTTCAGGTTATGTTTACGTAGTCGGTGCTGAAACCCACCAGGGTATTATTTCAATTAACAGTGACGGCGAGTTTGCCGGATTTATCGGTACACAGTCCCAGTCACTTTCCTTCTTCGATATGATCTGGCGTAAGTTCCAGACCGCTGAACAGAAGAATAAGTCTGTTAAGAACGTATCCCTTTCCTTCAATAACATTAATATTAATGAAAAGGGCTTCGTATTTGCAACAACAAGTGCAATTACAGATGCTGACCTTGAAAAGGCAATCCTTGCAAAGGATACTTCAAGTGACTTCTCTCCCGTTAAGATGCTTAACCCTAACGGCGAGGACGTTATGAAGAGAAGCGGTTTCTTCCCGCCCTCAGGTGAAATTACATTCAATGCACAGCCTACTCCCGAATATTCAATCATCGGTCCTTCCAAGATTGTTGACGTAGGTCTCGGTCCGGAAGGCACATGGTCAGTAATCGACCAGAAGCGTCAGAAGGTGTTTACATACGATGAAGACGGAAACCTTATGTTTGCATTCGGTGATAAGGGCAGCCAGCTCGGTAATATCACATCCGTTGCAGCTATCGACTATGCGTATGATGCAAGAAACGAAGATAATGCAATGAATTATCTTATGATTCTTGACAGCCAGAACGATGCAATCACGGTTTATAAGAGAACTGAGTACGGCGATGTTCTTGTTAAGGCACTTCAGAACCAGAGAGACAGAAAGTTCGATATGGCTGAAGCTGACTGGCATGAAATCCTTCAGAGAAACTCAAACTTTGATATGTCTTACATCGGTATCGGTAAGAGCCTTGCAAGACAGGGTGAGTATGAGGAAGCAATGGAGTATTTCAAGAGTGCATATGAAGTAACCAACTATTCCGATGCTTGGCAGCAGGTAAGAAAGGAATGGGTTGAAAAGTACGTAATCGTTATTCCGATTGTTGTAGTTCTTTTCTGTGTAATCCTTTCAAAGGTATTCAAGTATGCCAAGAAGGTAAACGATGCAGGTCTTGCACTTAAGAAAAAGCGTTCACTCAAGGAAGAATTCATGTACGGCTACCACGTAATGTTCCATCCCTTCGACGGTTACTGGGATATTAAGCATGAGTACAGAGCTTCCACAAAGGGTGCAACCCTCATTCTTGCACTTACAATCGTTTCATTTATTTATAACTCCATCGGTCAGAACTATATTGTAAGCCCTGTTCCTTCTGAAACAAGCGTGCTTATGATGGTGCTTTCAATTCTTCTTCCCGTTTGTCTGTGGGTAATTTCAAACTGGTGCTTTACAACACTGTTTGACGGCGAAGGCAGTATCCGTGATATTTATATTGCAACATGTTACGCACTGTTCCCGCTTCCCGCATTCTTCGTGCTTACCACACTTCTTTCAAATATCGTAACAGCCGATGAAGCAAGCCTGCTTTCACTTGCAATGGGTATTGCATTCTTCTGGGTAGGTTTCCTGTTGTTCTTCGGTATGATGGTAATTCACGACTATACGCTGTTTAAGAATATTCTTACGACACTTGCATCCATCGTTGGTATGGCATTCATAATGTTTATCGGCGTACTCTTCTCAAGCCTCCTCGGAAAGCTTGTTGGATTTGTATATAACATTATCATTGAGCTGTCGTACAGAGTGTAAGATGAAAGGAGTAATGAAAATGAAAATTAAAAATGCAATAAGTTACATACTTTCATCGGTTGTTGTTGCTGCAGCTCTTGCGGTAACGGTACTTGCAGACGATGTACAGCCCCTTCTTTCAAAGGATTATCTTACCGAAAAGTATCTTAATGAAGAAGAAAAGCTTGCAACAATGGGTGTTGTTGACGCTGAAACAGGTGAAAGAAAGCCTAACTTTGAAAATGAAGAATATGAGATCTGGGCTCTTGAGGAAACCGGTGAGGTTGGTATCAGAGTAAAAGCAACAGGTCAGATTCTTCTCACAAACCCCTATAATGTGGGCGAATCAACTGCTAATGAAGACGTTAAAAAGCGTCTGCTCTCCCAGATTATTATCCAGTATAAGGATAATTCGGGTGCAGTAGTTAACTTTAACACATATGCAGATGCAGCTCAGAATTCCAGCAAGGAAAATAACGTTGTTAAAAAGCAGATTGTTGTTAAAAACACAAGAAACGGTATCAGAGTTGAATATACTCTCGGTAAGGAACAGGCAAAATACGTTGTTCCCCGTCAGATTTCCCAGCATAGCTTTGAAAACAATATCATCGCTGAGTGGGAAAATAAGTCTACCCGTGAATATGAACAGTTCGTTGCTTACTATGACCTGAAGGACCCCTTCGATCCTACTATTGCACCTAATGTTCTTAATTCAATGCAGATTCAGTGGCCTATCACTGAAAAAATGGCTATCTACGTTCTCGACCCCGGTGTTTCCAACCGTGAGCTTGAGCTTCTTGCAAGCTATATCGAGAATAACACCGATTATGACGCTGAACAGATGGAAGCTGACTATGAAGAGATTGAATACGTTGATACCTCCGCAGCTCCCGCACTTTTCAGATTTGCCATTGAGTACTCACTTGATGAATACGGCTTGCAGATTTCAATGCCTGCAACAAGTATTAAGTATGATACATCAAACTATACACTTACCTCTGTAAAGCTCCTGCCTTATTTTGGCGCAGGTCTTAACAGCAATGAGGGCTTTACTCTCCTTCCCGATGGTTCAGGCACAATTACAAGATTTGAGGATATCGAAGGTAAGGCATTTACTCTTGCAGGTAAGCTTTACGGTAAGGATTATGCCTACCACTCAATTTCAGGCTACACTCAGGAAACAATGAGAATTCCTGCATTCGGCGTTCTTGAAACAGCTCCCTTTATTCCTACTCCCGTTGAAGAAGAGGAAACAGAGGCAGCTGAGGGCGAAGAAACCGTAGAAGCTGAAGAAGCAGAAGCTGAAGAAGCTGCAGAAGGCGAAGAAGCTGCAGAAGGCGAAGAAGTAGCCGAAGGCGAAGAAAATGCAGATGATGCAGCAGTTGAAGGCGAAGAAGCAGAAGAAGCAGAAGAAGCAGAAGAAGCAGAAGAAGCTGAAGAAGACTCTCAGGAATACAGAACCAAGGGCTTTGTTGCTTACTATACCGAAGGCGATGCAATGAGTGAATTTGCTTCAGACCACGGCGGTACGGTTCATAACTATAGCTCAGTATATGCTACATTCTATCCGAGACCAACCGATACATATGCTCTTACCAGTATTTCCAGCACAGGTGATGCCCAGTGGACTATCAACAGTGACAGAAGATATACAGGTAATTACACAATGAGAATTTTCCCTGTATACGGTGAAGGCACAAGCTATACGGATATGGCAGCCGAAATCAGAAATTATCTTGAAGCTTCAGGCGTACTTACAAAGCTTCAGCCTGAAAACGATAAGAGTGAGGATGTTCCCCTTTATATCGAAAACTTCGGTACTATCAAGACTCAGGAAAAGGTAGTAGGCTTCCCTGTAAAGCTTCAGACTCCTCTTACAACCTTTGAACAGACAGAAGGCATGATTACCGAGCTTCAGGATGCAGGCGTAAATAATATCAACGTTAAGCTTACAGGTTGGTATAACGGCGGTATGGAGCATACAGCTCCCGCAAAGCTGAGTATTCCTTCATCTGTAGGCGGTAAGAAGGGTCTTGTAAAGCTCGTTGAGTTTGCAAAGGCAAAGGGGGTTGATATTTACCCTGACCTTGACTTTACTTACGTTTCAAAGTTCGGATCCTTTGACGGCGTTTCCACAAAGAACGATACCGCAAAGACCATGGACGGCAGAAGTGCAGTTCACAGAGTTTACAATGCTCTTTATCAGGGCTTTGAAGCTGACGATAAGGCAATTATAAGTCCCGTTGCAATGCTTGACTTCTATGATAATATCCGTAAGAAGTTCACAGGCTTCGGTACAGATGCAATTTCTCTTGCAACACTTGGCAGCGACCTTAACTCAGACTTTAACGAGGAATATGCTCTTAACAGAGATGAAGCCATGAAGATGGTTGATAAGTTCCTTGAAGAAGTTTCTGAAGATAACAGCAAGATTATGGTTGACTGCGGTAATGCATATTCACTTAAATATGCTGACCACATCCTCAACGTGCCCCTTGACAGTAGTATGAACATCAACACCAGCCAGTCTGTTCCTTTCATGGGAATGGTACTTCACGGCTACACTGAGTTCACAGGTCCCGCAATTAACCTTGACGGTGACTATGATTACAGCGTGCTCAAGGCAATCGAAAACGGTGCAGGTCTTTACTACCTCGTATCCAAGGATAACACCTCCGAGCTTAAGGCATTCCCTGAGTTCAGTAAGTATTACGCTATCAGATACGATAACTGGAAGACAGACATCATTGATACATACACCAAGTTTAATGAAAGCATGAAGCTGGTTAAGTATGCAACAATTTCCGAGCATGAATATGTAGGAACAAGAATTGTCAGAGTTAAGTATGACAACGGTGTTGAGTTTATTCTTAATTATAATACCCACGAAGCTGTACTTGAAGACGGAACGACCGTTGATGCAATGAGCTTCGCGGTAAGATAAGGAAAGGGGTGTTAGTTAATGAATAAAGCAGCAAACATGACTTCTCCAATGCCTGTGAAGAAAAAGAAAATAGCTTCTCTTGACGCAAAGAAGGCAAGAGGCGGTTGGTTCTTTGTTCTTCCGTTTGTAATAGGTTTTGTAATTCTTTATTTACCCATGCTGATTAGCTCAATTCAGTTCTCAGTCAGCGAAATCACCGTAGACAGAGAGGTTGGTTATACACTCTCGTTTGTAGGTTTTGAAAACTATCAGGAAGCTCTGTTCTCAGATGCAGGCTTCGTAAGAACACTTACAGAAAGTATCAAGCAGCTTGTATTCGACGTACCTGCAATTGTTATTTTCTCACTGTTCATGGCAATCGTTCTTAACCAGAAGATGATTGGCCGTGCGGTGTTCAGAGCAATCTTCTTTATTCCCGTTATTCTTACAACAGGTCTTATCGACCAGATTGACCAGAGTAATGCGGCTATGAGCTACATGTCAAGCGGCGGTATTGATACCGGTGTTAACACGGGAGCAGGCGACCTTATCAGTGCCATGGATATTACCAGCCTTCTCGGTAACATGGCAATCGGTACAGAGCTTGTTGAATACGTAGTTGCAATCGTAAACGATATTTATAACATAGTAAACCGTTCAGGTGTACAGATGCTGATATTCCTCTCGGGTCTTCAGTCAATCTCACCCTCCATCTACGAATCATGTAAGATGGACGGTGCTTCAGGCTGGGAAACCTTCTGGAAGATTACATTCCCCATGATAAGCCCGATGATTCTTGTTAATGCGGTTTATACGGTTATCGACTCGTTTACATCCGAATCAAATGCAGTAATGAGATATATCAATACCGTGTATAACACGGGTACCGTAAGACCGAGAGAGCTTAGTAGCGCCATGTCATGGATTTACTTTGTACTCGTACTGGTACTTATCGGTCTTGTTGCATTCATTGCATCGGCATTTGTATTCTATCAGAGAAGAGATTAAGGAAAGGAGGATAAATCATGAATAATACACCGTCAAAAGTAACCAAGCTTTCCAAGAAAGAAATGAAAATCGATTTCGAAGGAAAATTAGGCTTCTGGCAGAGAGTAAAGCTTAAAGTTTTATCACCTGCATTTATCGGAAAAGTTATATATGCAATTTTCAGAACAGTATTACTTGTTGGTATTTCATATATTATTCTTTATCCTTTCCTTACAAAGATTCTTGCTTCATTTATGAGCAATACAGACTTTGTTGACACCACTGTAAAGCTTATCCCCAAGAACCCCACACTTGACCAGTGGAAGTTTATCATACTTGAGAATAAGTACTTTTCAGCACTGTTTAACACAGCAAGAATTTCAGTGTTGTGCGCATTCTTCCAGACACTTATGTGTGCAATAGTAGGTTACGGATTTGCAAAGTTCAAGTTCAAGGGAAGAACAATCCTTTTCCTTTGCGTAGTAATAACAATGCTTATTCCTCATGACACACTCCTTCTTGCTATGTTCATGAAGTTCAGATACTTTGATGTTTTCGGAATTCTCGGTCTTCTCGGCTTTGACCGTCCTGACCTTCCTAACCTTATCAATACCGAAATACCTCTTTATCTGCTCTCACTCACAGGACTTGCTTTTAAAAACGGTCTGTACATATTTATCTTCAGACAGTTCTACAAGGGCGTTCCCGATGAACTTGAAGAAGCGGCGTATATCGACGGAACAGGTATCTTCAAGACCTTCTTCCGTATCATCATTCCGCTGTCTGTACCTATGATGACAACAGTATTTATGTTTGCATTCTCATGGCAGTGGACAGATACATTCTATACAGCACCGCCATTCTTCACAACAAACGGCATACACCTTCTTCCCAATATTGTTGAAGTTCCCACAAGTCTTAAAATCGACTTTGCGGCTACAACACTCTGGGAATCCGCAATTACCAACACTTGCGGTCTGCTTGTTATTCTGCCGTTGTTCATTATCTTCCTCTTTGCACAGAGATCACTTGTTGAAGGTATTGAACGTTCCGGTATCGTTGGCTAATAATTCTTTTAAGAAGCTGCTTCATCTGAGGCGGCTTCTTTTTTGCTTTTGGATGGCAGGCGATGGATTTTTATGCCTGAAAATGTTGATATTTGTTTGTGGGTATGTTATAATTGACACATACAGAATTTTATTACATAAAATTCTAAAGAGCAGTCGCTCTTAGGTGCTCATTCGAGCACTGTGTCAATTGACGGCGTCGCAAAAATCTCCTTGCGAGCAAAGATTTTTGCTTCCTGGTGAAATTGACATATGAAAAGTATACGGGTTCTATAATGACACATACAGAATTTTATTACATAAAATTCAAAAGAGCTGTCGCTCTTAGGTGCTCATTCGAGCACTGTGTCAATTGACGGCGTCGCAAAAATCTCCTTGCGAGCAAAGATTTTTGCTTCCCGGTAGAATTGATATATGATGTTAGGATTGTTTATGACTTGATGTGAACTTATAAAGATTGTCGAAAAATGTAGAATAAAGGGGAAACAATATGTTTTGGAAGAAAAAGAAAAAAACAAATGAAGAAAATTTAGTTGGAAAGACCATTCTTGTCGGAATGACATTTTATAACAAAGACGATGAATTTGTAGAACAAAAACAGAGTTGGGGAGAAATAGTTGCGGTTACTGAAAATACTATTTATATAAAGAAAAAGGATGGAGAAGAATTTGATATTCCGAACGATCCATCTGCAATCGAACCTGCAAAACCAGGAGAATATAGATTAAGAACAACAGGTGAAGTTGTAGAAAACCCCGATTTTCTTTCAACATGGAATGTTACATTACCAGACTGATTTTTATCCTAACTTGACATGAGCTTGCACCTATAGTGTTGGCATCCAGATTATACAGTCTTTATAGTAAGGATATCGAGTATTGTCGAAAGATATAATTGAAATTAATGGAGAAAGCATATGACAGCAAAATTAGTTATACAGGCAATAATAAAACTATTATTAGGAATAGTGATAGTTGGCTTGTTGTTTTTGTCTGCCGGTAATATTTACTATAAAAATGGTTGGCTGCTTATGGGAATTTTATTTATACCTATGTTTACGGCAGGAATAGTGCTGATGATAAAAGACCCTGAATTATTGAAAAAGCGACTGATGGCAAAAGAAAAACAGCGAGAACAGAAAATGGTTATTAAATTAAGCGGACTTATGTTTTTAGCAGGATTTATTATTGCAGGCTTAACATTTCGTTTTCACTGGTACACTTTACCCCAATGGGCGGTTTTGGTTGCTGTGATGGTTTTCCTTTTCGGATATATTCTTTACGCAGAGGTGCTTCGGGAAAACGCATATCTCAGTCGTATTATTGAAGTTCAGGAACAGCAAACAGTTATTGATACGGGATTATACAGCATTATAAGACATCCAATGTACAGTGCAACGCTTCTCTTATTCTTGTCAATGCCGCTTGTCTTAGGTTCTATATATTCATTTTTGATTTTTCTTATATATCCGGTTATTATTGCAAAAAGAATAAAGAGTGAAGAAGAATTTCTCGAGAAAGAACTTAATGGATATTGTGAATATAAGAAAAAAGTGAAGTATCGTTTGATACCATTTGTTTGGTAAATATATTTTGTTTAATAGACTACTGTGTATTTTGCTTACGTGATAGCATTTGAGTTTTTGACTATGCTTGTGTTTTACGTGATAGAGAAATTAAATAAACGTCAAAAGGAAGTGTTATAAATACCATGATATACGAAAAAATTAAATTTGATGAAGCTGACGAAAATGCATACCTTGAGGTGTTTGCCGCAGAAAAGGTTGGGGACTATGTAAGAAGTGCAATGCTTGTAATTCCCGGCGGCGGATATGCCTCGGTGTGTAGCGATAGAGAAGGTGAGCCGATAGCTCTTGCATTCATGCCTTACGGCTATAACTGCTTTGTGCTTCATTATACCGTAAAAAAAGAGCCGTTCCCGTCACATCTCATTCAGGCGGCAAGGGCAATAAAGTATATTAAGGATAACGCCGAAAGGTATAATATTGACCCCGATAAGGTGTTTGCCGTAGGCTTTTCCGCAGGGGGACATCTTGCGGCAACGGTTGGCACAATGTGGAACAGAAAAGAAATTTATGATGCTGTTGATATGCCTTACGGATATAATAAACCAAAAGGTGTTATGCTGATATATCCTGTAATTACTCATAAATTTCATGCTGTTTCCTTTAAAAATCTTTGGTGGGGTGTTGAGCCCACCGAGGAACAGCTTAACGATAGCTGTGCCGAAAAAGCTGTAGGAGAGCATACAGCCCCCATGTTCATTGTTCATACTTCAAACGACGGGGTGGTGGACGTGAGAAATTCTCTTGTGATGGCAGATGCACTTGCAAGAAACGGTATTCTTTATGAAATGCATATATATCCCGATGGACCACACGGTGTTGCTCTCGGAAATGAAATAACAAAATGCGGCGTTGAGAAATGGTGTAATAAGTCAGTGGAAAAATGGATATCTCATGCCGATGAATGGGCAAAAGGAATTGATAATTACTAAGGAGCTATCAGTATGAACGTAAAAACATATGTTATGAGAAACGGCTACGACGGAAAACAGTGCTTTGTACACGCAAGATGTTGCTTTGCACCGAATTTTGCACTTGCTACGGCACAGTACCTTAATGTAAAGGGCAGCGATTTGTTTTCGGGTATTTTCATGAGCAAAAGCCTTGACGGCGGCAAGACATGGAGTGAATTTGTGCCTCAGGAAGGACTTTTGCCTATAGTCGAGGAAGGTATTACAACCGTCGGCTGTGACGGAACGCCGATGTATCATAAAAAGACGGGGAAAATCTTGCTTTTAGGTCATACCGCACAGTATACAAAGGATGCACTTCACCCGATTTTGGGGGATGAACGAAAAAGACATACCTTTTACAGTGTGTATGATGAAAAGACAGATGCTTTTACGAAAATGAAGTTTTTGAATATGCCTGAAGGCTACGAGTGCTGCGGTAACGGAAGCGGACAAAGCCTTGAGCTTGAAGACGGAAATATTCTTGTTCCCATGAGCTTTACCAAAAAGGGTGAACAAAATTCATACTCCTGCGTTGCACTGTGCAGCTTTGACGGCGAGAATGTAAAGGTTCTGAAGGTTGGAAATGCCTTGACGGTGACTGTTGAAAGAGGTCTTGTCGAACCATCAATAGTTTTCCATAAGGGTATGTATTATATGACAATCAGAAACGACGAATGCGGCTTTGTGGCAAAAAGTAAGGACGGTCTTAACTATACCGACCTTCAGTTGTGGAAATGGGAGGACGGCAGCATACTTCAGAATTACAATACACAGCAGCATTGGTTTACTTTAGGTGATGACCTTTATCTTGTGTATACAAGACGCGGTGCGGATAATGACCACGTGTTCCGTCACAGAGCACCGCTTTTTGCGGCAAGAGTTGAAAATATGCGCCTTGTCAGGGACAGCGAATTTGTGGTTGTTCCCGAAAGAGGTGCACGACTTGGTAATTTTGATGCAAAAACACTTGACGGCTCCACGGCTGTTGTAATGGCGGCAGAATGGATGCAGCCCATCGGATGCGAAAAATACGGAAGCGATAACAGTATATTTGTTTCCTTTGTAAGTAAGGAATGATAATTTGAAAAACGGACGGTAAAAGATAATGAGAAAAAAACTTCAGGACATAATGTTTGAAATCAGTTATATTTTTGAACTGTTAATTTCAGTTATAGTGGGGTTGTGCATTCTTGTATTTGGAATTAAGCTTGTTGCCGAAACCGTGAATGCTTCAACACTGTCGCAGGGCGTTGACGGACTTGTTCATGTGCTGGATGATGCAATAATTCTTGCAATCGGTGCAGAGCTTATAAAAATGCTTTGCAAGCATACACCCGAAACGGTTATTGAGGTGCTTGCCTTTGCACTTGCACGACAGCTCATTGTGGGACATGCAAAGCCTTGGGAAAATCTGGTGACGGTGACGGCAATTGCGGCACTTTTTGCGGTAAGACGTTTTCTGCTTATCAAGCATCATGACATGGTAGAAACACCCGACGGTCTTATTGAGGCGGATGATGCCGATGATGTACATAATGATAAGAATTAAAGGGGGAAAAGCTCATGGCAAACTGGATTTGGCTGAATGAAGAAAAATATCCCGACAGTTGGAATAATTGCCTTACCTTCTATTGTGATGAACGTTCAAAGAGGGAGTTCAAAGTAGTTAGCTTCAAGAAAAAGTATGAGTTTGATAAGAAGCTGAAGAAGATTATTCTGTGTGTCGGCGGTGACGTAAGATACCATCTTTACATAAACGGAAGCTTTGTGCAGACAGGTCCTGTGCCGCCCGGGGCGGATAACAGCTTTAAAGGCATGATGCCACGGTATTTTCTCAGTAAAATGGAGCTTGACTGCGGCGGAAAAGAGCTTGATTTTTCTGCATTGGTGCATGACACCGCAACACGTGAGTTTGATTCCTCAAGCGGACACTGCGGCTTTTATCTCGAAGCAACCGTTTTATTTGAAGACGGAAGCATTGAGATAATCGGTACTGATGAAAGCTGGCTGTCACGTTACGATGACAGATACGTAAATGTTACCACCTTTGATGCATTGAAAAAGAGTGAGGATTTTTTGCCCTCAATCTGCTTTGAATATCCCGTAAGAACAGAAATATCACCGTTAAAGCCTCTTGTTTACGAGGACGTTTTTCCCATCGGGGGATTTGAACCGTTCACCGTTAAGGCAGAAGAAAAGGTGTCAAAGAAGTACCGGCTGGATAAAGTCTACGGCGGATATTTTGTGATTGATGCAGAGGGCGACGGGGAGTATATCATTACCGTCGATGCCTTTGAAAAAGAAGGCAAGCTCACCCGTACCGAGAAGATAACTGCTGACGGCGGTCTTGCTTACCGCAGTATAGAAATGTCAAGCTGTTCGGGCTTTACCTTGACGGTTGAGAACAAGAGTGAAGGCAAAGTTAGGCTGAATAGGCTTTTATATTCCTTCAGCCACTACCCTTGCAGTGAAAGGGGAAGCTTCAAGTGCTCGGATGAGGCACTTAATACTGTTTATGAAATGGGAAAGCATGCCCTTAAAATATGTAAGCAAAATCTTGAGCTTGACAGCCCCATGCATCAGGAAAACCTTGCCTGCTCAGGGGATTATATGATTTCGTCATTGATGAACTATATGACCTATGGCAATGCCGAGGTTACAAAGCTTGATATTGAGAGAATAGCGGATTTTCTAAGACTTCAGGACGGTTATATGTTCCATTCAACATATACGTTCCTGTGGATGAAAATGGCACTTGATTACTGTATGTTCACGGGCGACTTGTCAATTCTTGAAAATGTAATTGATGCTTGCGAGGTTGTGTACGCAAGATTTGAAACCTATAAGGATGAAAAGGGACTTATTGACAATCCGCCAAGCTATGCTTTTGTTGACTGGATGGTGGTGGATGGCTTCAGCCTGCATCATCCTCCCAAGGCTTTGGGACAGACGGCTCTTTGTATGTTTTATTGCTACGGATTTGAAGCGGCATCAAAAATGTGCACCCTTTACGGTGATGAAAAAAAGGCAAAAAAGTACATTGACAGCAAAAATCAAATGGCGGATGCTATTAATAAATACCTTTATGATGAAAATGAAGATTTGTATTGTGAGGGTACTCCCGATACCTCGGATGGCAAGAATTGGATGCTGCCTGCAAATGTAGATAAGAAGTACTTCGGACAGCATTCCAATATTCTCAGCGTAATGAGCGGAGTGTGTCCCAAGGAAAAACGTGAAGAAATGCTGACACGCATGGTTTATGATAAAGAGCTTACGCCTGTTCAGCCGTATTTTGCACATTTTCTTCTTGAAGCAATACGTGAAGAAGGACTGTTTGAAAAATACGGAATACAGGTTCTCTCACGGTGGAAGTATATGGCTGAGTTTCCCAAGGGACTTCCCGAAGGCTGGTACGATTGCTCGGGGTACGGCTTTGACTACAGTCACGTCTGGGCAGGAACTCCTACTTATCAGCTTCCTGCAGGACTGTTGGGACTTGAAATACTGTCTGCGGGATTTAAGAAGATAAAGCTCAGCCCTTGCCTTTGCGGTCTTGATGAGGTTCATATATGTATTCCCACGCCTTTAGGTGCGATTAAAGCGGATATGGTAAAGGGGCGTGAGCCTGAGATTTTTGTGCCTGAGGGCATTGAAACAGTAAAGTAGAAAATTCGACATTTTTCGAGCAAAAAAGTGTTGACAAACATATGTTCAGATGTTATAATGTAAGTGTAATGAAGATAAAGTGAGGTGCAGAAAGTGAAACCATTGAAGCCAAAGGAACAAAGAGTATTTGAATATCTAAAAGAAAAAATAAATGAAATCGGTTATGCTCCGTCGGTCAGAGAAATCTGTAAGGATTTGGGAATCAAGTCCACATCCTCGGCACAAGGATATCTTGAAAAGCTGGCGGCAAAGGGTTATATTGACAGAGAAAACGGAAAGAGCAGAGCAATTATTCTTTCAGAGGCTGTTGAGGCAAGAGTGTACCACTACAAGGTACCTGTTCTCGGACAGGTTGCCGCAGGTCTTCCGATACTTACAGCAGAAAACTTTGAGGGAATTGTCAACTATTCCACAGATAAGAAGTATGACGAAAAGCAGCTGTTTGCCCTTAATGTAAAAGGGGAGAGCATGAGAGAAATCGGCATCATGGACGGCGACGTTGTAGTTGTGGAAAAGTGCGACTATGCAGATAACGGAAAAATAGTTGTTGCCATGATAGAGGATGAAGCAACCGTTAAGCGTTTTTATAAGGAAAACGGCAAGTACAGACTTCAGCCTGAAAACAAGGACATGGAGCCTATTATTGCCGACGAGGTTACAATTCTCGGTCAGGTCGTTGCGGATATAAGATTTTACAGATAATGAATATAATTGATTTTATATTTCCGCCAAAATGCAAAATATGTAATACAATGTTAAAGAGGGGTGCAGTGTGCCCCTCTTGCTTTGATAAGTTGAAAAAGTCAACGCAGTTATCCTGTAGGATGCTGGAGGTACAAGGCTGCAGGGTAAATGCTTACAGCATGTTTTCTTATGAAAACGCCACCGTTCAGTCGCTGATTTATGCACTTAAAAGGCATGGAAACAGGGAACTTTTTGTGTTTGCTGCAGAGCTTTATAATAAGTTGGCACAGGATAATGAAAAAGAATTTGCTGTTGTAAATGTGCCGAGAAGCAGAAAAAACGTTAAAAAGTACGGGTATGACCATGTTGCAAAGCCTTGTAAAATCCTGTGCAAAGGAAAGGATAATCTTGTGTACACTCCTTTGCTGAAAAGAAGGCAGGAAGCAGAGGATCAGAAAAATCTTGATGCAGCACAGCGAAGGCTGAACGTGCTTGGAAAATTTGCGGCAGTAAAAAAGGACATCCCGAAGGATATCCTTTTGGTAGATGATGTTGTTACCACTTCAAGCACAATGTGCGAATGTATCAAGGTGTTGCTCACGGTGTATCCGAATGCCCAAATCACATGTATAAGCCTTGCTTACACACACTCAGATTTTTCCCGCAAATGAAAGCTTGAATATTAGCTCAAGAAGAAGCTCATAGCCGTCTGTGCGTGAGCTTTTTAATTTTTTGTCGTACTCTGTTACAAGCCTTGAGGCGCAAAGGGTAAAAGAATCGTTGCCGTGAAAATCATGCTTTCTGTTTCCTAAAATCTCTGAGCAGCTTCTTACGATAAATTCGGGAAGTCCGCTGAGCTTTGAAATTGAAGGTATTGCAACGCCGCTTTTGATGAAGCTCTCGGTAACGCAAAGGTCACGCATGGATTTTGCAATTGTTCCAAGTATAAGAATGGGACTTTCCTTTTTGTCACGTAAGACCTCAAGTGCCTTTGCCGCTTTTGTGAAATTGCCGCTGAAGGCACCGTTTGAAATGTCAAAAATCTGAGCTTCAACGCTTTTTATGCATATAAAGTTGACGTCTTCTACTGTCACCGTGTCCCTGTTTTCAAAGCGGATGTAATCAATGACCTTGTCAATTTCGTTCTTCAAATCCGTCATGCTGTTTCCCACGGTTCCGCACAGATGGACTGCAACATGCCGCTCGCAGTTCAGCTTTTCTTTTGAAAAGTGGCGTAAAATCCAGGTTATTAAAACAGAGCTTGAAACAGGCTCTTTTTTAAAGTTGACGGTAAGAGATAGCTCTGTGATTTTTTTGTAGATGCTTTTTGAAAGGGTGTCCTCCTCACCTGCATACAGCCAGAAGATTATAACCGTGTTTTCCGGCGGAGAGGTGAGAAACTCAATAAAATAGTCGCTGTCCTTTTTTGCAAGGGAGGCTATATCGGGATTTATTAGCTTTATAACACGGATTGAATTGTTGTCGTCGGAATCGGCTTCCATGTTGTCCTCTGACATTGAAAACATGTCAAAGCTTTCAATGGCATTGGTTTCGCAGGCGGCAATAAAGTCGGTTAGCTCAAACTCCGAGCCGTATATGCTTGTGACATTCAGCATTTCGCCCGCTGCATCCGTAAGTAGCTTGCAGTAGTGGTTTTTTGTATATTCCTCATCGCCGTAAAACAGGTAAACTCCCGAGAGCTGTCCCGATTTGATTCGCTCTTTCAGCGTCACAATATTTCTTGCGTGTATTTCCGAGGGCTTTTCCTTGAACGCAGGCTTTGCCAAATTAATCACCCCTTTATGTCAAAGCTTTTTTCACCGTAGGTGTTGTGTGTTTTGTCAAATACTTCATCCTTTTTAAGACGTGTTATAAATGCGGAGCAAGGAGGTAAAACGTCGGAGGAAGTATCAAATTGGTTTTTGGTTTCTCTTGTAAAGAAGGCTGCTATATCACAGTCTTTGCTGAATTTTTTGCTGTCATACCTGTCTGAGAATAAAACCTCGGTTTTTGTCTTGCCGTCGTCAACCGAGAAAAATGCAGCTGAGCCCGAAAAATCAAAGTTTATTGTAAAAGAACCGAAGTCAAGCATGTTTTCAATAAAAGAAGTAGGACAGCCTTTTGCCGAAAGCTCATTCTTCAGCCGTTCACCCGATAAAGTGGGAGGAAGGAAAACGCCCTTCAAGCCGTACTTGTCACGGAATATTTGTATGTTTGAAGCAAGAATAGCCGAATTTGTGTTTTTGTCGGGAATTATGAGAAGATAGTTGTTTCCTCTTTTGTCGTCAAAAACAGCTCTGTCACTGTTAAAACATAGGGTGTCGTCTGCATTTATAATAAGATACCCTTCGCTTGCAAGCTTGATACAAGCCTGCCTGTCGTCCTTGTTTTGCCTGAAATAGCTTACCTTGTACACATTGTCATCGGCAATAGTGGTGACGAAGGAAATAAACACCACAACGGCACATATTAAAGTGGTTGTAAAAAAACAGATAAGCTTTGGAATTTTCCTGTCAAAGTAAATGAAAAAGCAAAGGACGCACATCACAATAATAAACAGCACTAGCCAAAGGCTCACATTCGTAATTTCCGTGTAAGAAAATTTTAGATTTGCAAAGCTTTTGGCAATGCTGATAATAAATTCGGCACAAAGGCGGCAAATAAAGCCGGTCAGATACAGCAAGGGCTGTAAAAACGGAATGACCGAAAGCACCACTGTTATAAGCAGAAAAATCAAGAGGATTTCGCTTGCAAAGCTTGTAAGAAGCGTTGCGGGAACCGATGCAAGGGAAATGCCGCCAAAGGCGTTTGCACTGAAAAGATATGTAAACAGTACAGCACCGATGTTGGCAGCAAGCATTGATTTTAATACATAAATAATCTTTGAGAAAACAGAGCCGCCCTTTTCTTTTTCGGCAAAAAGCTCGATGGATGTAATAATACCCAAGGATGCCGCAAAGGAAAGAATTGCAGATATGTCAATCACGCTGTAGGGTGAGATAAGACAAACAATTACAAGTGAAGCAAAAAGCGAGGAATATGCATCGGTGCTTCTTCCCAAAAGAGAAGCACAGTAGCCGATTATGCAGATAATTCCCGCACGCACTGCAGATATGGGAAAGCCGATTACGGCAAGGTATACAAAACAGAAGACAATCATCAACACCGCAGACAGCCGTTTGCCTGTATCCGATATCTTGAAAAGGCTGTAAAGTGCACCCATTATTACCGTAAGATGCATTCCCGATACGCAAAGCAGATGGATTATACCGCTTCTTGTAAAAGCCTCTTTAACGTTGTCCGAAAGAAAGCTTTTGTCGCCTACGAGCATGGAATATGAAACATCTGCACTCTCAAATTCAAAGCGGTAAGGCACAAATTTGTATATTACTTTTTCAATGTATTTGTGAATTGATTTTTGCAGTGGAGCTTTGCCTGCTTCCGAGCCTGTTACCGAACATACGGGAAAGGTAATAAATATTTTGCGGCTTCTGAGATAGGAAACATTGTCAAACCCGTCAGACTCATCGTTTGAAGGGCGTTCGGGTGTTCCCGTAAAAGTAACAAGGTCGCCTGCATCAAGAGCCTCGCCTGAATAAAAGCCGAAGCGGCATTTGAATTTTCTGTCAAGCTCCCTGCCGTCACAGGAAATGATTTTTCCGTCCGCACTTGAATATGAACCGTAGCTTCTGAGAGCTGTTATTTCCACGGTATAAACGCTGTCGGGCTTGTCCTTCTGCTCATAAATGAAGGAATAAGCGGCTTTTTCGTGGAAGGCGGAAATAAAACAAGCGTGTGCCATGCAAACTGCTGTGATAAATATAAGGATAATTCCCGCACTTCTGTCGCTTGTAAAAGCAACGGTAAGACCTAATACTGCCGTGACGGCTGTGCATATGGCTATTGACGTGCCAAAGCTGAACGAGCCGCATAACAGAATGTAAAGACAAAAAGCACACCCAAGTCCCGTGAGAACAACGGGTTTTGTGACACCCTTCATCAGTTGTATTCTCTTTCAAAGCTTGTAATAATCATAACATTGTCGGCTGTGAAAATAGAGTTGTCAAGCTTTACAACAGCACTTTTTGTTTGTGAACCTATTTCGGTTATAAAGCCTTCAACGGTGCCGATTTTTAAATCTCTGGGGTAAATCTCTCCAAGACCGCTTGTGAGAATGCTGTCGCCTTCCTTGATTTTTGTGTTGTCTGACAGACCCGAAATAACACACTTGTTGTCGCTGAATACCTCTATTGAACCCGAAAGAAGCCCCGTTTCACCGCATTTCTCCGAGTAAACGCCCACATTTGTGTCATAAGAAAGTATTGACATGCATCTGCAAGAATCCGAATCAACGGAATAGGTCACACCCAAAAGTGCACCTGTTGAGGTAACAACGGGCATGTTTTCTTTTATTCCGTGGAAAGAGCCTTTGTTGAGAGAGAAGGTGGAAATATAGTTTGAAGTGGAGCGTGAAATGATTTTTGCATTGGTGAGAGAATAGTCGGAGTTTTCTCTTTTAAGACCGAGAAATCTGTACAAAGACTGATTTTCATCGTCAACTCTTTCAAGACGGTTGTTTTCACGCTTTAAGTCCTCAAGCTCATCTTTCAAGGCGGCATTTTCTTCAAGCAGTGCATCAACATCCGAAAAATGCCGGGATGCCGAGTCGATGGAATTAGCAACCAGCCTTGTTGCCGCTCTTAACGGAGTTGTAACAAAGGAAAGTCCTTTTGAAATAAGTGTGCTTGTCCCCGAAAAATGGGATAAAAAGCATATGACGGTAAGAATTACCGAAATACCAAACATGTACGGTATAAATAAATCGTGTTTTCTGTGAGGGATTTTCATGGAAATCTCCTTCCGTGGCGAAATAGGGAAAATTTAAAAATATACGTTTACTTTTCGCTTTCTTTATATTATAATATATATCGTAATATTTTTCAATAAAAAAATGTAAATAACGGAGAAGCCATGAACAAACCATACATTCTTTCACCGGCAGGCTCATATGATGCACTTGTTTCTGCGGTAAACGCAGGAGCGGATGAGGTATATTTCGGCTTTGGCGAATTCAACGCAAGACAGAATGCCGAAAATTTCACTCCCGAAAAGCTGAGAGAAGCTATCAGGCTTTGCAGAATTTTAGGGGTTAAAACCAACATTACCGTAAATACTCTTGTCACCGACAGGGAAATGACAGGGGTGCTTGACCTTGTGTACAATGCGGCAAGCCTTGGTGCGGATGCCTTTATAGTGCAGGACTTAGGACTTGCATACAACATAAAAAAACAGATGCCCTCTGTGTGCCTTCATGCAAGCACCCAGTGTGCCTGTCATAACAGCGAGGGTGCAAAAAGGCTGAATGAGCTTGGCTTTTCAAGGGTTGTTCTTGCAAGAGAAATGCCTATGGAGGAAATAAAAAAGGTAACGGAGCTTGGCATAGAAACTGAAATTTTCATCCACGGTGCTCTTTGCGTGTGCCATTCGGGTATGTGCCTTATGAGCTCGGTTATAGGCAAACGAAGCGGAAACCGAGGTTTATGCGCCCAGCCCTGCAGACTTGAATATACCCTTGACGGACAGCAGAAAAAAGGATATCCCTTAAGCCTGAAGGACTCCTGCCTCGGTACAAGAATGGAGGATATTCTGAGCCTTGGAGTAACCAGCCTTAAAATCGAAGGCAGAATGAAAAGCCCCGATTACGTTTATAACACCACAAAAATCTGGCGTGAAATTGTGGACGGTGCAAGAAATGCAGACAAAGAGCAGATTAAAAGCCTTGAAAATATCTTTTCCCGAGGCGGATTTACAGATAAGTATTTTACAGGCGCATACGTTAGTGAAAACAAGTCCATGTACGGCATTAGAAGCGACAAGGACAAGGAAAATTCAAGAATTGCTTCAAAGAATGACTGTGAGATTCAGGACAGAAAAAGAAGCATAAGCATGACCTGTATCCTTGCCGAAGGTGAAAATGCACTTATAAAGGCAAAGTGCGGAGATGTTGAAGCTGAGTATAAAGCCGACTTTGTATGTCAGAGTGCCACGGGACGTCCTCTTGATGAG
>JAZNIM010000200.1:0-4996 GCA_045577475.1 Eubacteriales bacterium | reverse complement strand
TGAAATCTCTTTCAAGTAAAAACTGCTTTACAAGACGCTTTGTTTCGTCCTCAAATTTGTCATAGCACAGATAAAGGCTTGCTGCAATGCGGATTGCCGCAAAGTCGTTTTCTCCTCTTACATCTCTGCCGCTAATATGTGGAAGGTCCATGTACAAAGCAGCTCTGCGGATGCCTGCGTTTGCGTTTGCACTTTCCTTGTCTGCCATAAGGTAGATAATACTTTTCCAGCCGTAGATGTCATTGTTGTCGGGATCGTCAATAACAACGCCGTTTTCAACGGGAGGAAGCTCATATTCCTCCAGGCACATTTCATGACACCGTCTGAGCAATTCTTCAATTTTCTTATTCATGGCTTAATTCTCCTTTTTCACCAAAATATACACCTTAATTATAGTATATCGTTTTCATATTTGCAATACAAAATTGTACAAAAAATATAATTTTTGAACCAAACGGCAATAAAAAAACAACCGCAATTAAATACGGCTGTAAAAAATCAATTTTAAGACTGTTTTTTGTCAAAGTATTCCTTTATCTTCTGCACGCTTGTGTCGCTGATGTGATGCTCAATCTTGCAGCTGTCGCTGTAAGCGGTTTCCTCGTCAACACCGAGAGCCATAAGTGCCTTTGCAATAACATTGTGTCTTTCAAAAACACGCTCTGCAACCGCAAGACCCTTGTCTGTAAGATTAAGACCGCCATCATCATTAACGGTGATATAACCGTTTTCCCTGAGCTGCTTCATTGCAATGGAAACGCTGGGCTTTGTAAAACCAAGCTCGTTTGCAACGTCTATGCTTCTTACAGTACCGTTTTTGTTTTTCAGAACAAGTATGGTTTCCAGATAATTTTCCGCAGATTCCAGTATTTTCATTCAACAGCACCTCTTTTCGTTTACACTTTTCTAAGATTATAACAGAATTATTTCCGTTTGTCAAACAACTGTACGTAAACTTTTTATTTCGGACAGAATATGACGTAAAACACGGAAATTCTACAGCATTTTACGGGCAAAATCCAAAAGCTCGTCCCTGTCATTGGGAACTTTCTCGGCAATCACTTCTTCAAGAAGTCTGTTAAGCGTTTTTCCAAGATTTTTGTCGGATTTATAGCCTATTTCCAGTAAATCCTTTCCGCTGACAGCCAAATCTTTAACGGAAAAGCATTCATTTTCACTCATTATTTCATCAAGCATATCCCGTATTTCATACAGCATCGGAATTCTTTCTGCCGTAAGAGCAGTATTCTGCCCAAGGTTATCTGCCTCCTTCATAATCAAAAGGCGGCGAAGCTGTTTTTCTCCGATTTTTGAAAGACGGCGTTTGATAATTTTTTTGTCAGCTTCAACGGGAACATCGTGGAGCTTTACAAGCTCGGTTACGGTGTTTCTCGTTTCATTGTCAAATTTTAACCCCTTCAGAATACCGTCACAAAGCTCGGCACTTTTTTCTGCGTGTCCGTAAAAATGACCGATGCCCTTCTCATCCTCGCTGTAGCAAAAAGGCTTTCCTATGTCATGGAACAAAACCGCAAGCTTAACACACAGCTCGTCCGATTTGCAGCTTTTAAGTGCCGTCACGGTATGCATAAACACATCATGCACATGCCAAGGATTGTTCTGCTTAAAATCAAACATTGCCGACAAATTCGGAATAAACACCGCAAACACGTCCCTGTAATTTACCAGCATATCGGGGAATTTTTCACTGCACACCATTTTACAAAGCTCGGTCTGAATTCTTTCGGCAGATATATTCTTTAAGCTGTCCTTCCCGCGGTGTATTTCAAGGCTTGTGCTTTCTTCTATTTCAAAATCAAGCTGACAGGCAAAGCGGATTGCACGAAGGATTCTCAGTGCATCCTCCTCAAACCGCCTTTTTGCATCTCCTACACAGCGGATGATTTTGTTTTCCAAATCCTCTTTTCCGCCGTACAAGTCCACAAGTCCGTCCCTGTCATTGTATGCCATTGCATTAATTGTAAAATCACGTCGTACAAGATCCTCGGCAAGACTTTTTGTGAAGTTTACAAAATCGGGACGGCGGCTGTCGGTATACGTGCCGTCAATGCGGAAGGTTGTTATTTCATAAGGCTCGCCGTCGCACAGCACCGTGACAGTGCCATGCTTGAGTCCCGTTTCGATAACCCTTCTGTCCGAGAAAACCCTGAGCGTTTCATGTGGCTCTGCCGAGGTGCAGATATCCCAGTCATTGGGTTTCCGTCCGAGAATACTGTCACGGATACAGCCTCCCACAGCATATGCACAAAATCCGTTTTTTTCAAGCGCTTCAATAAGCTCCTTTGCCTTGGGCGGAATATTTATTATGTCCTTCATGCACCTCACCTGCCTTTTCGTTACACTTTACCACGTATTATACAACGCACACGTAAAAATTTCAACCGTGAAATTGTATATTTTGCTTTTCTCGGATATTCGCCTGCCTTATACACAAAAATCCCTTTACAAATCCGTGAAAGTATGGTATTATAAAGAGTAAAATAAAAGTCAGAACAGGTGATTTTGATGAACGAAAAGCAAATTGCAATGAAATACATAAAAAAGATAACAAAGCCTTCACGATACACAGGCGGTGAGCTTAACGAGGTTATCAAGGATGCGGAAAAGGTGGATGCACGCTTTGCCTTCTGTTTTCCCGACACTTACGAGATAGGAATGTCAAACTTAGGCATTAAAATTCTCTATGACTGTCTTAACAAAGAGGAAAACATCTGGTGCGAGAGATGCTTTGCACCCTGGCCTGATATGGGAGAGCTTTTGCGTGAAAAGAATATACCGCTGTATGCTCTTGAAAGCGGCGATGCTCTTAAAAAATTCGATTTCGTAGGCTTCACCCTCCAGTATGAGCTGTCATATTCAAACGTGCTGTACATGCTGGATTTGGCGGGAATTCCCTTGTACTCCAAGGACAGAGATGACGACTGTCCCATCATTATCGGCGGCGGACCTTGCTCATACAATCCCGAGCCTGTTGCGGACTTCTTTGACATATTCAGCATAGGCGAGGGAGAATTCAGCCTTGTTGAAACGGTTAAAATGTACATCGAGTACAAGAAAACCCATGACAAGTTTGACAGACAGGAATTTTTACGTCTTGCTTCCCATATAAAAGGCAATTACGTACCCTCTCTCTATGAGGTTGAATATGAGGCAAAAGACGGTGCTGTAAGCAGCATAAAACCAAAATTTGAGGACGTTCCGGCGGTTGTGGAAAAGAACTGCGTTGCGGATTTTGATGCCGCACCCTTCCCAAAAACCGTACCCGTTCCCTTTACCGAAACGGTTCACGACAGAATCATGCTTGAATGTGCAAGAGGCTGTATGAGAGGCTGCCGCTTCTGTCAGGCAGGCATTATCTACCGTCCTTACAGAGCAAAAAGCTACAAGACTCTTGACGGTCAGGCAAAGAGCCTTTATAAATCCTCGGGCTATGAGGAAATGTCACTTTCCTCACTTTCAATCAGCGACTACCCTTGTCTTGTGGAGCTTGTGGATTCCCTTAAAGAATGGACAGATGAAGAAAAGGTATCCCTTTCACTTCCTTCAATGAGAATTGACTCCTTTGAAGCTGAGATTATGAAAAAGGTACAGGGCGTAAGAAAGACAGGTCTTACCTTTGCTCCCGAGGCAGGAACACAGCGACTTCGTGATGTTATAAACAAAAACCTCACCGAGGATGAAATTCTTACAGGCTGCCGCAATGCCTTTTCCACAGGCAGAACAAGCGTTAAGCTGTATTTTATGAACGGTCTTCCCACAGAAAGGGATGAGGACATCGAAGGCATTGCAAACCTTGCACAGCAGATTGTGGATGCATATTACCAGAATCCCGAAAAACCCAAAGGACGTCCCGTTGAGGTGACAATCTCAGTTGCCTGCTTTGTTCCAAAGGCACATACACCTTTTCAGTGGTGGGGACAGGACAGCCTTGAAGAGCTTGTGAGAAAGCAAAAACTTCTTGGCTCAAGTATACGCTCAGGCAAAATCCGCTACAACTGGCATGAAGCAAAGGTTTCACGTATTGAAGCGGTATTTGCAAGAGGCGACAGACGTCTTTCAAAGGCACTTGAAATCGCCTATAAAAACGGACAGATTTTTGACGGCTGGGACGAATACTTTTCATATGACCGCTGGATAGACTCCATAAACGAGGCAGGACTCAGTGCAGACTTTTACGCCAACCGCTCTTACGGTTTTGAGGATGTACTTCCCTGGCAACACATTGACTGCGGCGTTACCCAAAAATTCCTGCTTGAGGAAGCAAAAAAGGCAATGGACGAAGCTACAACACCCGACTGTCTTACAAAGTGCAGTGGCTGCGGAGCGGCAAAATTCGGTTCAAGCCTTTGCACAAAACGCTGTATAAATCCCGACAAGGCAGGCAAGGAGGAAGCATAATGGTTACTTACAGAATACGCTTTGCAAAAAGAGGACCGCTGATTTTTGTTTCCCACCTTGATTTTGCACACAGCTTTACAAGAGCACTCAAAAGAGCAAACATTCATCTTAAATACTCCGAAGGCTTCAACCCTCATCCAAAACTTGTGTTTGCACTTCCCTTGTCTGTTGGCATGGTGGGAGAAAACGAGTATTGCGATATTACAATTGTTGACGATTTAAGTGCCGAGGAAGTAAAAACACGTCTTGAAAATGCACTTACACGGGACATTGAAATCAAAAAGGTGTACGAGCCTCAGATAAAAATCGGTAAGGTTACAAGTGCAAAGTATGAGCTGGTTTTTGAGGACATGAAGCCGAGTGTGGAGGAACTTAAAACCGCACTTCTGAATCCTCCCCAGATTTCCAAAACCACCAAAAGCGGCAACACCAAAACGCTTGACATAAAAAGTCTTATCCACGACTTTGACGCAGACTGTGAGGGCGGCAAAACAACAATTTACCTCACACTTGCCGCAAGCGGTGAAAACTACTTAAACCCCGACCTTGTTCTTGTTTCCCTGCGTGAATCGGGACT
>JAZNIM010000199.1:0-8569 GCA_045577475.1 Eubacteriales bacterium | reverse complement strand
AAAGCGCTCCACTCTTCGCCTCGACTTTAGAGGTCGAGGCTGAGCCGTGGCGGCTCTCTGACAGCAGGAGGCTGAGGATGCCGCCCGTAAAGCTCGGCAAATCGCTCGCTGTCGCTCGATGGGTTGCAGTGCGAGTGCTATGAACTGCGTTGCAATTGCTCTCTGCTTGGGACACAACGGAAAAAGGAATTATCTGCGTTACTCCAAGTAAAAACGACCGCCGCTGTTTGGTGGGCGTTTTGGCTATCTGTGCATCTGTGGCACAGTTTTATTCTGTTGTTCCAACGGTGTCGCACTTAGTTTGACCTCTTTGGTTTAAGGAGGTCAAACGGGACACCATTCGGGCATCGGTGATAGGATTTTTCACTGCGACAAGGTCACGAAATCTTTTCTCTTTGCTTACTTTCTCTTTTTAGCAAAGAGAAAGTAAGGACTAAAAGAAGTCGGCGACGGGTTTTAGGGGTTCGGATGTTTTTACACAGCTTTGAGCGGTGAGGACGGGACCTGATTCGCTTTTGTAGACTCTGTGCTTTTCCATTGAGATTTTGGCAACAACCTCAACCCATTCGCCCTGTGCGAAGTCCTTGGCATTTGGTGTTTTGCATAAGAGTCCTTTGTAGGCAATATCGTCTGCACAGCAGGTCATTATCTGACGTCCTATTATAATCTCGCTCTTTGCGCTTATAAGCTTGTTTCTCATAACAAGAGCGGTAATTTTTACCGTCTTTCCGATATAGTCGTTTGTGTTCTCTGCAAAATCTCTGTACCACAGACCGTAGTCCTCGTCTGCAATTTCAATCACGGATGCATTTTTATCAAAGGGCAGCGGGTCTTCAATATCATCATATTCCACCATGCCGTCGGTATATTCATAGGCAATCTGTGCACGTCTTGACACCGAGCGGACAATCTTGTGAATTGCCATCTTGTCAAAATTCTTCTTTGCTCTGTTGAATACACACATCTCACAGCTTTTAAGCTTGTCGCCCACAAGTGAGCGCATGTTTGCGTTGTAGCTTTCAAAGCTGTTTGCATCTGCAAACATCATTTCCTGATACACAAGCCAGTTGTCGGGTAGTGCCGCATACAGCTCATCAAGCATCCACATACCGTTATACTCAATGAGAACACGCTGTGCACCCGAACGTATTGAAGCCTCCGTCAGATGCTCCTTTGTAAGCATTTCCTTGCCGTCAACAAGGTCGATTACAACATTGTCACCGGGATAAAGACGGGGATTATACTCCTCCTCGCCTTCCTCGCAAACAACAAGAAGAATCTTTTCACCGTTGTTAAAGTTGGCATCCTCAAGGGTTTCCTGTATGAACTTAGTCTTTCCCGAATCAAGAAAGCCTGTAAATAAATATACCGGTATTTCCATTTCTGTATTCCTTCTCCATTAAGATAGTTGCTGCATAAATGCAAGTTTAGTCAAAAAGTGCCTTGACCTTTTCTGTATCAAGCTCAGCTCCGATTACGCAAATCTTGCCGATAACCTCAGCTCCGCCATTTCTTACATCGGCACTTGACGGCACATAGTCAAAGTGAATCCAGCTTCCGTCCTCACCTTCAACTATGCCCTTTGCTCTTACCACAAAGCCGTACTCATCCTCATGCTCAAGCTCGTGAAGAATGCTCTCTATCTTTTCCTTGGTGTACTTGCGTGTGGTTTCTATACCCCAGCTTGCAAACACTTCGTCTGCATGGTGATGGTGGTGATGGTCATGACATCCGCAAGTGCAGTGCTCGCCATGCTCATGATGATGTTCATGATGATGTTCGTGCTCGTCGTGGTCATGGTCGTGATGATGACAGCATTCGCCGTGTTCATGGTGATGCTCGTGCTCGTCATGGTCATGGTCGTGATGACAACATTCGCCATGTTCGTGGTGATGCTCGTGTTCGTCGTGGTCGTGGTCGTGATGGTGACAACATTCGCCATGTTCGTGGCGGTGTTCGTGCTCGTCATGGTCGTGGTCGTGATGATGACAACCGCAACCGCAGTGTTCACCGTGTTCGTGGTGGTGATGCTCGTCATGGTCATGATGATGGTGGTGTTCATGAGCTTGCTTTTCAAGCTCGGCAAGCTCGTCCTTGACGGTTCTTCTTGCTTCCATAGCCTCAATCATCTGCTCGCCAGTCAGCTTATCCCAGTCGGTGGTGATGATAACAGCCTCCTTGTTGTGCTCACGAAGCATTTCAACCGCCTTTTCAACCTTTTCTTCGCTAACCTCCTGTGTTCTGCTGAGGAAGATTGTGCAGGCGTTTTCAATCTGGTCGTTGTAGAACTCGCCGAAGTTCTTCATGTACAATTTAACCTTGCCCGCATCCGCAACTGTTGTAAATGAGCCGAGAACCGCGCCATGGGTATTTGCGTTTTCTACAGCCTTGATAACATCGCTGAGCTTGCCGACACCCGAAGGCTCAATCAAAATTCTGTCGGGGTTGTATTCGGTGATAACCTGTTCAAGTGCCTTGCTGAAATCACCTACAAGACTGCAGCAGATACAGCCTGAATTCATTTCGTTAATCTGTATGCCTGCTTCCTTGAGAAAACCGCCGTCAATGCCTATTTCACCAAATTCGTTTTCAATAAGCACCAGCTTTTCACCCTTGTAGCCTTCCTTGATGAGTTTTTTGATAAGAGTTGTTTTACCTGCTCCGAGAAAACCCGAAAAAATATCAATCTTTGTCATTTTTACTGTCCTTTCGTTGTTATAATATGTAAATGCCTCTCACGGGCATAAATATTCTTATATCATTTTATACCTTAAATATGTCTTTTCGGCAAATATAAGGTAAAGATTATAAGAAGACAAAAAAAGCGGCTGCATCAAGCAGCCACCAATTTGTTTTTATGTATCAACAAATTAACCCCAAGCTTCTGCAGCTTCTGCAAGATTAATGATTGCTTCAACACCCTCTGCACAGTCGTTGCAGAAGTAAGCCTTTTCGCCCTGATATTCCAATGTCTTACCTGCTTTCTTTTCGCCGCACAAGGAGCATTCCTTTGCACCGCAGCTTGAGAGAAGAAGCATAACAACAGCCGCACCGATAACAAGTAACTTTTTCATTTTTCATTTCTCCTTAAATTTATAATTTATATCCGGCATCAAATTGTTCTCGCCGAATACAGTGTCGAATTTAAAAAGAGCCTTGCCGAAAACCAAACTTTTTTCTCTTTGTAGTAAATTATAAATCCAAAACATTAACTCATTATTAATCAACTGTTATCTAATTATAAATATTCATCGTTCTTTCAAACATTTTTAAAAAAGCAGGTCATCCGTCAAGGACAACCTGCTGAATGTTATAGATTCCTTAGTCCAAAAATGCGGTAAACGGTTCAACCGAAGGTTTCATTGCATTAAGACTGTCAAATGCAAAAATCTTAACTGAGTCTGCACCGAAGGACTTATCAACAACCACATCAACATATCCTTCATCGAGGGATGTGTCGGTGAAAATCTTGAGTCCGCAAAGAGTGCTTCCGCTGTAAATTGCAACTACAAAGTCTTTGTCTGCAACCGCATCAACCTTCACACTTGCCTGAACTGTTTCTCCCGTTGCCGTACCAAATACAACCGCCGAGCTTTCGCTCTTCCAGATTTTTGCACTGCCGTCGGAAAGTACAATTGCACCGTCAGGCTTTTCGCCGTTGATTGTTGTGAGTGCAAGCACGTCCTCACGTGTTGTGAATTCATAGCCTTCGTTTGGTGTAAGAGTTACTGTTACGGTCTTTCCGAGAAGTCCTTCACTCCACTCTGCGGATGCTGTGCAGTTTACGGTGGCTTCGGAAAGTGTAACTGTCTTATTTGTTTCATCAACGGTAACATCAGCCTTGAATACACCTATTTTATCTGTAAACACAAGATAGTCCGTCACGCTTGTTTCAGCTTTGCTTGCCGAATCATATCTGAGAGCTGTGATTGTTCCGTACCAGCCATCCTTTTCCTGAGGAATATTAAGAATATCAAATTCATAAACCTTAAATCCGTCAAGCTCTGCAACAACCGTTGCCTGACTCAATACAAAATGATGTGATTCCGAAAAGTCGCCTGCATCAGACTTATAGAACACACCGTCAATTGCACCGTTGGTCTTGGCTTTTAATCTGAGATAAGGATAATCAGCTGCAGCAAAGGAGCCGTTTTTCCATGTATAAGACTGGTCTCCGCCGGGAGATACGGTAACAAGTGTGCCGTCCTCAATTGTAGTGCTTGTTGCAATACTGTTAGGCTCAAAGCCCGAAAGACTTGCATCAAAGTACCATTTAGGCTCATCGGTGTATACGGCATAAAGGGTCATATCGCCCTTGACATTCACCTTTGCCATAGGTTCTTTTGCATCCTTTGTATCTGCCCAGCCAACAAAGAATTTACCTTCAAGTTTTGGGAAAGGCTTTGAAGCATATGGCTGTGCAAGACCTTCGGGTACAACGTGGGATGCAGGAACACTTCCCGTTCCTCCGTTTGCATCGTAAGAAATTGTATATCCTGCCTTCCATACTGCGTAGAGAGTCATATCGCCATTTGCAAAGAAGCTTTCGTCAGGCTCGGATGCGTCCTTGTTTACAGACCAGCCTGCAAAATAGTGTCCTGCCATTGTAGGAGCAAGAGCGGGCATATTGGGAGTAAAGGAAGAATCGGGAACAACGTCCTGAGCAGACATTGCACTTCCGCCTGTGCCTCCGTTAATGTCGAATGTAACCTTGTAACCGGGAATTTCCTCTGTTACCGCAGAAACGTATGTGCCGTCTTCAAAGGTAACACGGCATGCAATTCTCTTTCCGCAGGTATCAGAGTTGATGCTGACTTTATATGTACTTTCGGTTGAAACAATCTTGCCGTCAATATACCAGCCGTAGGATGCTATTTCACCGTCGTATGCTTTATCAAATTTTGGGGTAAGAACTGTGCCGTCTGCAACAGTGTCGCCGAGAGTAAGCTCGGGAAGTGCCTTATCTGCATCGGGCATCATAATCTGATAATGTGCATGTGAGATGAACTTGCTTCCGCCGTCTACCTCGTCGTCAATTTTTCTGCCCTTGAACACCACCATATCATCGTAAACTTCGATATAGTAGCAGATACAGTAGTCTGTTTCGTACACTCTTGTACCGTCAGCAAGAGTTTCGTAGGTATACGCAAGGCTTCCTTCGTTATAGTGGGTATACTGTGTACTTTGGTTACCTGCCATAACGGTATGCCAGTCCTCATTGATATTGGTATGGCTGTGAGCAGTACCAAAGAACAGATTTGCATGTCTGTTGAGAACGGTTTCAAGCTCATTTACATTCGTAATACCCGAACCGTTGAAGGGAGGAATCAACTTTCCTACACCAACGTGTGAGAACACAAACACAGGCTTATTGGATTTTTCAGCATCAAAGAGCTGTTCGTCAAGCCATTTGAGCTGTTCGCCTGTTATTGCATAGTCACAGGTATCTGTTGCATAGTTGGGATAAGGTGTAGCACAAACGATAAACTTCATGCCGTTAACCTCAAAGCTGTAATACCAGCCATTCGGCTCTCTGTCAAGCTCAAAGCCCTGTGTTTCAAGGTATTCCTGCTGTTTATCAAGAAGCTCCAAGAACAGCTCTTCGTTACCGTCTGCAAGCTCAGGCTTTTCCTTACCGTCCTTTGAAACATGGAACTCATGGTTACCGACGCCGAAGAACAGCGGAATTCCGTTATCGTTGAACTGCTGTCTGAAGGTGTCGAACTTTGCATAGTCGCCGGTTGTTGAGTGACACACGCTGTCGCCGTTAAGTATTACAAAGTCGTAACTGCCTTTGTTTGCAACCATATCCGCAAAAGCGTTTTCTCTGTTATAGGTTACTTTTCTGCCGTCAAGATTATAGTCATTTACAGCATTGTGTGCATCAGATGCACTGTAGAAGCTGACAATTGGAGTTTTACTTTCCGTAATTCTCTTATCCGCAGGAATGTCATACACATATGTGTAATCCTCCTTGCCTTCGGCAGAGAACACAGCATAAATCTTTGTTGCTTCCATGGGGAAAGCACGCTTGCCGCTTACGCCGTAGGTTGCAACGCCGTCGGTAATGGCAAGAGTCTTTAAAGGAGTATAGCCTTCAAGAACGCCCTCTGCATCTGCATAGTACAGAGTAGCCGAGGTATATCCTTCTGCCGCATCCTTTGCAACTATTGAGATTGCACCGTCTGCAATACCCTTTGTGTCATTTGCAAAGTTGTATGTAAACACAGGCTGGCTTTCAGCACCCTGCCATCTTGCATAAAGAGTGATGTCCTTGCCGCCAAGCTCGATTTCGCTTACGTTAGCAGAAGCATCGGGAGTTCTGCCCCAACCGAGAAAAGCATAGCCTTCACGTGCAGGAACAATAGCGGAATTTACTGTATATGTGCCATTGAGATAATATTCGGTATTACTGCCTGTAATCAAACCGCCATTTGCATTGTATGTGATTTTATGGTAAGGAATAATTTCAATGTCATCGTAGTAAATTATACCCAGGTTGTCCTCACCTTCCGCCCTGTTATAAACAGGCTCACAGTAAAGGCTGAGAGCATCACGCATGTAGTGGGAAATACAGTTATTTGAGATGGTAAAATCTCTTGAGTCGGTAATCCATTCACCAATCTTACCCGATTTTCCGCCGATGCCGTTGTCACCTGAATCGTTTTTGTCAATTTCAGCCTGAGATTCCCAGTATCTCGGATTAATTGTACATGTAGCCTTTGTGCCTACGGGAACCATAAAGCGGTAGGAAACACGGTATTTTCTGCCTGCATCCCACTTGGCAACGTGCTGAATTGAAGCATACTGCGAGCCTCTTGAATATTCAAGCACACGGTTGCCGTCCTTTTGGGTAACAATTGTAATTGTACCGTTGGAGGCAAGCCATTCAATGCTATCCTCGTCGAAAGAGCTGTTATGTACAAAGTTTTCACCGGGTACCATTTCACGGCGAGTAATGTATTTTGACGTAAGCTCAAGGTCACCTTCATACTCGGTGTGGATGTTGTATCTGTGAAGCTGCTTTCCGTCTGCAGTTATATAACCGAGAAAAAATTTGTCTTCTGTGTTATTCTGCTCGGGAATGGGTGTGCTTACACCTTTTTCAAAGGTGACACTTTTAATAAGTGTTTTGCCGTCTTCTTTGTAAAGATTTGCGGTGTATGCACCAGCAAGCATTGCAAGGCACAGGCTCAGCAAAGCAAAGAGGGTAAAAATCTTGAATTTTTTCATGCTTTTTCTCCTTTTCAAAAATTTTAACAATATATTATAGCACAAATTACAGGAAAATTCAATAGCTTTGACAAAAATCTATCATTCAGCTTTAAATTATTGTCAAAATCACCGAAAATGTTTTATTATTATGTACATTTATACCATATTGGAGCTTCAAGAATTACATTCTGTTAAACATTTTATGTTGAAATTCGTCAGAAAAAGGCTTAAAATATAGACAATTTTATTTATGGAAAGCTGGGATAGCAATGAAAATAAAAAGAATACTCACAATCCAGGACATATCGGGCGTAGGGCAATGCTCTCTTACGGTAGCACTTCCCGTAATTTCCGCATGCGGTGTTGAAACATGTGTTCTTCCCACAGCCGTGCTTTCCACCCACACAGGCGGCTTCAAGGGTTTTACCTTCCGTGACCTGACAGAGGACATTCCTGCCATTCACAAGCACTGGCAGGATGAGGGAATCACCTTTGATGCCATATACACAGGCTATCTCGGAAGTGCAAAGCAGGTACGGTATGTATGTGACATTCTCTCGACCATGGGTAATGAAAACAGCGTAAACATAGTAGACCCTGCCATGGCTGACAGCGGAAAGCTGTACACAGGCTTTGACATGGATTTTGTTAACGCAATGAAGAAGCTCATCCCCGCTGCCGACTATCTTCTTCCCAACATAACCGAGGCTTGTTTTCTCACCGACACGCCCTACACGGAAAATCCCGATGAGGCGCTTATAAAGGAAATATTGGTAAAGCTTCATGCCATGGGTGCAAAAACCGTCATCCTCACAGGCGAGTCCTTCACAAAAGGCAAAACAGGTGCGATTATTTATGACGGCAAAGAATTCCAAAGCTACGATCATGAAAAGCTGTCCCACAGCTGTCACGGCACAGGTGACATCTATGCTTCAGCCTTCACGGGTGCACTCATGAACGGCAAAGCTCCCCTTGAAAGTGCCGCCATCGCCGCAGACTTTGTTGTTGAATGCATCAAATGCACCATGCAGGAAGAAAACCACTGGTACGGTGCCCGTTTTGAACCCGTCCTCCCCTTACTTTCTCGTCGGGTACGCCCGACAGCGATGACGTGAGTCGGGTACGCCCGACAGCGGTGACGTGACCACATCGCAGCAATACGTCCTGCCCTAAGTGCCCGACCTGTGTCCCGTTTGACCGCCATAAACGCCAGCGGTCAAACTCAGTGCGACCCCAACGGAACACAAAAAAAAAACGAGCTTCAAGTGCTCGGTTAGCCAAAACGTCCACCAAACAACGGCGGACGTTTTTACTTTATATGACGTAGAAAACCCATAATTTCCTTTTTGTCCCA
>JAZNIM010000198.1:0-9346 GCA_045577475.1 Eubacteriales bacterium | reverse complement strand
AATCTGATCATGCCGAAGGGCAAAGAAGCTTAACGGATCAGCAAACCTTTTTATCGACCTGCGATCTGATCAGATATGGCTGTGACTGATACAGAGACCTAAGGTAATTGCCATATATGGCAGAGGAAAGAAGCTATTTTTCGTTTTATATCTTTGAAAGATAATTGCGAAAAATCGGTTTTCCCGAAAAATCACAGCTATTTCTTTTAAAAATGAGTGTCTGTATCTAAATCGGTACGACTTATAAATAATGCGAACCGAAAAGATATCGGTTCGGAAAACCCCGAAGCCACAGCGGCTTCGGGGTTTTTTCGCGCCAAGCTTCAAGGCTGTGAATCAAAAGATATCGTTCCCGCAAAAAATGCCCGTTTTGGAGGACTTGAACTATGATCGTGAATTATTATGTTGAAAAACACAATAATTGTATTATGCGATCAGTTCAATAATCCGGGTTTACCGGTTCGCAAAGTCAGGCCGTCTTGTTTTGCGGGAGGGCTCGCTGTTTTACTTCATTTAAGAGTTATGCATACTTTTCTCTACATATTTAAAAAATATATGACAATGAGTATGGAAAAAAACGCAGTTTTGTGTTATAATATGTTTTGCTTGTACCATTCTTCACGAATGAGCTGTTGCTTTTTTGACATTATTAATTTCGGAGGTAAAAATGGACATTTTATATCGCAATCTGCTAAACTTCGGCCTGGGCGAGATCATTATGCTCTGCATCGGCGGACTTCTTATCTATCTTGCCATCGTCAAAGAAATGGAACCTACGCTGCTTCTCCCTATGGGATTTGGCACGATCCTTGTAAACATTCCCCTTTCGGATGCCCTTGAAGGCCCCATAGCGGAGCTTTACAACGCAGGCATAGCAAACGAGCTGTTCCCGCTGCTGCTGTTCATCGGTATCGGCGCCATGATCGACTTCGGTCCTCTGCTTACAAATCCGAAGCTTATGATATTCGGCGCTGCCGCACAGTTCGGTATATTCTTCACTCTTTGCATGGCGGCGATATTCTTCAAGGATAATGACGCTGCGTCTATTGCAATTATCGGTGCGGCTGACGGCCCCACCTCTATCGCCGTTGCAAATGCGCTGAAATCAGAGTTCGTCGGCCCGATCACGGTAGCCGCGTATTCGTATATGGCGCTCGTTCCTGTGATTCAGCCGCCTGTTATCAAGCTTCTGACCACAAAAAAGGAACGAATGATCCGTATGCCCTATGAGCAAAAGAATATCTCCAAGCGCACACGTATCCTTTTCCCCATTATCATTACCATCGTTACATCCGCCATTATTCCGCAGGCGACAGCTCTTATCGGATTTTTGATGTTCGGTAACCTTATCCGCGAGTGCGGAGTGCTTAATCAGCTTTCCGAGACTGCTCAAAAGGTGCTTGCAAATCTTGTCACCATCTTCCTCGGAATATCCGTTGCCTTCAACATGACCGACGAGCAGTTCCTGCGTCCTCAGACACTTCTCATTATGGGACTTGGTCTTATCGCGTTCATCGTTGATACTGCGGGCGGTGTGCTTTTTGCAAAGTTCCTCAACCTGTTTATGAAGAACAAGGTGAACCCCATGATCGGTGCGGCAGGTATTTCCGCATTCCCCATGTCGGGACGTATCGTTCACAAAATGGGTCAGAAGGAGGATCCTCAGAACTTCTTGCTCATGCACTCCATCGGTGTAAACGTTTCCGGACAGATCGCCTCGGTTATTGCGGGCGGTATCATCCTTAACATTTTCGGTTAATGGGAGGTTAAGATAATGTTGCTGTTAAAAACACTTGTAGATTTTTCAGGATATATCGAAAAGATCAATGAGGAGCTGTCGGTAATTTCTTTTGAGCCTTCAAGGGCTGCCGATATGCTCGGACATATGGGAAAGGGAATGCTCGTGATCTTCGTTATCATCGGTATCATTATCCTTTTCACGGTTGCCATTCAGAAGATGTTCTCCGTTAAGCGTGGAAAATAATAATTGATACGTACATTAAAAACCGATATTCCGTTTTCTGTCTGTTGCGCAGAAACGTGTTTGTTTAGTGCTTTTGTGCAGCCGCAGGCTGACGGAAGATCAAAATGAAGAAACCCGCTGATTTTATATGCACCTTCAAAAGTGTCTGACTTTTGGGGTGCATATCATTGTTGTGAAGCGGTTATTATGCGTATTGTGCAGTATTCAGCCTAAAATATCGGAGATTTCCTTTTCAAAATCCGAGTATCTGCCGTTATAGCCGGAAGAGTAATAAATTTCATATTCCTTTCCGTTATCGTTAAGAAAGACGTTTATAAGCTCAGACATTTTTCGTGTAAACTGCTCTGAGTTTTTAATGGCATCCGTGTCGTCAAGAGCAAGTCTTTGAATAACGTGATAGCCGTAAGCGGTTTCCACAGGCTTTGAAAAGTTCCCTTCTTCAAGCTCAAAGGCTGCCTTTTCAAAGGGCTCAACCATCTCGCCTTTTGTGAAGTAATATCCGCCGGGATAGCTTTTCATGCCTGGGTCTTCGCCGTACTGCTCAATAAGCATATCAAAGTTTTCTCCTGCAAGTGCCATGGCATATATTTCGTTGGCTTTTTTAAGGACTGCCGCTTTTTCCTCCTCGTTTGCATCTTCGTTAAAGGTTATAAGCACATGCTTTGCTCTCACATAAGGCTCGTCGCCGTTTATCATTTCACTGAGAGCAAAGTCCTTTGCTTTTTGGATAAATTCCTCGTCCTGACTGTAAATATCGTAGATTTTTGAGTAAAGTGCATTTAAGTATGTGTTGAAGAAATAGCAGTAAACGCTCTGATAGGTATATGCTTCAATAATCTGATGGAAGCTGTCACCGTACATGCTGTCCATTTCGTTGTAAACATCCGAAACTTTTTCGGCAAATTCCTCATCGGTAAGGTCTACACCCAGTTCATTTGCCAGCTTTATAACTGCCGCATTTACACGGAAGTAGCTGTCTATTTCTTCAGCCATCTGCATCTTTGTTTCCTCATCCTGTGCGTTACCGTATGAGGCGGTGCATGCCAGCACTGCATATCTTACGGTTGCCGCAGTAGTGGGAACACCTGATATATTCAGCAGTATTTCCTTGTCAAGCTCTCCTTTTGGAATAATAGCCGAGAGTCTTTTGTCAATGCTTGTGTAAAGCTCATTTTCCCATGCGAGCTTTGGGTCATTCTCCTGTATTTCAGGTTGTTCGTCATAAAGGAAAACCGTGCTTGTTTTGTCATCCCAGCCTACCTGCTTTCCCAGTGCACTTGCAACGGCTCTTAAAGGAAGATAGGTAGTGCCTTCGTAAATAAAAGGCTCAACAGCTTCTCCCTGCTCGTTGGTGGGAGTATATTCTTTACCGTTGATGTTAAGTTTAATATCTCTGTAGTAAACGCTTATTTGCTTTGCAAGATTTGCACCGAAGGATACAGCACCCGAAAGAAGGGTTGCTGCAACAAGCGAAAGTGCAATTATTTTGGTTGTCCTTTTCATATTTATTCTCCTTACATTTTTAATAATATACCTGCAACCGCCGCAATAAGAATTAGAACTATCGGGTGCAGTTTTTTGAATACCTTTTGCAGCACAAACAGGCACACCGCCATAATAATTGCCTTGATATTGAAAAATTCCGTAACTGTTTTTGCATCAATGTTTATAAGTGCGATTTTTACAACACCGTAGAGTGCTGCAAGAATAAGTCCCACCGAAGCAGGTCGCAGACCGTAAAAGGCACTTTGCACATACTTGTTGTCCTTGAAGGCATTAAGCACCTTGGCAACAATAAAGATAATGATAATTGCAGGTGCAATAAGTCCGAGAGTGGCAATTGCACCGCCAAAAAGACCTGCCGACTGATAGCCTGCGTAGGTTGCCATGTTTACGCCGATAGGACCGGGAGTTGACTCGGATATTGCAATCATGTCCGCAACATCCTCGGCAGTGTACCATTCCGGGTGGCGAAGTGCGAGGTCATAAAGGAAGGGAATTGTGGCAAGTCCGCCGCCGACGGAGAAAAGACCTACCTTGAAAAATTCATAAAACAAGAGAAGAAAAATCACCTGCCGTCGCCTCCCTTCGTTTTTTTGGAGGTGCGGATGCTCTGAATTATAATGCCTGCAACAGCCGCAAGAATTACCAATATTACAGGAGAAATGCTCACGGGAAGCATATCGCCGAATGCCGACAGCAGAAATAGAATAGCACATATAATAAGTGCAGGAATATCGGGAACCGATTTTTTCCAAAGCCTTAAAATGGCACTGAGAATAAGCACGCAAACGCAGACACGAATGCCGCTGAAGGCATGCTTTACGATTTCAAGGTCTGCAAAATTTGTGAGAAGTGCCGCAATAAGCGTTATGATGATTACGGGTGCTGTTACAAGTCCTATTGTGCCGACGATACCGCCGATAAGTCCTTTTTTCTTGTTACCTATGAAGGTGGCAACGTTAACTGCGATGATTCCGGGTGTTACCTGACCTATGGCGAAGTAATCGTTAAGCTCGGTGTCGGTTACCCAGCCTCTTTTATCCGCAAATTCTCTTGTGAGAATGGGAAGCATGGCATATCCTCCGCCGAAGGACACAGCACCTATTTTTAAGAAGGTGAAGAATAAATCCCACAGCTCTTTCATTTTGAAATCTCCCTTTCATACAGTTTTTCAAGCACCTGCTTTGCATCTGCACGGCACACGATTATAGTCTTATACTCACCTTTGATGAACATGGAATTGTTGTAAATTCCTTCAAGCCTCATTCCGCATTTCTGCATTACCCTGAAGGAGGCATCGTTTCCCTGAATACATTTTGCACAAAAGCCTGAAAGTCCAAAGCTTTCAATACCGAATCTCATGACTCTCAGAGCCGCCTCTGAGGCAAGACCGCTTCCCCAATAGGGTTTTGCAAGTACATAGCCTATTTCGGCGGTGTTCTCTGCATAATCAAATGATGTAAAGCCGCAGGTGCCGATGAATTTTCCCGACTGTGTATGAATAAGTCCCCAGTCGTTGAAAACACCCGACAGATACTTTTTCTGAAGCAGCTTTATATACCGTTCGGTTTCCTTTTCGCTGCGGTGGCTTGACCAGGTTAGAAAACGTGTCACCTCATCATCACGGGAATACTCAAACATATCTGAAGCATGCTCGGGGCTTATCTTCACAAAGGTCAGTCTTTCGGAATAAAGGGTGGGAGGATTTGCAAAGGTGCTTTTAACCTTGTATTCAAGAGTCCCTTCCTTTGGAGCTTTGAAAAAATCAGTAAGTGACATAATTACCTCACTATTGTTTTACGGTGTCATAAGAGCCTGTGCAAGAACCGAGTCCTTGCCGAGGATGATTGTTTTTTCACTTCCTGCAAGAGATGCTTCAAGGGCATCAAGAGCACGTGTGAATTCGTAGAATTCCTGCTTTTCGGGGGTATCGTAAGCCTCAGAGAGAATTCTCATGTATTCACTTTCACCCTCAGCTTTTATTTCCTCTGCTCTTGCTTCTGCGTTTGAAACGGTAATGCCCGTGGTTTTGTCAACCTCATTTTTAATAAGAGTTGCCTGCTTTTCACCGTCTGCACGGTATTCGGCGGCAATCTTGTTACGCTCGGAAATCATTCGGGTGTAAACAGCCTCCTCGTTGTCTGCGGGAAGGTCAAGCTTTTTGATTTTAATGTCAATAATCTCAATGCCGTAGGAGGTAGTTGCATTTGCGGTAGCATTGATGATATTATTATTAAAATTGTCACGACTGGAATCGTTGGAATTTATGATTACGTCACGCTCAAGTTTACCCATTTCGGTTTTGATGGCACTGTAGGTGAGCATATTTATACGTGTTTCGGCTTCGGTGATGTTGCCGAGAGTCTTGTAGAAGGTGAGCGGATCCGTAATACGCCAGGTAACATAGTTATCTACCTGCATGGTTTTGCTGTCAGCGGTAAGAACGTCAGACGGCTTCATGTCATAGAGGAGCACCTGCTTGGGAAAGTATATTACGTTGTCTATAAAGGGCAGCTTAAAGTATATGCCGGGCTCTGCAACGGTGGAAACCGTCTTGGAAAAACGAACCGTGTTGGCATATTGGTTTGGCTCAACGGTATAAAAGCTCTGAGAGGATACAAACAGAATGAGCAACACTATTACAATGGCAGCAGTGCCGAATATTTTCTTTTTCATCAGTTTGCACCTCCTGGGGTATTTGTAAAGCTGTCTATGGGAAGAAGCTTCTGGGTTGAGGAAGAATCGGATGTGTCAATATAAACCTTTGCTTCGGGAAGCACCTTTTCAATCATTTCAAAGAACATTCTCTTTTTGGTTACATCGGGATTTTTGGAATATCCTTCAAAAAGTGCGGTGAACATTGCACTTTGCATATTTGCATCGTTTATTCTGCTCTGCTTCTGATACTCTGCATCCTTCACAAGTCTGTCAGCCTCAGCCTCAGCCTTGGGGATTTCCGAGTTTCTGTATGCCTCGGCGTTGTTTATAAGAGTTTCCATATCCTGTTTTGCGGTTTCAACCTCCTTGAAGGCTTCCTTTACTTCGTCCGTTGGAGGCTCGCTGTCCTGAAGCTTGATATCGGTAAGCACAAGACCAAGGTCATATACAATAAGCTCCTCGGAGATGCCTTCCTTGATTTTTGTCTGAATCTCGCTTTTGCCGGTTGTAAGAATACTCTCCACATCGTATGAGCTGATTACGTTTCTTATGTGGCTTTGAGCAAGACTCTTTAAAATCTCGTCGGGGTTTTCAGAATTGTACAGATATTTTACGGGGTCGGAAATTTTGTACTCCACAAAAAAGTCACAATTTACAATGTTGTAGTCACCGCTTATCATTTTGCTCTCGGAATCAACGGTTATGCTGTCGGTAGAGCTTGCATAGTATTCGGGAACAGCACCGCCTGCATTGTATTCTTCGGTATTAGAGCGGTAGCCGATTTCAATTTTGCGGTATACGTTTACGTCAACAAGTGTTGCCTTCTGAATTCCGAAGGGTAGCTTGAAGTGTATACCTGAATCTGTGACGGCAGTAACCTTGCCAAAAGTTGTAACCACCGCTTGCTGCTTGTCATTAACGGTATATACGGATGACAAAACCGCAAGTGCGGCAACGGCAATGACAATAAGAGCTATTGTTATGCTTTTGATTTTTTTAGGTGAGAAATTGAATGATGAGTTTTTTTCGTTTTTGATGTTTCTCCACCACTTCTGATTATCCATTTTTACCTCCTGTTTTCTTTTGATAAGATAAAAAACTATATGCATCATTATATATTGTATAGTTTTCCGTTTCAAGGATAAAGTATGAATTATTTGGATGAAGGTATTTTTTAGAAAAAAATTCCACAAAATAATTGACAACTACTTTAAAAAAGTATATAATATAACGTAAAATATTTTTTGAAGAGTTCGGAGATCACATGATTTGTAATAATATTCTTGAATTTATGGGAAACACCCCCATGATTCGTCTAAATAATATGGTGCCGGAGGACAGTGCGGAAATTCTGGTAAAGTTTGAAGGTCTGAATGTTGGCGGCTCCATAAAAACAAGAACTGCTTTCAATATGATTGAGGACGCCGAAAGAAAAGGTCTTATCAATCCCGACAACACGGTGATTGTTGAGCCTACCAGCGGAAATCAGGGAATAGGTCTTGCACTTGTTGGTGCGGTAAAGGGCTACAAGACGAAGATTATCATGCCTGACTCGGTAAGCGAGGAAAGAAGAAAGCTTGTTAACCACTACGGTGCAGAGGTTATTCTTATCCACGACGACGGCAACATAGGTGCATGTATTGAGGAGTGTCTTGAAACAGCTCTCAGAATGCAAAGAGAGAACGAAAACGTTTTTGTCCCCCAGCAGTTTGAAAATCCCGCCAACAGTTCCATTCAAAGAGAACGCACAGGCGTAGAGATTCTGGAACAGGTTGGACACGAGATACACGGCTTCTGTTCAGGCATCGGAACGCGCGGAACAATTACCGGTATCGGAGAAGCACTTAAAGCGAAGAATCCCGACATAGAAATATGGGCGGTTGAGCCTGAGCATGCGGCAATTCTCTCGGGCGGCTCAATCGGCACACACCTTCAGATGGGTATCGGCGACGGAATAATTCCCGCTATTCTCAATCAGAACATATACAACGGAATATGCATTGTCAAGGACGATGAGGCTATAAAAACTGCAAAGGAGCTTGCCTCCAAGGAAGGCATTATGTGCGGTATTTCCAGCGGAACGAATGTGGCAGCAGCAATTCAGCTTGCAAAAAAATTAGGTAAAGGAAAGACGGTAGTAACAGTACTTCCCGACACAGCAGAAAGATACTTCTCAACACCGCTTTTTGAATAAATTTAAGAAAAATCACAGGAGGATTTTTTATGAGTTCAAATGTAAGACCCGAAACAATGGAAAGAATCACAACGGCGGCTCTTGCGAACAAGTTCATTGACGAGCAGGTTGCCCTTGTAAGACAGCAAGTTGGCGATAAAAAGGTATTGCTTGCACTTTCAGGGGGTGTTGACAGCTCTGTAGTTGCGGCACTTCTCATCAAAGCAATCGGCAAGCAGCTTGTTTGTGTGCATGTAAACCACGGTCTTATGAGAAAAGACGAGTCGGAGAATGTAATTAAAGTATTTAAGGATGAGCTGGACGCAAATCTTATATATGTTGACTCAGCAGACCGTTTACTCGAGCTTCTTGCAGGTGTATCCGATCCTGAAAAGAAGAGAAAGATTATCGGCGGCGAATTTATAAACGTATTTGCAGACGAAGCAAGAAAGCTTGACGATGTTACCTTCCTTGCACAGGGTACAATTTATCCTGACATTCTTGAGAGCATCAAGCAGGCTGAAGGCAAGAAGGCTGTAAAGAGTCACCACAACGTAGGCGGACTTCCCGAAGATTTAAAATTTGAGCTTGTTGAGCCAATCAAGCTTCTTTTCAAGGACGAGGTAAGAGTTGTAGGCGAAGCGTTAGGTCTTCCTCACGCCATGGTATATCGTCAGCCATTCCCGGGTCCCGGTCTTGGAGTAAGATGTCTTGGTGCAATTACCCGTGACAGACTTGCGGCACTCAGAGAGGCAGATGCCATTCTCAGAGAAGAATTTGCCAACAGCGGACTTGCCGAGAAGGTATGGCAGTATTTCGTAATAGTTCCCGACATAAAGAGTGTTGGTGTCAAGGATGAAAGCCGTTACGAAGGCTGGCCTGCAATTATCCGTGCTGTCAACACCAAGGACGCAATGAGTGCCACTATTGAGGAAATTCCCTATGCGGTGCTTCACAAGGTGACAAGCAGAATTTCAAGCGAGGTTGAGGGTATCAACCGTGTGCTGTATGATTTGACGCCGAAGCCT
>JAZNIM010000197.1:0-3007 GCA_045577475.1 Eubacteriales bacterium | reverse complement strand
CTTATCAAGTGGCAGGCACAGTATATTCTTGACGGCGGAAAGACACTTGATAAGCCAACACACTTTGAAGAAAGAAAGGGAAGCTACTAATGAACAGACACGAAAAAGCACTTGAAATACTCCATAACGGAACGGTAATTCCTGCCAATCCTCTCGCACTTGATGCAAACCGTCAGTTTGACGAAAAACGCCAGCGTGCAATTACAAGATATTATCTTGATGCAGGAAGCGGCGGAATTGCGGTTGCAGTACATACAACCCAGTTTGAAATAAGACTTCCCGAGTATAATCTTTTTGAAAAGGTTATCAGCTGTGTTTCGGATGTGATTGATGAATACGAGAAGGAAAATGACAGAGTTGTAGTTAAGGTTTGTGGAGTGTGCGGACAAACCGAGCAGGCTATAGCTGAAGCTCACCTTGCAAAGAAATACGGCTATGATGCTGTTCTTCTCAGCCCCGGCGGTCTTAATGCATTTGATGAAGACTACATGGTGGAGCGTACCAAGGCGGTTGCTTCTGTTATGCCTGTAATCGGATTTTACCTTCAGCCTTCAGTCGGCGGCAGGTACTTTACATATAATTACTGGGAAAGAGTATGTGCAACCCAAAATGTGGTTGCTATAAAGAGTGCACCCTTCAACAGATATGCTACACTTGACCTTGTAAGAGCTGCGGCAATGTCAAATAGATGTGATGAAATTGCTCTTTATACGGGCAATGACGACAATATAGTAATTGACCTTGTAACAGGCTATAAGTTTACCGAAAACGGAAAAACATATTACAAACGCTTTGTTGGCGGACTTCTCGGTCACTGGTCGGTATGGACAAAGAGAGCTGTTGAAATGTTCCATAAGCTCAGAGATGCGGCTGAAAAGAAGGAAGTTTCATATGAAATTTTAGAGCTTGCCAACGAGGTTACTGATACAAATGCTGCTTTCTTTGACACGGCTAATAACTTTAAAGGCTGCATTGCAGGACTTCATGAGGTGCTTCGCCGTCAAGGTCTGTTTGAAGGTATCTGGTGCTTAAATCCCGATGAAACAATGTCTGAAGGACAAAAGGAAGAAATTGACAGAGTTTACAGAATGTATCCCCACCTTAATGATGATGAATTTGTTAAGGCTAATCTTGAAAAATGGCTTAGATAGCAGTTTGTTCGTTGCGATGGATAAGTGGATTGTAGAAGCAAGCAGATATAAAAGCCATTGAAACTGCATATTAATAACAAAAAACACGGTGTTGGATATAAAGTCTGACTCCGTGTTTTAGTTATGTTTTAAAGAGCTAAAACCTTTTAATGCCGCCAATCAGCCGCCCAAAAAGATTGGTGTAAATCCGACTAAACAGGAATCAAAACGAGAGCAAAAAAGACATAAAAACAGCCTTGGTACTTGTAATATCAAGGCTTCGTTTTGTAAGTGAGGGATGTAAATAATACATTGACACCCTAAATCAGAGTTTTACTTCTTTTGCTCCTTTTTCATCTCAAATAATAAAGCAGCCGCAATGGTACTTGCCACAGCGACTGTTTTTGTTTTCTGATGTTAAGCACTAATCCCCCAAAAGCCCGTACTTTATTTTAACCCTCTCAATCTTTGTGACAAACGCCTCTGCCATTACAAGCAGAAATACAACAGTTGACAGCGAGTGTATAAGGTCAAAGGGAAAACCTGCGACAAACGAAGAAAGCAAAAGCTTTGACGAAGGCTCGGGGTTCATCATAATCACCGATGCGGGATTCAGTATTCCGCCGTAAATGAGGAATGTTGCAAAGAAGCCGAAGATACATAAGACCGTCTTTGATTTTTTTACCTTACAAGAATCGAATACAAGTCCCGAAACAAGACCGATAAGTGCGAATGCCGTCATCTGCCACACAGTCCACGGACCTTGCCCGAAGAAAAGGTTTGAAACAAATGCAGATACTGCACCCACAATCATTCCCGATTCATACCCAAGACAAGCACCGGAAATTATGATGATTGCCGCCATAGGCTTGAACTGGGGTACCATAAAGAATATGCTTCTTCCTGCAACGCATATTGCAGAGAGAACGGAGAGCGTTACAATTTCTCTTGCCTTTGGCTTTCTTCTTTCAAACATAAGTAAAAACGGCAAAAGTATTTCTGCTATTATGACACAGCTTACAAGATAATACTGCCTGTCAGAAAGGTGCTTTATGCCGAAATAAACCGTAAACGGAACGGCAAGCAATACAAAAATAAGCGGTAATAAGGACTTTAAGGTGAATCCCTTTGAGTCCTTTTCTTTTTTGCTTATAGGTGGTAATTTATCGCCGTCAGAATTATCGCTGTCATTATTTTCAGACTCAAAATTCTTACCGCCCAAAGCAGAAAGTGCATCATTTACCGTTACTGCCGTGGGAAGAATATTATTTGCCATTCGTACGGTGTCTGTGGTGTAATAGTTCATCTTTGTAAAAAAGCTTTTCGGTGTGCCAACAGCTGTCATTATGCCATCAAACATAAGAGCACACCTGTCGGAAAAAGAGGCACAAAAATCTATGTCGTGTGACACGTTTATAATTGTCAATCCGTCGTTTTTTAGCTTTCCAAGAAGCATGCCGAAGCTCTCCTTGAAATGTGCGTCCATTCCTTTGGTTGGCTCGTCAAGAAGTAGAATTTCGGGATTTGTAAGCAGAATCTTACAGAGTGCCGCACGTTGCTTTTCACCACCCGATAAGTCATAGGGGTGCTTATCAAGAAGGTTTTGAATGTCACAAAGCTCGGCTGTTTTCATAACGGCGTTTTCGTTCCTTGTGATTTCAAAAAGGTCAGTTCTTACAGTATCTTTGACAAACAGGCTTGTCACGTCCTGTGGCATATACGATATTCTGCCGTCTGTTTTCACCTTTCCGCAATATCCCTTGCGGACACCTGAAATTACCGAAAGCAGCGTTGATTTACCCACACCGTTCGAGCCGAGAATTGACAGAATTTCTCCCTTGTATGCGGTTAGACTTATGCCTTTCAGCACGTCCCCT
>JAZNIM010000196.1:0-21490 GCA_045577475.1 Eubacteriales bacterium | reverse complement strand
CCTGAGCACCTCTGGCACGCATTGCTGTAAACGCTTCGTGGCCGGGTGTGTCAAGGAAGGTAATATCCCTGTCGTTGATTCTTACTCTGTAAGCACCGATATGCTGGGTAATACCGCCTGCTTCTCCTGCGGTTACATTTGCGTTTCTGATAGCATCAAGAAGTGATGTTTTACCGTGGTCAACGTGACCCATTACGCACACAACAGGGCTTCTGGGAACAAGGTCTTCTTCTCTTTCAGCCTGTTCTTCCTCGGTACCGAAGAGCTTTTCTTCGATAGAAAGAACAACCTCTTTTTCCGCAACAATGCCCATTTCGTCTGCAAGAAGATATGCTGTATCAAAGTCAACAATCTTGTTTGCACCCACAGCATCCATGCTAAGACCCATACCGATAAGCTTCTTTATAACCTCACCCGTTGTAATCTTAAGCTTTGCCGCAAGGTCGCTTATCATAATATCCTCAGGGATTGTGATAGGACCTGTAAACTTGACAACAGGCTGTGCGGGAGCAGGCTGCTGCCCCTTCTTGCCCTTCTTATTTTTACCGAAGTTGTTTTGGGGAACAAAGTCACGTGCTGCTGCTTCGTTTCTGTTGATTCTGCCTCCGACGCCCTTCTGAACGCCGCCCTGAGCCTTCTTCTTTCCGCCCTTGGGACCTCTTTCGCTGTCAAGTGCATCAGGAACAAGATTATCAAGTCTTTCATCGTATTTTGAAAGGTCAACCTCACTTGTTCTGATATCAACTACAACCTTTCCTTCGCTGTCAAAGGCAGGCTGTGCACCTTCAATTCTTTCACCTGCATAGCGGCTTCTGATGTGACCGTCCTTATCGTATACAGGCTTTAAGCTCGGCTGTCTTACGGACTGGGATTCCTCGTCCTTATCTCTGCCAGCATTAAAGGAATTATTATTCTTCTGGAACTTAGGCTTCTGGGGAGCTTTCTGTGCGGGAGCATCCACATTTACAAAGCCGTCCTTGGTGAACTTGACGTTTGCGTACTTATCAAATCTTTCGTTCTTATCAAACTTAGGATACGGCTCAAGAGTCTTGCCTTCCTGCTTTGCAAGAGCTGCACCCTCCTTTGAGATTTTGCTAATCTGCTTTTCAAGCTGTCTTTCGCCCATGGGAACATTCTTATCGCCGTTTCTGTCGAAGGGACGGCCTGCTGTGTTATTCTGTCCGAAACCGGGCTTTCTATTCGGATCAAAGGGTTTGCGTGGCTGCTGTCCCTGACCGAATCTGTCGCCGTTCTGCTGATTATTGAAGCCTTCTCTGCGTGTATTGTTATCTCTGTTAAATGAGGGAGCACCGTTCTGTTCAAACTTCTTTGCAGGTGCACCTTCCTTAACCTCAGGCTTTACAGCAGCAGGCTTTTCCTGTTTAACCTCTTTCTTGGGTTCAGGCTTTGCCTCTGCCTTGGGTTCAGCCTTCACTTCTGCCTTAGGTTCAGCCTTGACTTCTTGCTTAGCCTCAACCTTTTCTACAGGCTTTTCAACAGGCTTTGCTTCAACCTTGGGTTCTTCCTTGGCTTCAGCCTTCTTTTCTACCTTCTTAGGTTCTTCCTTTTTGGGTTCTTCCTTTTTTGAGGAAAGATACGCACCAATATCCTCAACGGTGCTTGAAAGAGAGTAGTGCTGAAGAATAATGCTTACCTCCTCATGTTCAAGAGAGGATGATGCACTTTTACCGTCTACGCCCTTATCCTTAAGGATTTCAACGATTTCCTTGCTCTTCAGACCCATATCCTTTGCAAAATTACTTATTTTAAGTTTAGTATTCAATGCCATATTATTGCTGCACCTCCGTATATTCTGTGTGTATTTCAGCATAGAGTTTCTCTACAATTCTGACAAATCCCTCATCAAGCACCGCCGCACATGCCGTGCCGCTCTTTTTCCCAAGTCTTGCTCCAAGCTCTGCCATTGAAACATCAAGTCCAAAGCAAAGTACATTATGGTAGGAGCAGGAGTCCTTGAGCCGCTTTAAGGTGTTGTCAGACAAGCCGCTTGCATAAACCACAAGCTTTGCCTTTTCATTTCTTATGTTTTCGGTACACATTTCCGTACCCGTAACGCATTTTCCCGCTTTTCTTGAAAGTGAAACGGCTGACAGTATTCTGTCACGGTATTTTTTAAGCTCTTCGGGAGTAAATTCAAGTGTCATCACTTATCATCCTCCCCGACAAGGTTTTCCTTTACCGCCTCATACACAGCCTCGGGAATTTCAACCTCAAGGCATCTTTCAAGACGCTTTGTTTTAAGAGCTTTTTCATAGCAGGAAACCTTGGGACATATATATGCTCCCCTTCCCGACTTCTTTCCGGTCAGGTCAAGCAGCACCTCGCCTTCGGGTGTTCTTACCACTCTTACAAGCTCTTTTTTAGGCTTTTTCTCATTACAGCCCATGCATTTTCTTTCGGGTATTTTTTTTGTAATATTATTCGGCATATATTTACCTTTCTGATGTGAAATACACAAGATTGGTTTAGGTTGTATAATTATTATTCTTCGTCCTGTTTAACAATCTTGAGAGCCTCTGCAAGCTTGCCGCCAAAGGAGCTTGCCGCTTCGTTCTTACCTTCGATGATGTCATTGAAGGCTGCAGCACGTGCCGCCGATACGCTCTTGATGTCAATCTTATTAAAGCCTGTAAGACGAGCCGCAAGTCTTGCGTTCTGACCTTCCTTACCGATGGCAAGTGAAAGCTGGTCGTCTTCAACAAGCACATAGCAGGAACGCTCGCCTGTTTCCTTTACGGATACAACCTGTGCAGGTGAAAGGGAGGCACGGATAAATTCTTCTGCATCCTCGCTGTACTTTACTATATCAATCTTTTCGCCCTTAATTTCAGCTGTTATGTTATTCTTACGTATTCCCTTAGGACCGATACATGAGCCGATGGGGTCAACGTTTTCATCTCTTGAGTAAACGGCAATCTTTGTTCTTGAGCCTGCTTCTCTTGAGATGGCCTTGATAATAACGGTGCCGTCCTGAATTTCGGGGACTTCAAGCTCGAACAGTCTTTTTACAAGACCGGGATGCTTTCTTGAAAGAACAACTGTGGGACCCTTTGTTTCCTTCTTTACAACGGTAACATAAACCTTTATCTTGTCACCTTCTGTAAGTCTTTCGCCGGGTATCTGTTCGTTCTTAAAGAGAGTAACCTCGTTCTTGCCAAGCTCAAGCACTGCATTTCCCGTAACGGGATCTACTCTTGAAACAATGGCTGTAACGATTTCTTCCTTCTTGCTTTCGTATTCCTTAACCATTATATCACGTTCAGCCTCACGGATTCCCTGAATGATAACCTGCTTTGCTGTCTGTGCGGAAATACGTCCGAAGTTCTTGGGCTTCACTTCTATTTCAACGATATCGCCCAGATTATATGACTTTTTGATTTCTCTTGCCTGTTCAAGTGTAATCTCGGTTCTTTCGTTGAAGATATGCTTTCTTGTAACCTTTATAGGCTCGCCGTTTTCGTCAACCTCAGGCTCGTAAGGCTCATATTCCTCATCGCCGAAGGGTTCAAAGCCTTCTCTGTCCTCCTCGGGGTCATAGCCGTAGTACTCGAAGGGTGTAATTTCTTCCTCTGCCTCGGGGTCAACTACCGTAAGCTGCTTATAAACCTTGACGTCCTGCTTAACGGGGTCAAGAACAATTCTTACGTTTGCGTAGCCGTTGTCCTTTTTGAATGCGCTCTGAAGTGCCGCCTCAACCTTTGCTATCATATATTCCTTGGGAATATTTTTCTGCTTTTCCAATAGGTCAAGGGCTTTGAAAAATTCCTTATTCATCTTTTAAGGTTCCTCCGTATTTATGTTATTTTTTTATTAATCAAAATTCACACACCGTCTTGATGCTTGCACAGTCTTTAAGTGCAAGTACGGTGCTTTCGCTTTCGGTCTGTATTGTCAGCTCGTTCTTTTCTTCGTCAAAGGCAGCAATGCTTCCGTCAAGCATCTTCTTGCCGTCCTTTGCCGCATAAAGCTTTACGATTACTCTTTCACCGATAAACGCCATAATATGTTCGGGTGTTTTAAGCTCTCTTTCAAGTCCCGGTGAGGAGATTTCAAGATAGTAGCTTCCCTCAATGGGGTCTGCCTCATCCAGGATAGGCTCTACCGCATCATTCACCATCTCGCAGTCGTCAAGGGATATTCCCTCAGGCTTATCAATATAGATGATAAGATTGTGGTCGCTTCCTTCCTTGACAAATTCCACGTTCCACAGCATGCAGCCGCATTCCTCAACCGTTTCCTTTACAAGGTCATACACACGGGACGCGATATTTCCTTTTTTCTTTTCCTGCAAAACATTCACCTCATTTTATTATTTTACCCTAAACAAGACTTAAAGAGCGATCCCTTTCGAACCGCCCTTTAATCCTTTCTATTCTCTTACAATGGTACTATAACACAACTCTCTCGAAAAGTCAAGAGTTTTTTCACATTTTCTTTCATTATTTACTTAATACAGTAATTTCTTTCCCGAATGAAGGATAATTTTGTGTATTTTTTCTTATTATGTTGACAATTGAATTAAAAAATGGTATATATATGCTTGTAGTAATATAAACACAATCAAAGGAGATTGCAGCATGAACAACAACATTCTTTCCGTATGCCCCGAAAACAGTGCATACAAATTCAGACCCGAAACCGACGTGCTTTTCAAGCTCCCCGACGGAGCTTTCCACTACAGCGGCATCATTGATGCAACCATCAGATTTATTGAGGACATCCAGCTTATTCAGCCTGAAACCTGGGCACTGTTTGTAAGACAGTTCAAGGGAAGCTACCCCGACGACGAACACCGTGCGTGGAGAGGCGAATACTGGGGCAAGATGATGAGAGGCGCTTGCTTTACTTATGAATACACAAAGAACGAAGCACTTTACGACGTTCTTGTTGACACGGTAAAGGACCTTATGACAGCACAGGACGACTTAGGCAGGATTTCAACCTATAGTGTTGAAAACGAGTTTGACGGCTGGGATTTATGGTGCAGAAAATATGTTCTGCTGGGCTTCCAGTATTTTCTCGACATATGCCGTGACAACGCACTCAGAGAGGACGTAATTGCCTGCATGTGCCGTCATGCCGACTACATAATGTCAAAGGTAGGCAGACCCGAGGAAGGCAAAAAGAACATCACCGACTGTACAAGAAACTGGCTTGGTCTTAACTCCAGCTCCATCCTTGAGCCTTACGTTCGTCTTTACAACCTGACAGGCGAAAAGAAGTATTTTGACTATGCAACATACATTGTTGACAACGGCGGTATTTCCGAGGGCAACATATTTGAGCTTGCTTTTGAAGGCAAGGTACTTCCCTATCAGTATCCCACAAACAAGGCTTATGAGATGATGAGCTGCTTTGAAGGCTTACTTGAATACTACAGAGTCACAAAGGAAGAAAAGCACAAGACTGCGGTTGTAAACTTTGCAAAACTTGTACTTCAGTCTGATATTACTATCATCGGCTGCAGCGGATGTACACACGAATTATTTGACTACTCTGCAAAGCGTCAGACAGTCACCGACTACAACTACATCATGCAGGAAACCTGCGTTACCGTTACATGGATGAAGTTTGCTCATCAGGTGCTTTGCATCACAGGAGATTCCTCCTTTGCGGATGCACTTGAAATTTCCACCTACAACGCAATGCTCGGTGCAGTTAATCACTACAACTCCAAAATGATTACAGGCATGCCCTTTGACAGCTACATTCCTCTGTTTATGAGCAGCCGTGCAAGAAGCACAGGCGGCTTCCAGCACATGGAAAACAACACCTCAAGCTACGGCTGCTGTGCTTGTATCGGTGCGGCAGGTACTGCTCTTATGGGACTTTCGTCCGTCATGCAAGCTGAAAACGGAATTTACTTCAATCTTTACATTCCCGGCACTGTTGACGTAAAGACACCGGGCGGCACAGACTTCAAGTTGAAGATTGACACGAAATATCCTGCTGACTCCAAAATCAACATATTCGTACAGGGTGCAAAGGGTGACGAGGAATTTACGCTTACATTCAGAATACCCGCTTGGTGCACCAACGCCTCCTTAAAGGTTAACGGCGAAAGCTTTGACGTTGTAAGCGGCACATATCAGGGCATTACAAGAAAATGGAACTGCTGCGACAAAATTGAGCTTGATTTTGAAATGAAAATGAAGGTTGTTCTTCCTCCTCTTGGCGGCTGGGACGAAAACTCAAAGTACCTGACAGCACTTCAGAAGGGTCCCATTGTATTCGCTAGAGATGCAAGACTCGGCGAGGCTATTGACAGCCTTGTAGACTTTGATTACAATGAAAACCTTGAAGTCGAAGCCATAGAATCCCACTCTGCCGCATTCCCAACAGAGCAGGAATACAAGGTTAAACTCAAGGACGGTTCATACATCACCGTTGTTGACTTCCAGAGTGCAGGCAAGACATGGGACAACGAATCCAACATGACAGTATGGATGCCTTCAAAGAATTTCTGGGAGGTTGACTTTACAAAGCCCGTAACCTTCGACTGCAGAATGTGGACATACACAATCCACGAGGAAAGCGGTTACATCAGAAGCATAAAACCCGAAGAAGTACCGAGAACAAAGTTTACCGTTGAAGAAAACGCCGACGGCACTTGCATGCTCAAAACAGAAGACGGCAAGTATTTAACAGCCTTCTCCAGCGAAAAGGTCGGCACATACATTCTTACCGCGGCAGACAAGGGACAGCCTTATCAAGTGTGGAAGCTTCACCACGTTGCAATCAACCACTACAGACTTGAAAATGTAGATTTGGGTCTTGTTCCCTGCTTCAACTGGGATCACAATGTTTACTCCTTATACGATCCCAACGGCAATGACAGAATCGGCGGAAAGAGCTGTCAGAACAACGCATTTATAACTGTTAAGAACGCATAAAAATTCTTTTTCACATTTTAGAGGCTGTATCAAGGCGGTTTGGTACAGCCTTTCTATATGCATAAATTTAACTGTGAATAAAAAAAGTAGAAAAGAAAAAGAGCCGCCTCACACAGTGAAGCAGCCCGTGATAGAGCACATTCGTTACCCGAGAAAGAAATCCATTACAAGCATCAGACAAAATCCGATGAGAAGTGCATATGTAACCCCTCTGCTTTGGTCATGATGAGTTTCGGGTATCATTTCGTCGCTTATTACATAAAGCATTGTTCCTCCTGCAAATGCAAGGGCAAAGGGAAGAATGGCATTTGAAATGCTTACTGCAAAATATCCGATAAATGTACCGATAACTTCAACCACTCCCGTAAGAGCCGCAATGAGTAAAGTCTTTGATCTGCTCATTCCCGCAGCCAGCATCGGTGCTATTATTACCATACCCTCAGGAACATTCTGAAGTGCAATTCCAAGAGCAATTGTGACAGCCTCTGCGGTGTTGCCCGTTCCGAACCCAACACCCGCCGCAATTCCCTCCGGCAGATTGTGTATTGCTATTGCCATGACAAAAAGCAGAACCTTTCCAAGCTTTTCGTTTTTGCTGCTGTGACTTTCAATGTCATTTCCCGTCATTCTGTGAAGGTGGGGAACAAGCTTGTCAATGAGATTAAGTATCAAAGCACCGCAGAATACTCCCGTAACCGTCATAAGCACCCCGACTTTACCGTCCGAATATTCAAGTGACGGCAAAACAAGTCCGCATACCGCAGCACACAACATGACGCCTGCCGCAAATGACAGTATATAGTCACTGAAGCGGTGGGACAGCTTTTTGAAGAAAAATCCTATTACAGAGCCGATTACCGTTGCTCCGCCGACGCCTAAGGCTGTAAGAATTACAACTTCCATGGTTTCCTCCTTAAAAAAGTGCGGCGATACAAAAGTCCGCCGCAAGTAATAGTCAGAACAATTTATGCCAAAACAGGAGCTTTATTTTTCCAGGCAACCTTCAATCTTTCCTTGTCCTCGTACATTGCCTTGTCAGCTTCCATAAATGCAGCCTCCATGGCATCCTCAACGGAAAAATCAACCTTTGAACAGCCAATGGAAAATGTTCCCATTATATCCTCAAATGCAGTATAGCTTCTCAGCTCACTCAGCTTTCTGTCAAGGTCGGCTCTTGTCAAGCCCATGGCTATTACCGCAAACTCGTCGCCGCCGATTCTGAAGGAGGTACAGCTTTCCTCGCAAAAGGCTGACCAGATGGCACATGCGGATTTTTTCAGCGTTTCGTCACCGAAAAAGTGTCCCTTGGTATCGTTGATTTGCTTGAAATTGTTTATGTCAAGCACAACCATGTATACCTCCGATTCTCTGTCGGCATTGTGCTCAAGCTCGTTTATTCTTTCAATATACGCAAGTCTGTTGCCCATTCCCGTAAGAGCATCCTTGTGAGCGATGTTGTGCCAGTTCTGCTCGGCAACGAAACGGTTGTTGAGATCGTAAAGTGTTTTTTTCTGGAAAATGTTTTTGATAAATACCGAGTACACCGTGATTATTGTTGCAGACATAATAAGCAGTACGGGAATATACACAATGCGGTCAATGATGGGCTTCGGGTAGGCTGCCGCAAAAATAAGAAGTGTGTAAATCATCACCGAAGACACTGCCATTGTTCCCCAGCCGTCACGTACGTAGGATATAAGGTCACGGTAGTCCTTGAAATACTCCTTGCAAAAAAAGTAGACGAAAAACGTTATAAAGCAGAGTATAACGGAGCAGATAATTTCAACCTTTTCGGTTCTTCTCCACATCCAAGCAGCTCTTGCGAAGAACGTGAGTATCAGAATCAAGGTGTTGGACATGCAAAATGAAACGAGAAATCTGTTACCCTTGTATTTTGACAGAGTGAAGAATAAAATCATCAGCGGCAGTACGTAACAAAGAAAATAACATAATAACTCGGGCATGATTTTTGCGTATGCACACAGGAAAAATGCCGCAATAATAATTCCGCTTCCGCCGTAAAGCAATACACGGGTCAGCCTGCTTTCATTTTTTAAGGACATCATTTCTGCCATAATAAGCACGTTAAATACAAGCACTAAGACTTCGCTGACAGTCTTAATCACATTCAACATTGATATCACCTCAAGCCACAATAATGAAACGCATAAACTATTTTTGACATTATATCACATTTTTTTGCATTTTTCAACAGTTTAAGTATAAATTCTCAAATTATAACCGGATGTTAAACGAAGGTTCATTTTTGCCTGTTTGTTTTGTAATAATTTGCTACTTCAAATATAACGCTCAGGTAAAAACTCAAAAAAAAATTTATAAAAATCAAAAAAAGTCTTTTCTTTTACAATTATTTGTGATATAATAAACGGGTTGATAAAATAACGTGAGGTAATTGTTATGAACAAAATCGGTTTTGACAACGGAAAATACCTGACAATGCAGTCAGAGCATATAAGGCAGAGAATTGCACATTTCGGAGGAAAGCTGTATCTTGAATTCGGAGGCAAGCTCTTTGACGACTTTCATGCAAGCCGTGTTCTTCCCGGTTTTCAGCCCGACAGTAAAATCAGACTTCTTCAGCAGCTGCGTGATGACATGGAAATTATCATTGTTATCAACGCCTCAGATATTGAAGCAAATAAAACAAGAGCCGATCTTGGAATTACCTACAACGATGACGTGCTTCGCCTTATAGATACCTTCCGTGAGCTGGGTCTTTATGTGGGAAGCGTGGTTATTACCCGTTATGACGGTCAGAGCGGCGCAAATACCTTCCATGACAGACTTACAAAGCTTGGCATCAAGTGCTACAAGCACTATCCCATAGCAGGCTATCCTTCTGATGTTAAGCATATCGTCAGCGATGAAGGACTCGGAATGAACGACTATATTGAAACCACACATTCACTTGTTGTAATAACCGCCCCCGGTCCCGGAAGCGGAAAGATGGCAACCTGTCTCAGTCAGCTTTATCATCACCATAAACGTGGTGAAAAGGCGGGTTATGCCAAGTTTGAAACCTTCCCTGTATGGAATCTGCCCTTAAAGCACCCGGTAAATCTTGCCTATGAAGCTGCAACAGCAGACCTTAATGACGTTAATATGATAGATCCCTTCCATCTTGAAGCATACGGAAAAACAGCGGTAAACTATAACCGTGACGTTGAAATATTCCCTGTACTGAGCACCATCTTTGAGAAAATACAGGGTTCGTGCCCTTATAAATCTCCCACGGATATGGGTGTGAACATGGCAGGAAACTGTATTGTGGACGATGAGGCGTGCAAGGAAGCATCAAAGTTTGAAATTGTACGCAGATACTATACAGCTTGCTCAAACAAGGTGAGAGGCAAGGGCAATGATGAGCCTATAAGAAAGCTTGAGCTTCTCATGAATCAGGCGGGTATCACCTCGGATTACAGTCCTGCGGTATCCGCAGCTCTCAGAAAGGCAGAGGAAACGGGAGCACCTGCGGGAGCGATACTTCTTCCCAACGGCAAGGTTGTTACAGGTAAGACCTCGTCCATTTTGGGTGCAGCCTCGGCACTTCTTCTCAACTCCTTAAAGGCTCTTGGAGGAATTGACGATAAGCTGGATTTAATTGAGGCGGATATTCTCTGTCCCATTTGTCAGCTTAAAACCTGCTATCTTCAGCACAGAAACCCTCGTCTTCACACTGATGAAATTCTTATTGCGCTTACAATTTCCGCCCAGACAAGCGAGGTTGCAAAGCTTGCAACCCAGCAGCTTTCAAAGCTCAGGGGCAGCGATGCTCACTTCTCGGTTATCATAAGCGAGGAGGACGAAAAGATTCTTCGCAGACTTGGCGTCAATGTCAGCTATGAAGCAAAATACGAACACAAGAGACTTTATCATAAATAAAAATCATCTCCTTTACCGGTTTGGTAAGGGGGATTTTTTTGCAAAAAAGGCTATATTAATATGCATGATTACTTGTATGACCTACGCTCTTTATTTCTATGAAGTTACATTTTGTTGTACAAGGGGTTCGACACTGCATCGAAACACACCTTTGATACAAAAAACTCTCCTTTATACAAAGAGGACTGTATCAAAGCGTTTCGATACAGTCCATTCAAATCTAAAATAAATTAACCAATCACAACATCCAAATCCTCACATTGGCTATTCACACAGTTTGTAAGCTCTGCAATGCACCTTTTCGACTTTGAACTGATAACATCCGTAAATGTGTTGTTCTTAACAATAAGACCGTCGACAAGGCTTGCTTTTATTGCAATATCCTTGCGAAGCTTAAAAATGTTGTCGGTTATTGTTATATTGCTGTGATAAGGTGATGTACGTGACTTTGCAACAGAGTCGGGAACTATAATAACAGCAGAATGTGACCTGTAGGAGCAGTCATCAAACACGTTGTTTCTTACCGTAACATCCGTAACCGCACCGCCTTCCATATAGAAACGTGATGCACCGCTGATGGATATTCCCTCGCCCTGACAATAAATTCGGTTGTTTTCAACCACCGTTCTTCTGCTGCTGGTTATAAGTATTCCCCTGCCTCGGTTATTGCCGAGGCTGCAGTTTGTGATGCTGATTTCAGGCATGGCATCGGTGGATTCAAGGATAAGTCCCTCCATGCTCTTGTCAAGCTTTTCATGGAAGGTCATTCTCAAGCGGTACTGTCCCAGAAACTCCGAGGTTTTTACTGTAAGCTCTCTGTTTCCTTCTTCAAATGTATCCGATGTAAGTGTATGGAGCTTTTCACCTTCCGTAAAAAGGTTATGAGCACGCTTTGCCCTATACGGGAAGCTGACAATTGCGGAAAATCCGTCATCAAGCACCCTTTCAATTTCGCAAAGCAGGCTATGTACATTTATGGGGTCATCCTTTTGGTTATTGAGTGTACAGCCGTCAATTATAACCTTACCGCTGTTATTTACGCAATGGAACATATCCGCAACCACCGCAAGCATACGGTCAGTATTGGGTTTAAGAACGGAATTTACGTTTCTTACCGTGAAGTTTTCCGTAAGAAGGGATATAACTCCGAAGGATGCCGAGGCGTACATATCTATATTTTCAAGAGTGAGGTTCTTACATCTGTAGGCATGAATGTTATTATTTCTTCTTTCATGGTTTGTTGCCACAAAATATGAGCCTACGGTATGCTTAACCGTTTTGTTCTTATCCGCAAAGCTGAAGCGGTATTTATTATCACCAAGCTCTGTTGTATTCACAACCACAGACATAAAATCATAAAACGGGTCGGGTTTATCGGCACATATAAAATAGTCTGGTGATGTAAGGGTTGTACGCTTCATTTTTGGGTCAAACTCATTTACAAGCATTGTTGCCGCTTCAAGGTAGTCTTGCTGACCATCCCGCTGAATTCTGAACACCTTTTTATCCTTATCGTATATGCAAGGACTTATTTCTTCATCAAACTTCACATCAAAGTATTCATCACAGCTTTCGGTAATAACACCCTGCCAGTAAAAGGGATTATAAATATCAATTTTAAAGTTTTTCAGGGTAACATTCTCACAGCCGCAAAGCTCAAAGCAGGAAACATCGCCTTTAAGCAAAAGCTCTGCACCGTCACCGTCGATTACAAGGTTCTTTTTATCCTTTACGGTAACGGCATAATATTTGGTACGGTCGGTGTATCTGGGAAGATAACAATTTGTTGCGTGAGCATATGTGTTATCAAGAACAAGCTGTCCTCCCCCAAGGTGAAGTGTATCGTTTTCGCCGCATTTTCTAAGTGCCTCGGAAATTGCAAGCACCGCATTTATTTCTTTCAAGTTCTTATCAAGATAAATATCCATTTTTACTCCTCTTACTGTCCGAAAACTTCCTTTGCCCGTTTCATTCGTTCAATTACCTTTACATTAAAGGGACAGCGTTTCTCGCAGGCAGAACATTCTATACACTTGTCTGCGGAATTTTCAAGATTAAGATAGTGTTGTTTTACGCTGTCCGCAGGCTGTTTATCAAGCTCCACAAGGTCAAGGTATTTATTCACCGCCGCTATATCTATCTTTGACGGACAGGGCAGGCAATGGTTACAGTACATACACAAGCCGTCGCTGTTGAACATTCCCAGTGATGCAAGCACATTTGCGTGGGATTTTTCATCGTCACTCAGCGTATAGAACTCTGCCGCATGCTTTACATCCTCTGCACTTTTCATACCTACTGCAACCGTTGCAACCGCAGGTCTGTCAAGTGCATAGCTTATGCACTGTGCTTCTGTAAGTGCAACTCCCAACGGCGAGCGTTCACGGCTTAAAAGAGTGCCCATTGCAAGAGCCTTCATAACGGTTATGGCAACACCCTTTTGTTCACAGGTACGGTACAGTTCTTCTCTTGCACTTTCAAGCTTCAGCTGAGTAAAATTCTGCTGTTTTCCTTCAAGCACTTCATTGAACACTTCAACCATATCTCTATCCTTGGGAACTAAATCATACGCAGGATTAAGTGAGAACATAAGAACGTCGATAAGTCCCGATTCAACGGCTTTCTTTGCGGTAACGGGATTATGTGAGCTTAGTCCTATAGCACGTATAACGCCCTTTTCCTTTAATGACAGTGCATATTTCATCATATCGCTGTCAACAAGGCTGTCCCAGTCGCTTATTTTATCTACAAAGTGCAAAAAGCCGATGTCTATGTAGTCTGTTCCCAGTCTTTCAAGCAAATCCTCAAAAGCCACTTTGCATTCATTTATATCACGGCTCACCTTATACTGTCCGTTTACCCAGCATGAGCCGATATGTCCCTGAATTATCACCTTTTCTCTGCGTCCTTTTAGGACTTTTCCTATATTGGTACGCACATTCGGTTCACTCATGAACACATCCATATAGTTTACACCTATATCAAGTGCCGCCTCGATTACCGTCTTTACGGTATCATAATCCTTTCCCTGAAGGTGCTCGCAGCCGAGTGATATTTCGCTGACGGTCATCCCTGTTCTTCCTAAGGTTCTGTATTTCATAATGCTCCTCCTTTTTATGCTTCGCAGCTCATTCTACCGGGAATAAAAATCCTTGCTCGCAAGGGCATTTTTACGACACCGTCAATTAGCATACGCAGACTGAAAGGCTGCAGAAAGCCGATAGGCTTTTAAGAATTTGTAAAACAAAATTCTGTATATGCTAATTATAACATAATTATGTGCAAAACTCAATAGCTTTGGAAACAAAAGTAAGCAGAACTCTGTCGGACAACGTATTAGAAGAAACTTTATACAAAAAAGCGAAGCACCGTGAAGTGCTCCGCTCTTTATTTACTTATTCAGCAACCGTTATAACAAAGTTATCAACCATGTAGCTGTAGTTGATGAAGTTTTCCGTATCGCCCAAAGGATTTGCGTAGATTGAAAGCTCATCGGACTCACGCTGTGTTGATGTTGTATTGACTGTAAATGTTGCCTTAACTTTTACCCATCCGTCGCTTGTTGAGAATGTTACAGGCTCAAGCTTTACGGGGTGGTCAGCCATGTTCTTGAATGTGCCGTTAACTGTGTCGGCATATCTGGGATTAAGCTGAACGATGATATTTGAAGCATCATTGCCATGCTGGTCGGTAAGGAGTCTGAAGTCAAACTCTACGTTGTATGTCTTACCGGGAAGGAAACGTGTCTTTGCTCTGAAGTATGTCCAGGTCTTCTTGTATGTACCCGGAACTACAAGATAAGCATGGTTACCTGCTCTCAAATCGTCTTCAACGATTGTCACAGCCGATTCACCGTTTTTGGGATTGGGATTGGGACGAAGATTTGCAGTGCTTGCAAGGTCTTCGGCATCTGCGTTTGCAATAAAGAAGGGTGCTCCTTCATCTACTGCCATAAGCTTTGCCTGATTTTCTGCATTCTTTCTGTTTTCTTCCTCAATAAGAGCCTTTGTTTCTTCATCGGCAACAAATCTGAGATAGTCGATTTCAAACATACCGCCGAGGTTTGACGGGTCGAAACGAAGTGAAGTGATTGTGCTTTCCCAGTTAGCATTTGAAGCAGTCTTGACTGCAACAGTATAGAAGCCCTGTGCATCAAGTGTCATATCTGCCCACTTAATCTTAAATGTCTTCTTTTCATCAGCCGTGGTATCCTTATCGGTTGTGAAATAGATTGAAATATTGCCCTGAGCAGTATTCATCTGTGATTCATCAAGGAAGGTAGGTCTGATTCTCAGCTGAATTTCATTGTAGTACTTTGCTGTCATATTGATTGACTTATTTGAAATCTGAGCATCATATCCTGTTACACCGTGTGATACAGGGTCAGCTGTAAGTGTAAAGCAGCCGTTAACAACATTGCCCTTTGCAGCACTGGGTACCCAGCCTTCTGTATCGCCGGGAATTTCAAATTCGTAGGAGAAAGGAACTCTTGCTGCTAAAATATCATCAAAGTCTATGTCACGTACTTTAACCTTCATAAGGTCGCCGTCAACTGTGTATTCGTAGCCGAAGGTGTCGCAGATAAGCTTTACGGGTACTAATACAAGTCCGTCAACACGTTCAATTGCCATGCCCAGCTTTACGTCCTTGCCGTCTACCTTTGCTACATCGCTGCCTACAACAAAGCTAATCTTTGAGCCGTTAGCACCGTAAAGGTCAAGTGTACCGTTTACAAGGTTATATTCGGTGTAAAGATTGAGAAGTGAATAGAAGCCTTCTGAAGGATTACCGCCAACGAATATTTCGTCGCCCGCTTTCTTTGTAAATTCCTTGCCGAATGCTCTTTCTGTGCCGTCAACATCCATTACAAATGTTCCAACAGTCTTATCGGAAAGGAACTCGATTTTCTTAACCCAGAATTTTCCTGCATAGCTCATAGGGTCAAAACGGAAATCCTTTACCAAGCCGTTCCACTTAACATTTTTGGAAATGTCAATGTAATAATCGTGATATTCCCCGTCACCAATTATTGCCATATTAGGATTTAAGCACTTATCGGCAGTCCATGTTTCTTCGTAATCATGAACAAAGAACATCTGGAACTTAGGTGATGTACCCTTTTCGTACTTAATCTTAACATGCAGATACTTTGCTTTATCGGCATCAACAATGTTATAGTCAGCATTAACTGTACCGATTGCACCGTCATTTGTAGAAGCATTGGCAAAAAGTGCTTTTTCTACCGGATCATACTCGAACTTATCGCAGTTCATCTGAATATTCCACTTTTTAACGTCTTCTTCTTTTTCAAAGTCCCATGTAATAATAGGAATATTGTTTTCAACCGCAGAATTTGAACTGATATACTGAGTTCTTCTCATGGGTGTCTGGCGTGCAGGATAGAGATATCCAAGTCTTGCCTTCTGATTGAGAGTAGGCTCTACATCAAAATGCTTTGCATCATTTGTACCTGCTACGGATGAGAATACCGCACGGTTTGCATCAACATATCCGAACTTATGAGTGTTGGACGGGAAAATGTAATGTCCTTCGCCAAATTCGTTCCAGGTTGTATAGAACACGAACTTGCTCATCCAATCCTGTTCTTCCTTGGCATCAATCAAAGGCATGTATTCATCCTTCGCCCATTTTGCTACAGTAACCATATCTTCGGGAGTAATAAGAGGAGTTCTTCCTTCTGTCCAGCCGATATCATTGAAGCCTACACCGATACAAGGAACAAGTGAAAGACCGTTCTGGTTGTAACAATCTGTCATCTTTTTCTTCTGATAATCGGGCTTGTATGCTTCTTCACCAAACGAGTAGTTTACACGTGCATCAAAGCCGATATCTCTCATGGTCTTGAAGTCTTCTGCATTGACATTTACAAACTGTCCGCATGCAAGAAGAATTATGCCGTCGTAGCCGTAACGCTTAATGTCCTCGTTCATGAACTTAACAGCTTCCTTAGCTTCTGCAACACCGCCAAAGGTATCAATGAACTGCTGATACTGGTATATCGTGATAACAGGCTTGTTATCAATTGTAAGGTATCTTGAATCGGAGAAGAACCATTCACACCAGTAAGGCCATACAGACTCGTAGAATGCTTTATCGTTCTTTGTCTTTGAGGAGTTATTTTCCCACATGATCATCATATCCATCATATCGGAATACTTTGCATTCATGTAGCCGTCAATGATAGCATCGGAAAGCTGTGTTTCCTTGCAAGGATCGGTAACGTATCTGCCGTACCAGCAATAGTGCTGGAAGTCAAAGCCGTGTTCAACAAGGAATTTAATTTCCCAGTCGGCAACTTCCGGCAGACCTTCATCATAGAAGCCGAGAACGGGAGTAATTTCTTCATAGGGAGAAATGCAGTCCCAGCCGTAATGAGTACCTTCTCTCCAGAGAGAACAAACGCTCATACCAACAAGCCATTCGTCATCGTTTACGGAAACGGGTGTGGGAACATAGTCTGCGTAATCAAATACGTTATAAACCTGAACGTCGTCAAACCAAAGAGCATCGTCGTTGTTATTAACAATTTCAATGCCGTCGAACTTATCTTCGGTAAATGCTACGTCAAGCATCTTCTTGTTATTAATCTTGATTACAGCCTTATCCGATTCTGTATCTGCTTCAACTCTGATAAGGTGCCATACTCTGCTGTCATATGCACGAAGTACCGTTCCGTCATACATAAACTGACCGTTCTTGATGTCAACCTTAAGAGCCGTCTTATCTCCGTTCTTAAGAACAACCGCACCGTCTGCAGTCTGTGTGGGAAGCACGAAGGTTTCATAAACGAACTTGCCGTCCACTGCTTCAAACTTCTTGCCGGCAGACGCCTTGCCGTTCATCTTAACGCTGTTTTTGTCCCAGTCGGAGTTCATAGCCTGAACCGTAACATCTCCCGTTACATTCCAGCTGTAAGGCTTTTCGCCCACGGTATCAATGAGGAAGTCATTATTCACATCGTAGTTTACATACATATGTGTCTGCTGAATGGAATAAAGAAGCTTGTCCTTATCTGTTGTGGCATAGGACATTCTTGCAAGGTTCTTTGCAGCTGCATTCATGCCGAATGTACCTGCTTCCTTGCCGTCAATAACAACAAGAGCCTTGTCATTGTCAAGGTCAAGCTCAAAATAAATAACCTTTGTTGCACTGATAGGTGAAACAGCATTATCAATTGCATATTCCTTGTCGCCTATTGCAACGTATTTGCCGTCAAGCAGAGCAACCTCAAACAGCTGAGTGCCGTCAAGGTCGGTGAAGAATATGCGTGCTCCTTTATTTTCGGAAACGGTGAACACCGAGCTTACCTTAACAACGCCCTTGGTCTGAACGGTGACATCTCTGTGGATAGCTACTCTTCCTTCTTCGTTGCTGTCGCTCAGAGAGTTATCGGTGGTGTTGTCGCCGTTCACCATCATGCTGTTCATATCTTCATAATTCCAGCCCGATGCAAGCATCTTTATCTTGCGGACGGTTCTGGTCATTTCCATGTCGTCAATGAGGAACACAGCCTGCTCCCTATCGCCGTACTCAAGGAGTGTGCCTTCTTTACGGTTTTCGGGAAGTGCAACTCTGTTGATAATAGCGGCGGTTTCACTTCTCTTTATGGGATTTGTTGCATAGAAGTTACCGTAATCGTCAGAGCCGAGAACTACGCCTGCTTTATAGAGCATCAAAAGCTCATCGTAGTATTCTTCTTTTTCATCAACATCGGGGATATCCTTGATGTCATTTTTTGCCGTGAAATAATCGGCAGGCATTGCGTTTGCAAACATAAGTGCCATTTCGTAACGCATGATATTGCGGTCAAAGTTTTCAAACTGACCGTCTGCAATCAAGCCGTTTTCCACAGCATATGCTATGTACATGTCGTACCACTTGCCACCCGTTACCTCGGCAATTGTCTTGCTGTTATAAATTGCATGCACACGGCTTGCCATGGTGATACCTTCAGCTACCGTAACATTGCCTTCCGGTGCAAAAAGTGTGTCACTTTGTCCGTTCATAAAGCCAAGCTCATAGGCTGACTTTACCTCCCCGGCATACCACTGTTTTTCAGGAACGTCCGTAAACTTGCCTTCAGTGTACTCATTTGTTTTGGTGAAGCTCTTGGCATTCGTAACAGCCGTCAAAGAAAGAACGGCGAGAGCCGATGCACAAAGCTTCAAAAGTACCGATTTTTTCATACATTTTCTCCTTTGTTTGAAATTTTGTATTTGCTAACCTAATTATACCAAACAAGTATGTGCAAAGTCAACACTATTTTAATGTATAAACGTCATTTTTTTATGATTTTTAACAACCGTCAGTTTAAAAAATGATTCCAATGTCGTTATTGCAATTATCAAAAAAATATGTTACAATACGATTGTACTGCTGATAATCGGCACAACACTAAATCGCAGAAACGGAGTACACATTCATGAAAACCTGCAACACACGAGAATTTACCAAAACCGAGCTTGACAAATACCTTACAAAGCTGGGGGTTATTGCCGACATAAGCCTCGGACTGCTTAGTGACTTCGGCGTACAAATCAAGGTGGACGACCCATTCTTTGACGATGCCTACGAAATAAATGTCAAGGACAAAAAAGGCTACATAGCAGGCTCAAACGAGAGAAGCATACTTTTCGGCGTGTACAGGCTTATGTCTGAATGGGGCATTGTCTTTGTACGTCCCGGCAAAGACGGAACGGTTTTCCCGAAGGCTTGCTCTGCACAGGATGTTTTTATCTCGGAAAAAGCATCACGACGTCACCGCACCATGTGTATTGAAGGTGCTGTCAGCATTGAAAACGTTTCAGACATGATTGAGTGGCTTCCGAAAGTGGGATTTAACAGCTACTACATTCAGTTTAGTCTTCCCCATGTATTCTTTGACAGGTGGTATTCTCACATGAGAAATCCCTACAAGAAGGCCGAGCCTTTCGACGAAGCAAAAACCTTGGAATACTTGGAAATCATGACATACGAGATTAAAAAAAGAGGTCTTCTGCTTCACACCATGGGTCACGGCTGGACCTGCTTTCCCTTCGGCATATCCGACAAAGGCTGGTATGAACAAGAAGCCTTCCCAAAGGATTACGAAAACTTATGTGCCCTTGTGGATGGCAAGAGGAAAGTATGGAAAAACACGGCTCTTTATACTCAGCTATGCTACTCAAATCCTTATGTCAGAAGTACAATTGTAAAAGCTGTTATAGATTATGTTCATGAGCATCCATATGTTGACGTGGTACACTTCTGGCTTGGCGACTACTTTAACAACACCTGCGAATGCAGCGAATGTACCAAAGGCACTTATTCCGACCACTATGTAAGAATGGTAAATGATATTACCGAAACACTTATAAAGGAAGGACTTAAGACAAAGGTAATATTCCTTCTCGGATATAACACCTCACATCCTCCTATGCTGACGGAAGTAAAAAATCAGAACAACACCATGTTGCTTTTTGCACCCATCTGCAGAAACTATCATTCCTCTTTTCCGTCTGAGTACAGAATAAAGGAAATACCACCATACAAGACTAACAGCTTCAGTCATGAGGAATGCAACAGCGTTGACAAAAATCTTGCATATCTGCATGCCTGGAAGCAGAAATATCTCGGCGACTGTGTGGACTTTGACTACCACCTTATGTGGGATCACATTCTTGATGCAGGCGGTGAAGGCATTTCAAGAATAATCAGCAACGACTTAAAAAGTCTTTCGGGTCTTGGCATGAACGGATTTATTTCCTGTCAGCTTCAGCGAAATGCATTCCCCACCTCTCTTGCCATGACCGTTATGGCAAAGACCTTATGGAACGACAAGGCAGACTTTGAGGACATACGCAGCAAGCTCTACGGTGCAGCCTTCGGCGAGGATGCGGTGGATTTACTCTGCAATTACTTCACGGCTCTTTCACAAGCCTTTGACATCGGGGTACTGAAATGTCAGAGGGAATTTGACAAGGACGAGCACCGCAAAAAGGTAGAATATGCAATAAAGCTCATGGAGGGCTTTGGCAAAGAAACAGAAAAACGAAAGGCTTTAGAGGACCTCTGTCAGAGAAAATCCTGGGAATACCTTGAGCATCACAGAAACGCATACATCCCTGTGGCAAAGCAGATACTTGCAAGGCTTGACTATGACAACGAGCTTGCACAAAAGTACGCAAACGATGCTTGCGAGTATATCTTACAGCATGAGGATGATGTACAAAGCGTTGTCGACACCATGTATTTTGACCGTATGATAAAAACCAAGATTACGGTTGTGGATGAGTCGGAATTTGAGGTTGTTTAAAGGCAGATAACGTATATTTTTCATCATTTCCTGCGATTGAAGTTAAATAAAACAAAAAACGTGTAACTCCGATTTGATATGTTTCAAATCAGGTTACACGTATAAGGAGAATACAAATGCTGACACACAAAGGCACTCAAACTTTACATACTGAAAGATTAGTTTTACGTAGATTTACGGTTGATGACGCTAATGATATGTTTTATAATTGGGCAAACGATGAAAAAGTAACTCGTTTTTTGAGTTGGAAACCACATGAATCTGTAGAAGCAACAAGGCAATTGTTAGAGATTTGGGTCGGAGCATATGACAATATAAAAACATATAATTGGGCTATCCAATTTGATGGAAAAACAAT
>JAZNIM010000195.1:0-16074 GCA_045577475.1 Eubacteriales bacterium | reverse complement strand
ATTGATATCAAGGAAATACAGCTTTCCTGCCGTATCGACACCCATGACTTTGAAACAAAGCTCAAGCACGCTCGCAAGTTTCTTGAAGGCGGCGCAAAGGTTAAGGTTTGCATAAAGTTCAAGGGACGTGAAATGAGTCATACCGCAATCGGTCTTGAAGTCATCACAAAATTCGGCGAAGCATGTACAGACCTTGGCGTAATCGAAAAGACTCCCGCACTTGACGGACGTCAGATGATTATGTTTATCAACTCCAAGCTCAACCTTCCTCAGAACGGCGGAGCTAAAAAATAACCCAAGGCAACACAAAAACGGTCATACCGTAACAATGTATATTATAATTGAAAGGATGTTATCACAGTGGGAAAGCAGAAGTCACACAAGGCTACAGCAAAACGTTTCAGCGTTACTAAGGGCGGCAAGGTTAAGTATAACCAGTCATTAAGACGTCATAAGCTCGGTATCAAGACTCCTAAGAGAAAGCGTCAGCTCAGAGGCGGCGCAATCCTCAGCGAAAGCTTCGCACCTATCGTAAAGAAGCTTATTCCTTACGCATAAGGCGTAAACAACACTTAATTAAAAATTGAAAGGATAGTGACATAAATGGCAAGAGTTAAAGGCGCTCTTATGACAAGAAAGAGACGTAATAAGGTTTTAAAGGCAGCTAAGGGTTACTGGGGTGCAAAGAGCAAGCACTTCAAGATGGCAAAGCAGGCTGTAATGAAGAGCGGCAACTACGCATTCGTAGGCAGAAAGCTCAAGAAGAGAGATTTCAGAAAGCTCTGGATTACAAGAATCTCTGCACAGGTTAAGGCTGTTGACGCAGGCTTCAACTACTCAAAGTTCATGAACGGACTTAAGAAGGCAGGCGTAACTCTCAACAGAAAGATGCTCGCTGAAATCGCAGTAAGCGATAAGGCAGGCTTTGCAGCTCTCGTTGAACAGGCAAAGGCAGCTCTCTGATATATATAATATATATGAAGAAAACGGTGGTCCGACTGGGCTGCCGTTTTTGCATGTGTGAAACATAAGTGATACCTAACTGTAACATTACTGTAATTGACATTGAAAGATGCTGATGATATAATAAGGGTGCAAGTAGAAAAGCAGACGTGATATGGAAGAAAAGTTATATGTAAGAAAAGTGTCGAATGTTACACTTGTGTTACACTTCAAAAAAACGTATTGCAAAAAATAAATACTTGTATTATGATAATAGCGTAACAAAACTAAAAGTTTTGCTATACAAAAATATTTTTTACAGGAGGTAACTCACATGAGAAATTTCAAGAAATTTCTTACCCTCGTACTTGCAGTTATGATGGTAGTAAGCGCAATGAGCTTCACAACATCTGCTGCAGTTACAAACTTCGAGGATGTTGACCCCGATAACGAAGCACTCGTTAAGGCAGTTGATCTTCTCGAATACATGGGAATCACCAAGGGTGTTTCCGCAACTGAGTTTGGCGCAGAGCAGCCTGTTACTCGTGAACAGTTCGCTCTCTTCATGTACAGACTCATGAAGGGTGGCAAGGATGCTCCTTCCAAGGCATCTAACACCACAAACTTCGCTGACCTTGAAGATCAGACATACTTCTATGCAATTAGCTGGGCTAATGCTAAGGGTATCATTCAGGGTACAAGCGATACAACATTCGCTCCCAAGAACGAGATCACACTTCAGGACGCTTACACAATGATCGTACGTGCTCTTGAATATGAAGAAGAAGAAGATCTCCTTTATCCTCACGGTTACATTGATGTAGCTGAACAGGAAGGCGTTGAACTCGACGCTGGTCTTCCTTCCAATCTCGACTACGAAGACGCTCTCACAAGAGGCAACATGGCTATCATCCTTTACAACGCTTTCTTTGCTGAAACTGCAGTTCCTGAAGTTGACACAAAGGTAGTTAGAGGTGAAGATGATGAATGGTACCTCAAGGAAGTAACTACTTACCCCAGACTTTGCGAAAAGCACTTCGGCGTTAAGGAAGTTAAGTACCAGGCAATCGCTACTCCTCACTATGCAACAGAGGATGGCGAACCCACATACGACCTCGGCTACGATGCAATCTTCTTTGAACTCGTAGAAGATGATGAAACCGAAACAGAAGATGTTCCGGATTACTACTACCTTGAACCCGAAGATATCGGCTTCGAAGCTGACGAACTCGACGATGCATTCCTCGGCGAATTCACAATGTTCATCACAACTGACGAACAGGGCGACGAAATCGAAAGAGTTCTCTTTGCTGACTGCAACATGGTTAAGAAGACAGTTTCTGACCTCAAGCTCGGCACAGTTTCTTCCAACAAGGAAAAGAGCTACTTTGTAAACGATGCTGGCGAATACACAGATGCTAAGCTTCTCTCCGGTAAGATCACAACCGGTTCTGAAACCATCTATGCATTCAACGCTCCTTACACATACATCAAGCCTAACTATGCAACAGGCGCTAGTGATGAACTCAAGTACTTCCAGAGAAACGAAAACAACATCGCTGAAATCGATTTCGACCTCGAAAACGATGATGACGTAGATTTCTACGTAGCAACAATCGGCGTTGACGAATATGACGTTTCTACAATCGTTGAATGGCCTGACTTCAGTGTTGCTGAAGAAGACTTCGATGACTATTTCACAGCACAGGCTACAGAACTTCTCGGAAAGTTCGAACAGGTTTACTACGAAGGTCTCTTCGAAGCTGACCTCTACGACGTAGACGGCGACGGTGTATACGAATACATCGACTACAAGCCTTACTACTTCTTCCAGGTTGACTCTGATGAAGATTATGACTTCAGCGACTCTGACGTTCTCGATGAAGTTGAAGTTGGCACAGTTCCTTACATCTACACAAACGAAGCAACAGTTGTTGGTGCTGAATTTGTTGATGAAGACTATGTAATCGGTTATGTTGATTACGAAACAGAAACTGTAAAGATTGCTGAAGTAATCAAGCCTACAGTTGATTCTGTTGCAAAGATCCAGACAAAGACAGGTTCTGTAATCCTCGGCACTGACGTTCCTGTAAATGCAGGTTCTGCATGGCAGCTCGTTGCTAACATGCCTGCATACGACAAGTACGGTGCACTCGTAGAAGGCGTTGTTCTTGAAGACTCCTTCAACGAAGCTGTTCTTGGTACAGCAAATGTATCCGGTCTCCTCGATGCTACAAACCTCGACGAAGAAAAGATTGAATTCTACATCTACGATGGCACAGTTCTCCACTTCGATGGTGTTGATGACAACCTCAAGTTCACTGAAAACCTTATCATTCCTCTCCAGATCGGCGAAAACGTTCCTGAAAGAGAATTCAATAAGGAAACAGGCGAAAGACTCTGGTACATCTACGCATGGGTTGACGGCGACTACAAGTATGTTCCCGTTGAAACAGAAGACGCTATGCCTGAAGTAATCGTTAAGGATGAGGACGACAACAATGTTCTCGCTCCTGAATATGACCAGCAGCTCTGTACTTTCTCTGAAAGCGCAGATGGCGTATACACAATCCAGTCTCTCGCATACGAAGTTGATGACGACGGCCTCACAGCTGACGAATATGATGACCTCGATGCTGACGAACAGGAACTCTACGTTGAATACGACGGCAAGTACTATGAATACAAGGGTATCACCCATGACATCGCTGTACTTGACTCCGAAGATGAAGACGAACAGGTTATCGTTGTAGGTGACGAAGACGTTACAATGAAGAAGGTAGCAGGCACAAGATTTAAGCTTGAAGATGCTACTCTTACAAGAAACGTTGTTCTCAAGGCTTACACAAAGATCCTCGTTCTCATCCACGATACAGAAGAAGACGAATACGAAATGAAGGAATTCGACGCAGCAACCTTCAAGGCTTCTGCTGAAACACAGTTCAAGACTGTTACTTACCTCGTTTCTAACAATCCTGATTCCGAATCTAAGGAAGACCTCGTTCTCCTCTTCGCTACAGTTGATGACGAATTCGACTTCGACGCTAAGAAGGATAAGAACGGTCAGAGAATCGTTTCTCTCTCAACACCCGGTGTTGACGAAAACGGCTACTACAGAAACTACTACGAACTCTTTAACCCCTTCACAGGTGCTAAGGAATCCGACGTAGCTGGTAGCGAAGCTAAGAAGTCTGCTAACAGCCTCGAGTCTGTTGAAATCGCTACAGGTTCTATCGTTGAACTCAAGGGCGGTATGGTTGATGAAGATCCTGATGATGACCTCGGCGAGTTCGATCCCGCTGATGACGCTCAGCTCTTCTGGATCACAGAATATGACTCTGCTGATGACTTCATCACAGTTGTTCCTGCAACAGTAGGCGCAGACGAAGACTGCAAGGAATGCTTCGAAGCAGCTGTTGAAGCAGCTGAATCTGATGCTGTATACCTTGAAGTTAACAAGGAAACTGCAATCACAGTTCTCAAGTACTCTGATGCAGCAAGCGCTACTAAGTGGGGTACAATGACTCTCGGCGATACATCTACACTCGCTGACAACAAGAAGGAATTCAGATGCTACTCTGACAGAATCCCTGATTCTAAGGGCAACCTCCAGACTAAGCAGGTTCCTTACCTCAAGGCTTACCTCTCAACATCCGAAGCAGATGACGAAGATGATTACGATGTAGTTGACTACATGATCATCGTAGTTACTGAAGTTGAGAACAAGAATGTTCTCCTCAGCGCTAAGGACGTTCATGAAGACGTAGAAGCGTAAGCTTTAAACGGAATAGATTATATATCTTAACTGTTTGGCACCGGTCGAAAGACCGGTGCTTTTTTGTGTTAAATATATATAATGTAGAAAAGGTTGTCCGCCTATTGTTACATTTGTGTTACAAATAAAAAAAACACTTGCAAAAAAACATAATATGTTGTAGAATATAACATGTAAATTACTCTATTTGTATTTGCAAATATTATAGGAGGGGTAACAGATGAGAAATACATTAAGATTTCTTGCTACCACATTGGTTGCAGCACTGCTTGTGTGTGCTATAAGCATTACAGCGTCTGCAGCAACAACAAAATTCACCGATGTTGATGACAAAAATGAAGCACTTTCCGAAGCTGTTGCATTGCTTGCTCACCTCAACGTCACTAAAGGCACAACCGAAACTACTTTCGGAACAAATGAAAACGTAACACGTCAGCAGATGGCTGCCTTCATTTACAGATTTGTAAAGCAGGGCAAGAGCATTGAAGGTGCTTCAAATTCCACTGCTTTCACAGACCTCGTTGATCCTACATATAACGGATACATTTCCTGGGCTAACCAGAAGGGCATCATTAAGGGAACGAGCGAAACTGAGTTCAACCCTACGGGCGGTATCACACTTCAGGATGCGTATACAATGGTTGTACGTGCTCTTGGATATGATGAAAAGAAGCTTGAGCTTATCTATCCTTACGGCTATATTGATATTGCTGAATCCGAAGATGTTGCTCTTGATAAAAGCCTGCCTTCTAACATAGCATATGATACAATTCTCACAAGAGGTAACGTTGCTATTATTCTCTATAACGCTTTCTTTGCAGAAACAGGCGTTGAAGTTGAGTTCAGTAAGGTAAGACCTGTGGGCGGTTCTGACGACAGTGTAAGATATGTTGTTGAAACAGGAATTACTAATCCCACATTTGCTGAACATGTATATGATGTAGAGGTTGGCGAATTCGTTGTTAGAGCTACTCCTAAGTATTGCTTTAATGATTCTGCCGCAAATCTTGAATATGAGCCTCTGTACGATATATTTGATGCTGATAATCTTCACCTTGTTGCTACTGATGAAGATGAACCCGTAAATCAGTTCTACACAGAATTTGCAGGTATCGGTCTTTCAGGCAAGGCTGATGATCACATTATGACAACTGTTAAGGTATATTATACTTATAAGACAGTAAATGATTCAAATGTGATTGATGAGGTTTATTTTGTATCTAATCAGCTTCAGACAATTGAAACTAATGAAGCTAAGGTTACCTACAAGACAGTAAAGACAGATAAAGACCGTCTTACCGGTACGTCATATGCTGATCCTGAAGGCTATCTTACCGTTGGCGGCGAAAAGATTTATTTCTTTGATGCACCCTACTCCTACATTAAGCCTAACTACTCTGTTGCAGATAATGAAGACGAAAGATATTGGTTGAGAAATGAAAAGAACGTAAAGTTCATCGATATCATGAAGCTTGATACAGAAGAAGATACTTTCTGCTACTATATTACCGACAAAACAGCAGACACAGCCGAAGAATTCTACCTTGCAATGCCCCGTGTGCTTGCAAACGGTGTATACAAGATGAAGTTCTATGATGTTGACGGTGATGATGTTTACGAGTATCTCCACTATATGCCTGCTACATTCGGTAAGATGGATGGCAATGAGGATAAGATATTCTCCGATGATATGGAAGGCAACGAGCCTATATTTGAAACGCCTAAGGGTGATGTATCTGAGCTTGACCTTAATTTCGTTCCTACCATTTACTATAACGAAGCAGTTGTTAAGGGCGAATCCTTCTTCGATGGCGATTTTGTAATTGCTTATCTCAATCCCGAAGCTAATATTATTGACGTAGTTGCTGTTATACCTCCTTACAATGGTTATATTTCCTATGTAAGACAGCCCAGCGGTTACTTCAAGATGGACGGCAAGCAGTTCAATACTGCATATACCTATAGAACTGTAGAACATCTTAATGGTGGCGCAGGATGCTGTAAGCCTGACCCGATGTCTTCCAGCTTTAATTATCACGTTACATCTGATGTAAACTACTTCAAGGAACTTACCAGCGCAACCGCAATTGGCGAACAGTTTGATATTTACGCTTATAACTGCGCAGGAAGAAATAATGTTCTTTACTATAAGCACACCGGTGGCAAGCGTCTTGGTTATGCTTCAGATAATCTTATCATTGCTCTTCGCGATAAAGAGAATCTCTCTGAAGGCGAGTACTGGACTGAATCCAAGTTTGACGGAAAGCTTGGTGAACGTTCACACTATACAAAGGTATGGCTCAACGGTAAGGAAACATATGTTGCTCTTAATATTGATGAATCGTATCCTGAATTTGAATACAATGGCGGCAGATACATGGTTTCTGTAACTGATCCTAAGGATTCAACTGTTAACGCATATCTTGATAAGATTGCTACTTATGAAGTTGGTTCTGACGGAAGATACATTATCAAGCCTTTCCTCCATGCATATGATGAGGATGGCCATTATATCGGTGTTAACAGGAGTGCGGATTCACTCGTAGAAAGCGATAACATTGAACAGTATGGTAATGACCTTGGTTATAACTATAGCGGTGTAATTAAGAAGGTTACAAGCACACGTTACCAGCTTCTTGACGAGTCTGGCTATTCACTTCTCGGTGATGTAGAAGATGGTCCTGTAATTGATTACTTTGTTCTTACAAAGAATTCAATGATTATTATTAAGAATACTGATACAAGTGGTACAATCGGAGATAGCTCCGACGACGTTGTTGAGTATCTCACATATGATTTAGCTTCCTTCGGCGGTGCAACCGATGAGGATGTAACTCTTACAAATATTCAGTATATTCTTAAGGGCGATCCCGATTCAACAACACGTGCAGATCTTCTTGTTCTCTATGCTGAAGCTGAAGACTTTGAATTTGCCGAAAAGAAGTCAAAGGACGGCTACAGAATCGTTTCCTCTTACACTCCCGGTGTTGATTCCGAAGGCGACTATAGAAATTACTATACACTTCTCAACCCCTTCACAGGTTCTGTTGAAGAAGATGTTCCCGGAAGCGAATCCGTTTCCAGAGCAAGTGCACTTGATGACATTTATGATGTGGGTGCGATTGTTGAAGTAAAGGGTAACGTAGTTGATGAAACTAACGACTACCTTGGTAAGTTCGATACCTCCGATAATGAAAGCGGTCTTGTATGGATTACTGAGTTTGACTCAGTTGACAGCTACATTTCAGTAGTTCCTACAGCTGCCGTTGCTGATGCATGCTGCGTTGAAGCGCTTGCAGATGCTGCTGAAACCTACACATATTCTGCTGATGATAAGAACTACGATGGCGAATCCTTTATCGTTGCAGATGGCAGCGACATGCTCTTCTATGAGGTAGATGCTGAAACAACCATTACAGTTCTTACTTCCGATAAGGCAGGCGACCAGGCTATTAAGTATGGTGAGTATGCTCTTGGTGATGTAAGCATCCTTTCCGGTGCTGCTAAGGAATACAGATGCTACAACGATAAGTTCGTAGCTGACGACAGAGGCAACTACAAGAGAGGCTATGCTCCTTACCTTAAAGCATATGTAATAGCTAAGGAAGCTAAGGATACCGAAGATATGCCTATCGCAGAACATATCATAATTGTTGTAAACGGTTATGATGCAACCGCTCTTCTTAATAAGAAGTGTGATTAAGGTCACCTCGGTAAATTGAATTATTTGAGCCGTCCCGAAAGGGACGGCTTTTTGTATTAGTATTAATTGTTGTTTAGGTATACAATTTTTTAAATGAACAAAGAGCCGGACAGTTAGCAAAAACCTAAAAATCAGGCACTAATTGTCTGGCTTTCTTGTGTTAATTTTGCTATTATTTTAGTGTCTTTTTCGTTTGCTATTGTGTTGAATATTTTCTATAATATGTGACTCTAAAGTTAATATAATGCGTATACAAAAATATAAAAGAAGTATTGATTTTTTGGAGGGAGAGTGATATAATACAGATACCACAACAATAATTTCAATAATGGGTAGCAGGATATTTTTATAAATATCTTTATTCGTGTTGCATTTTTATACACTGCCGTTTTGTGTTTTGTTAAAAACGCAGGCTTATAATATGTACGGTTGTGTATTCATATTTGAGATTATTGTTGTGGTGACATGAAATCTAAAGCCTCGTTTTTGTGCGTGGTGCAGGTTTCTGTTGCCACGCATTTTTTATTGTGTGAGTCTTTAGAAAGGAGTATAAAATTTTAGTCTTGCATCAAACAATTCATTTAAAGAAAGGGATTTTAAAATGAAAAAAGCATTATTTTTATTAGCAGTAGTTGCTATGCTTGTAAGCCTTTGCGCTTGTGGCGGAAACGACAACATAACAAATACTCAGAATGAGGATAATAGTAAGGCATCAAGTGGTACGGATGATAGTTACCAAGTAAGTGAAGAAGCTCAAGAAGTGTCAATCCCTAATAATGGCGAATGGGATGAAATCCTTTGTTCAGGTGATGGTTATCATTTGGTAAAAAAAGAAGTGGATGCATATGATGGATATAAATTTTCACTTGGAGTAGTCGATGATGATGGTAATTGGATTAGGGAAATGACTGATACGGGAAAATTCGTTTCAGAAGTTCGTTTCCGTGCCGAAGGAAGTAGTCAAACATTGCGTGATAGTTCCTGCTACATGTATTTGGGCGAAGGTGTATTTCTTGCTTCTCCCGGCGTTTCGGTGTATACAAAAGATAAGGAATACCGTGTTGGCCCCTGGGATAATCACGTATCAAGTAATGGATATTCAAGAGATCCCGAAGTAAGTATTTGGGAATGTCTTGTATGGAACGTAATCGATGATGTCCAAGTGGAGTTCAAAGCTTCGAAAGTGTCCACATTCCGTGATGGATATGCGCTGTTTTGCTCGGAAGATTGGCTGGGCGGCGGAGTTATTAATACTATAAACATAAATGGTAAGATTACAAAATTAGAATGTGAATACTTACCTAATAAACCCGGTCATAAATTCCCGGTGTATTCAGAAGGTTTGTTTTACGCTTGTTCAACGTCAAAGGGAGCTAAACCCGGTTTTTATGACATAGATGGGAATGTGGTAATTGACTTGTCTAAATATGATGTCGGTAGAATTCCATATTCTTTAGAAATGGGTGCAAATGCTCCGTACTTTGAAAACGGACTGGCTACAATTCTGTTTTCCAATAATACGTCAAGCGTATTCAGTGCGGTTATTGATAAAACAGGTACGTTTGTTGGTGAGCCGGAAAAAACAGATATAAATGTTTATTAAAAACTCTATGTAGTACATAAAAAGAAAAGTACAAAAACAAAGTCAGACTATTAACAAAAAACATTTTTAAAATTGGTGTTAACAGTCTGACTTAAATTATAGCTATTTTACCAAAGGAAACATGCTTATAAACGGTTGTGCGGCTCATATCGTACTTGTGGATGGGGAAGAACGTAAAAAAAGTGCGGATTTCTCTGCCTCTTGATTAAGTATTTTCGGTTTTAAGCTGCTTTTGGTCGGCATTGTTTTTGTAAAACGGAAGCAAATCATCACCCGGAAGGTAATGATCTTTTGGATATATACTTTTTGAAATATTAGAATAATAGCAGGATGAACCGATTGTTACTTTTTTGGTATATCTTTGCTCCTTTAATTTTAGTGTTTCTTTTTCGTATTCTTTGATGTGTCTATATCCTCTTGACATAAAAATTCCTCCTATGTTATTTTTATTATACCATAGGAGGATGTTTTTTTCTATTGTCCGTTTTTACCCGACTTGTTCAATTGTGCACGTTTTTTTATATTGATTTTTACACGTACTTATGGTATAATACACGCAAGAATACAGCAAAAGGAGTTGTGAGTATGAGGTACGGCATAAACATCAATTATTTCAGAAATACAGAGCTTTCAAAGGCAGCCGAGCTTATATCAAAGGCCGGATTTACCTGTTTGGATTATACACCTCCCGTTGCAAAGAATGATTGGCAGGACATCATGAAAAACTCCTGTAAAATCTTCTCAGAATTCGGACTGAAGGTAAATCAGACCCATATTCCCTTCAACCGCTACGGAAGCTGCGGCGAAAATCACAGGCTGTATGTAGACAGAACCCTTGAAGCTACGGCATTTATGGGTGCAGAGCATGCTGTAGTTCACGGCGATGAATTTGATTTTGACAACCTGCAATACTCCCCCGAGGCTGCTCTTGAATACAACCACAATTACTTTGCCAAGGATGTGGAATTTGCCGAAAAATCAGGTTTTAAGATGGCTTTTGAAACGGTATTCAACGACCACCCCGTAAGAACACGCTTCTCGTCAAAGCCAGAGGAACTATTGGATTTAATACAATCCTTCAACAGCAAAAGTGCCGTTTGCTGCTGGGACTTCGGTCATGCCAACGTGTCCTTTCGCAAAACCGCACACGAGTGGATTGCGAAATTCGGCTCGCTGATTGAGTGCACTCACGTTCACGACAATGCAGGCAACGACTCCCATCAGATGCCCCTGACAGGCGACATAGATTGGAAGCAGACCATGGGTGCTTTCAAGGAAATCGGTTACGACAACGTTATGAGCATTGAGTATGCACACGGAAGCATTCCCGAGCACATGATTAACGATTACATCAATCTTACTTACAAAGCAGTAGACCACTTGTGCAGTCTGTAACAGTAGATTTATAACCGAATCATCATTTTAATAAGAGGTAAAACATGTCCCAAACCTACAAAACAGTCCGCGAAAAGTATGCTCAGGACTCATTCATCGAAAAAAAGAGCGAGTTTATCTCCTACGTTGCCCGTGTTGAAAATGAGGACGAGGCAAAGGAATTCATCGCTTCCATAAAGAAAAAGCATGCTGATGCCACCCACAACTGTTATGCCTACATTCTCAAGGATACGGAAATCGCCCGTTTTTCTGACGACGGCGAGCCGCAAGGTACTGCAGGCATGCCCATACTTGAAGTTATCAAGCGTGAAGGACTTGTAGGGGTATGCATTGTTGTCACACGTTACTTCGGCGGTATTCTCTTGGGTGCAGGGGGACTTGTGAGAGCCTATGCAAAGGGTGCAAAAATCGGTATCGACAAGGCAGGAATATCAGCCTTCTGTCAGCATGTCACCTTTGATTTTGAGGTTTCCTACAGCGATTACGAAAAAGTATTACGTGATTTAGACAAGAACGCCGTTCTCTGTTCAGGCACCGAGTTTGGCGAAAATGTATTATTTCACCTTTCCTGTGTTGAAGCCAACTACGAAAAGTTTGTCGCATATGCCGCAGACCTGACGGGAGGCAAGCGTTTTCCCGTTCTTACAGGCACAACCTTTGCACCTACACTTTCTCTTAGCTGAAAAGAAAAAGTATGCAAAGAGATTTTGCCATTTATGGTGAAAGATTTCGCTGCCTGCTTGACAGTGGGCACATTAAATGTATTCTGCGGCATTTTTTTGCAAAATGATAAGTATCGTATTGCAATATATTTATGTTTGTTTTATAATTATAAAAACAGGAAAATGATGCCCGTAATGATGATAACACGTATATACGATATAAGGGCGGTATGCTCGGTCAGTACGGCGGAAACGAAAACGGCGAGCCGAAGATTGAAAGCTTTGACGAGAACGTACATACTACTCTTGAAACGGTGTTCAAGGAAAAGAACCCGAAAGTTTATATAATCGAGGAATAGAAATGACTTTTTACGCGAAAACATTTAATGAATTGACGGCAGTGGAGGTTTATGAAATTCTAAAATCCCGTGCCGAAATTTTTGTGGGTGAGCAGAAAATCATGTACATTGACATGGACGGCGTTGATTATGACAGCCTTCACTGCTATCTGTGGCAGGACGGAAGGGTAACGGCGTACCTGCGTGCCTTCGTAAAGGATAAAGGCTCGGTCAAGGTAGGCAGAGTTTTGACTTTGGAGCATGGCAGGGGACACGGAAGAACACTCGTTGAAAAGAGCATCCCCGAAATAATAAAGCATTTTGGCTGTAAGAAAATTGTAATGGATGCACAAAAGCACGCCGAAGGCTTTTATAAAAAGCTGGGATTTGAAACGGTATCGGATGAGTTCCTTGAAGAAGGAATTGTCCATGTGAAAATGGAGCGCAATATTTAAAAATATACAAAAACGGAGGATTTTATTATGAACAGCATTGTTTACGGACCGTCATATTTACTTTACGGAGCCGAAAGCTCGGCATCGGGACTTGGAGTCGGAGCTTTAATCGCAATTATTGTTGCCGTTTACGGCTCGATATTTGTGGTTGGAATTCTGAACTACATTCTTTCAAGCATAGGTCTTTACAAGATTGCAAAGAGAAGAGGTCTTTCCAACCCTTGGCTTGCATGGATACCCGTGACAAGCTTCTGGATAATTGGCGGTATTGCAGGAGAATATGATGACAAGAGAGGCATCGGCAGAAGCTGGAAAAAGGCTCTTCTTGCAAGCATGCTTGTAGTTATAGTTTCGCTTGTGCTTATGATTGTAATGGCTGTGGTAATGGTGGCTTTGGCGGCATCGGCAAGCGGGGGTGCAGCAATTGCGGTTTTGGTTCTGATGATTGCTTTGTATGCAGCAGTTATTGTTGCTGGGCTTGCATACTCGGTATGTATGTTTATAAGCCTTTTCAAAATTTATGAGTCTACATATACCGAAAAAGCACTTAAATACATGATTATAAGCCTTATTGTTCCTCTCGGACAGGGAATATGCTTGTTCTGTTGCAGAAATAAGGGGTATTCAAATAATGTAACTCAGGTAAATGCCGGCTATTCACAGACAAATTATATGCCTCCTCAGGCATAACTCAATTGAGGTTTTGAGGTAAACAGCGAATGAAATATGTTTTGCTTGCATCGGGAATGGTCTTTTTCCTTAACGGTGCAGTGTTGTGCTTTGTTTCAAACATGAATACGGGGATTATAGCTACGTGTCTTATAGGAATATTCTTTTTCCTGTGGGGAATGTTTTATGAAAAGGTAAAAGAGCTTACAAGGCGGGGTGTTTTCAAAGCAATAAAATATCTTGTTGTTGCGGCAATATGCTTTGAAGCGGTTCTTGTGGGCTGTGTTGCAATAAGCGGTGAAATTGACAACGTGACATACGACGAGGATGCAATTATAGTTCTGGGTGCAGGAGTAAGAGGGGACAGGGTTACACTTCCCCTTAGGCTTCGGCTTGACAAGGCTGTGGAGTACCACGCCAAAAATCCCGACGCCTACATTGTTGTGTCAGGCGGACAGGGAGTTCAGGAAACGGTAACGGAAGCATATGCCATGAAAAAGTATCTTGTGACAGCAGGTGTCCCTGAAGAAATTGTTATTGAGGAGGACAAGGCAACCTCAACAAGCGAAAACATGAAGTTTTCAAAGAAAATTTTGGAGGAGCTTTACGGCAGACAGGTGAAGGTGGCTTTTGTAACAAACAATTACCATGTTTTCAGAAGCACCCGTCTTGCAAAAATGGCAGGATTTAAGGATGTTACACATTTACACACGTCTCTTCAGTGGTATAACTATATTCCATGTTATGTGCGTGAAACCATGGCGATTTTCAAAATGTGGCTGCTTGGTTATTGAAAGGATGGATAGAATTATGAAGAATTCAAAAGCAAAGTGGATTTGGCTTAACAACAATCCAGAACCTGAAGAATACGGCTTTTTCTCCAAAAGCTTTAATGTGACAGGCGGTAAAGTGACGGTAAAAATATGTGCTGAAACAGAGTACATAGCTTATGTCAACGGACAATTCTTGGGCTTCGGACAGTACGCAGGCTATCCCTTTGAAAAATATTACGATGAGTATGATATAACAAATCTCTGTAACAAGGGCGAAAATACACTTACCATGACCGTCCGCTATGAGGGACGCAATACGGCAACACACATAGACGACGGAGCAGGTGTGATATTCTCTGTTTGCGAGGATACAAAGGAAACAGCCTTCAGTGATGAAAGCACTCTTTGCTGCTATGACGAAAACTATATTCAGCACCAGGTGAGATTTGTAACAAGTCAGCTGGGCAATGCTTCTGCAATGAAGCAGGGAGAAAACAATCCTGTTAACAAGAGCGTTGGGGTGGAGAAAACAATGAATATTCTGCCACGTCCCGTCATGAAAGCACAAAGACAGGAATACACACAAGGCAAGCCTATGGGCAACAATCTTTACGACCTTGGCAGAGAGATAGCAGGTTATCTTACATTGAAGGTTAAATGCTCACAAAAGAGCATAATCAAAATTGCCTACGGCGAACATCTTGATGACGGCTGTGTAAGACGAGTAATCGGAAGCCGTGATTTTTCCCTTGACTTTGAAGCAGGAGAGGGAGAGAGCGAGTTTACACAGTATTTTGTAAGAATTGCAGGAAGATACCTTGAAGCCTTTATTCCTGAAGGCGTGGAAATAATTTCCGTGGGTGTAATTCCTTACCTTTATCCTCTTACTGAAAAGGGCTGCAGTCTTGAAGGACTCGACAGGAGAATATACGAAACAAGCGTAAGAACGCTCCGTCTTTCAATGAACTATCACTATGAGGACTGTCCCTGGCGTGAGCAGGCTTTGTATGTGCTTGACAGCAGAAACCAGATGCTTTGCGGATACTATGCCTTCAAGGAACAGGATTTCCAGAGAGCAAATCTTGTGTTTATGTCAAAGGGCACAAGAAGCGACGGTTTTCTTGAGCTTACATATCCTGCTGTTGAAACGCCTGCAATTCCGTTCTTTTCAATTATGTATCCTGTTGCTGTTTATGAATATGTGCTTCATACAGGGGATAAAACGGTTATAGACGAAGTTATGCCGACCATGAAAAAAATCATGGATAACTTTACACAGAGAATAGGGGATAACGGACTAATTGAAAACTTTCCCAAACCCTACTGGAACTTCTTTGAATGGTCTGACGGCAACACGGGAGCGGGAGAGCTGTCTTCAAAGGAAGAAAACAAAAAGAACACCCATATTCTACTTAACTGTGCCTATGTATATGCAGGAAGCTGTTATGACAAGCTGTGCAAAATGTACGGCACCGAGGGCGGTATAAAGTTTGACGAGGTAAGAAAAGGAATTGTGTCAGGCTTCTTTGATGAAGAAACGGGACTTTTCGGAACTTCATTTGTCGACAGAAAGCTTTACTCACAGCTTTGCAACGCTTTTGCACTGCTTGCAGGTGTGGGTGACGAAAGAACGGTTGATGCAGTTAAGAACAACAAAGAGCTTGTTCCCGCAACCCTTTCAATGCTGGGATACGTATACGATGCACTGCTTGAAAAGGACTTTGACGGCAACAAGGAGTTTGTGCTTTCGGACATCCGT
>JAZNIM010000194.1:0-21405 GCA_045577475.1 Eubacteriales bacterium | reverse complement strand
CCTCCGACTTTGAGAATTCCTGTTACAAGTGCAACCGTACAGCTTAATACAGTTATAACTCCTGCGGTGAATACAGATACTATTGTATGGACAAGCTCTGACCCCGAAACAGTGCATGTTGATGCTAACGGTTTGCTTACTGCAAAGGATAACGGAACTGTTATTATTACGGCTACAACATCAACGGGAATTTCTGCGGCAACAACTGTAACTGCATACAGAAAGATAAACAACATTTCACTTGTAGAATCCTCCATCAAGCTTACTTACGGCGATGAACCGTATGTGCTTGGTGTTACGGTGCTTCCTGCAAATCATGCGGAAATTCTCACATGGACAAGCTCAAGACCTGACATTGCTACCGTAGACTCAAACGGCAGAATTACGGCTCAGTGCAAGGCGGGTACTGCAAGAATTATTGTTACAGGCGAGCACGGCAAGGCTGCAGAGTGTTCCGTAAAAGTAACGCTTCCTGAATGGGAAACGGTAGATACACCTTCTGCAAGTGTAGCGCAGGGAGAGGTGTTTAAGGGTACGGCTGTTGAGCTTACATGCTCCACACCCGGCGCATCGATTTACTACACTCTTGACGGAAGCGATCCTACCGTGCAGAGCAGACCCTATGTTGCCCCCATTGTTCTCAGCTCTGACGTAACCATCAAGGCAATTGCCGTTGCTGACAAAATGTTTGACAGCAGCATTGCAACATATGAATACACAGTCGTTACTCCCGAGATTAACATAGAAAGTGCTGTGGTTTCAAAGGGCTACGATGCAAAAATAGACATCAGCATTAACAAAAACCCCGGAATAAAGAATCTTACGCTTTTACTCAGGCTTCCCGAAGGCATTGAGCTTGTTGCGGCTGAGGCTGGCAGTGCACTTTCATCTCTCTCATTCCAGAGCGGTGAAGACGGCGGTTTTTGCACCCTTACATGGACAGGCAGTGCCGCAGACAGCTCCTCCGGCGTGATTGCTACCGTTACGCTTCATGCCTTGGAAGATGCACAGCTTGGTGAAAGGACTCTTGAGGTATTTTACACCGCTGAAAACGAAGCGGGTGAGACTGTAGGGCTTGATGTTTCCAATGCTGTTATCAAAATTCTGGATGTTATTATAGGTGACGTAAATTCCGACGGAACTGTCGATATACGTGACTTGGTTCTCCTTGCTCAATACGAGGCTGAATGGCCTTCCGCATCCGAAGTTATAAACCTTGCTGCTGCCGACACCAAGGCGGATGGCGAAATTAACATGAGCGACGTAGTTATCCTCGCTCAGTACGTTGCCGACTGGGGTGTAACCCTCGGCTAACTTACTTTCTCTTTACTGAAAAGAGAAAGTAAGCAAAGAGAAAAGGTGACGTGACCACACCGTGGTGATGCGTTCAGCCTTTAGTGCTCGAATACAGCACCGTTTGACCTCTTACTTCTTCTTTGCTGAAAAGAAGAAGTAAGCAGTCGGGACCGCCCGACAGCGGTGACGTGACCACATCGTGGATTTACGTCCGACCATCAATGCCCGAATGGAAGTCCGTTTGACCTCCTTAAATCAAAGAGGTCAAACTCAGTGCGACACCAACGGAACAACAGAATAAAACTGTGTTACAGATGCACAGATAGCCAAAACGTCCACCAAACAACGGCGGACGTTTTTACTTTGTGTGAGATAGAAAACCCCAATTTTCCTTTGTGTCCCAAGCAGTAAGCAATTGCAACGCACTATCCACCACTCGCACTGCAACCCATCGAGCGTCAGCGAGCGATTTGCCGAGCTTTCTCAGCGTCATCCTCAGCTTCCTGCTGTCAGAGAGCCGCCACGGCTCAGGCGCGACCTCAAAAGTCGTGCCGATGAGTGGAAGCGCTTTTGCCTTCTTTTGACGCTTCGTCAAAAGAAGGTCGGCACCGCAGTGCCGAAACACCTGCCAAGCATAAAACTATCTATTAATAAAGCAGGAGTCGTTTTTTCGACTCCTGCAAAAAAATATCCCTCTACCTGTAAACGTGAAACCCGTTCCCCACAATCTGGGAGGATTCCGAAAATATTATAAAAGCACCTTCGTCAATTTCAAGAATGGTTTTCTGAAACTTTGGAAGCTCGTTGTTTTTAAGTGCACAGACAAGCATAAAGTTGCTTTCTCCCGTATAAGCACCTACCGTGTCAACAAGTGTAACTCCTCTCGGCGAGGTATTAACAAGCTTTTTTGCAATTTCCTCACCTTTGGAGGAAACCACAAAGGCAAGCTTTGAAACATTCAGCTTTCTTATGAGTGAATCTACCACATATGTGGAGATTGCAAGGGTTATAACACCGTAAAGCGTAAGCTCCATGTTGCCGAAGAAAACTAAGGATAAGAAAATTATAATTCCGTCAACAATCATGATAAGCTGACCAATGGGAAGATACGGGAATTTGTTCTGAAGCAGCCTTCCTAAAATGTCAGTTCCGCCTGATGAGCCGCCTGAAGCAAGAGCGAAGCCTACACCCACTCCGTAAAGCACACCGCCGAATACCGAGGCAAGAAGTGGATTGTCCGTAACGGGCGGCAGATGGGTAAATACCTGAACAAGCGCCGATAGCAGAATTGAAGCTGCACCCGTGACTATTATAAACCGCTTGCCGAGAATTTTAAGTCCGATTAAAAGCAGAAAAATGTTTATTGCACCGTTGGATAGACCCGGCTGTATTCCAAGCGTATGGTAAAGAAGGGTGGATATGCCCGAAACTCCTCCGCCTACGATTTTGTTTGGAAGGGTGAGCACGGAAATTGCAAGTGCCGTTGCGGCAATTCCGCAAATCAGCATGAATATGTTTAGCTTGTTTTCTTTGTTCATTTTTGTTCCTCTTTTATAATACTACTTTCACTTTGTCACGTATTTCCATGAAGTCAGGCGAAACTTCGCAGTCAACGCACACTATTTCAACGCCTGCATCATTGCATTCTTTAAGAGCCAAGGCAAATTCGGGATGGGTTTTGACGTTGGGTGTAAAATACTTTACATCCTTCATTTGCACCACGAATACAACATAAGCATCATAGCCTTGCTTTTTGCAGTCCATTAATTCATGCAGATGCTTGACTCCTCTTGTTGTGGGTGCATCGGGAAAGCTTACAACGCCGTCATGCTCCAAGGTGACGCCCTTTACTTCAATGTAGCTCTTTTTGCCTTCGCTTTCAACGTAAAAATCAAATCTTGAATTTTTGTATGTACTCTCACTCTTTATAAGAGTGGGATTTTTTATAAGACCGCCTTTTTCCAGCCATTCGCCCACCGCCTTGTTTGGTGCAACAGAGTCCATGTTTATGCACCTGTCACCCTTCATTACGGCAATGACGTCATATTTTGTCTTGCGAAGGGAATTTGTGCTTTTCTGAAGAAAGATTTTTGCTCCCTGTACCAAAAGCTCACGGCAGCGGCCTGTGTTTTTGACGTGGCATACCTCTTGCTTTCCGTCAATTTCAGCAACGGCGCAAAATCTGTTGGGACGGGACATGAAGCGTGCTTCAATAATTCTGTCGTATTTCAAAATAAATACCACCTTTACGGCAGTATTTTAACACTTTTGGTTTGTCAAATCAAGTCAATATCATACATTTATTATGAAAATGGCATAATTTAAAACTGCCGCAAATATCAGCCACAAAATGTAGGGTATCTGAATAAGTGCACCGATTTTGCATATTCCGTAGAATTTTATTGTCATTGCACACACGAGCACCAATAAGAGTAACAGCCAAAGGAATGAAAAAAGGAAGTTTTGCAGGTTGAAGAATATTATACTCCAGAAGAAGTTCACTGCAAGCTGTGCAAAGTAAAGTCCAAGGGCAGGCAGGGTGTAAACTCCGTCTTCTCTGCCTTTAAGGTATACGCAGGCAGCACCTATTCCCATCAGCACGTAAAGAATTCCCCAGGCAATGGGAAAAATGATGGCAGGCGGAGCAAAGGACGGCGTGTTGATTTTGTCGTATATGTTCATGTTGTCCTTTGTTAAAAGAGCACTCAGACCTCCAATGGCGAGAGTAAAAATGATGAAGAACGCATAGGCTTTGGTTTTTGTTTTCATGTTGATACACCTCCGCTTTTAGAATATGCACATTTTTGCGGTTTATTCCGCTAAAGTACGGATAAACAAAATAAAACCTTGAAAAACAAAAAAGAACCTTGTTTTTTATTGACAACCTGAGAAAAAATGGTAAAATAAGGGTATAAATGTAATTTGGAGGAAACAGATATGGCAAGAAAAGTGACTTTTTCGGACGAAGACCTTAAAATGCTGTGTGAATATACAACCATGACGGACAGCGGAGAATACAACTTCAAGCGTGCAGAAATTCTCGGCGTTCCTGCAAAGGGCGTTGGCATTGCAATGGGTGCAAGCGTGCGCTGTCCTCTTGACCAAATTGGAGAAAATGCGTACATTGGACTTTATTCCTACGTAAACGGCAATGTTACAATAGGTAAGAATGTGCTTATAGGTCCTCACTGCACTTTGGCAGCAGGCAATCATAAGTATGACCCCGAAACGGGTTGGTTTTCCGCAAGAACGGAAGGGGACGGCGACGACAGCATAGTTATCGGCGACGGATGCTGGATGGCTTCCAATGTAACGGTTACGGCAGGTGTCAAGATGGGTAAATGTACCCTTTGCTGTGCGGGAAGCGTTATTACAAAGAGCACCGAGCCTTTCTCCATCATGGCAGGTGTTCCTGCTAAAAAGATAGGATATATCGACGAAAAAACAGGCGAGTATATCTGGCTGAAAAAATAAAGGTCGGAGGGTATTATCATGGAAAGATTTCCAACTGAAAGGGTAAGCTATACACAAAACTTTCCCTTTCCCGAAAACGGCGAGGTAGTATACGAAAATCCCGTAACCTTCATATGGATTCCCGTGGACGAAGCAAACAGAAGCTACAGCGTAAGGCTTTATGACAGCGACAATAATCTTATAGAAACGCTTATCAGCACTGTGAGCTACGTAACCTCAGGCATAAGACTTGAAGCAGGCGACTATTACTGGACTGTCGAAACCGACGGGTATCTTATGCGTGAAATGTATAAGTTTACAATGTCAAAGGATGCGCTGTTTTTTGACAGACCAACGGCACGTGAGGTGTTTGATGCAGTTCCAAATGTCAGACCAAGGCATCTTTTCTTTGACGGGGATATAGAGGAAATAAAGAATTCCCATAAAACCGAGCTTGAGTGCCTTGAAAGAAACGTAAAAATAGCACTTGAAAGACAAAAGCCCACTCGCCCCATGTTCCACCGTGACGAAAAAGCACTGCCGTACAGAGAATACTTCGGTGCATACCGTGACGTGTGCGACAGAGACCTTGTGGCTCTCAGTGAATATTACGCACTGACAGGAAATGCACAGGCAGGTAATAAGGCTAAGGAGCTTCTTTTTGAAATTTGCGATTGGAACCCAAACGGTCCCTGCAGTGTTTTCGGTGACTACGGCGATGAGGTGGGACTGAGCAATGCAAGATGTCTGCCCTCGGTTTTTGACCTGCTTTACCCGCTTCTTGATGATAAACAGAGAAAGTACGTTGCACAGACTGTTGCTGCGTATGCAAAGCAGTGCAAGGACAGAATTGACGCAATAAATTATGCGGTAAATCCTTCAAACTCCCATGTTGGAAGACTTCCGGGGTATCTTGGCGAGGCGGCGCTGGTGCTTAAAGGAACGGGTGTTGAAAAGGAAGAAACACTGCTTTGCTGGCTTGAAACGGCACTTGATATATACTGCGGAATTTTCCCGTTTTACGGAGGGAATGACGGCTCATGGGCAGAGGGAATGTTCTACGGCTCAAGCTATACAAAGTGGTTTCTACCTTTCTTCTCGGCGGTTGAAAGATACACGGGAAAGAGCCTTATGAACCGCACGTTTTACCATAAGTTTTCCAACTTCCTTGTGCATTTCTGCAATCCCGATTATGAGGTTCACCCCTTTGGCGACGGCTACTGGAGTCATCCGAAATCTGAGGAATGGCCCGGATTTTTTGCACAGAATCCATACAGGGTGTATGCTTCCAAATTCGGCGGAAGGCTTGCAAGAGAAAGACTTGAAAAGCTGTCGGAGCAGGATTATTACAGACTCCATCTGCTTGACTTGTTTTTGCCTTGCGAAAAGACATCAAGTCCCTTTATAAAGGAAGCGGAGAATGTGGAGATATTCCCCGACGGCGGCTTTGCGGCACTTCATACGGACATTGAAAGCGAAAAGGATATCTGTGTTCTTGCACGTGCTTCACGCTTCGGCGCAGACAGCCACAGGCACGCTGACCAAGGCTCGTTCGCTCTTTTCTGCGGCGGCACCTGCCTTGTAAGTCCCTCCGGATATTTCGGCAGAGGCTACGGCACAAAGCATCACGTTCTGTGGACTCGTTCAACAAAGGCGCACAACGCTTTGCTTATTGACGGCATAGGTCAGCCTACATTGAATACCGACCCTGAAAATGTTATAAAAGCAAAAGGCAAAATTGTTTCCTGTGACAAAGAAAACAAGACTGTCACTTTAGACATGAGTGATGCATATCCGGCAACAAGTCTTACAAAGTGGCTTCGTTTAGTCGAAATAAAGGACGGTGCTGTTGAAATTACCGATACCGTTGAAGCTTTGCAGCCTGTGGAGGTTACATATCCGCTTCACTTCCTTTCAAAGCCTTCATCGGACGGTCTTACTGTCAGTCTTGAAAGAAACGGCAAAAAGCTGACTGTGACACCTCTTTCGGGTGATTTTACACAGCTTGAGCTTTCGGACAAATACGATACCGACCTTAATGAAGGCGAGCCTGAGGAATACAGCGTTAAAATGCCTGCTCAGTACCACGCATATTATAAAACAGACAAGAAAAAACAGCATGTTATCAAGGTTCGCTTTGATATCGGTGCAGAATAAGGAGATTATTGATATGAATACAAAATCAGACAGACAGTTAATACAGGACTACCTTTTCCAAAAGCTTGACAAGGTAATGAAAACACCTTACGGAAATTACAAATATCCCTTTGTAGATCCCGGCTCTGCATATGACGGAAATCTCTGGGATTGGGATACCTTCTGGGCGATGTACTCCATGATAAACGTGGCAGAAAACGGCGATGCTCCCGAAGGCTTCCGTGAAAGACTTATAGAGTGCGGTAAGGGAAATGTTCTCAACTTCCTTTCCTTCCAGCTCGAGGACGGCTATATTCCCATGATGGTGCATGAGCCTCACTCAGAAAATCCCTACCTTATCAAAAAGCACAAGGATGGGGAAATTCTCAATATGCATAAGCCCTTCCTTTGCCAGCAGGTGTGCCTTGTGTCGGAATTTTCAGGCTCTTATGATTGGATAAAGCCCTATGCCGAACAGCTTAAAAAGTACATTGCCTGCTATGACAAGTATTATTACAACGAAAGATGCGGTCTTTATGTGTGGGCGGACGACGTTATGATCGGCGTTGACAATGACCCGTCAACATTTGGCAGACCCCGTTTTTCAACGGCAGGTATTTACCTCAATGCATTCCTTGTAAATGAACTTAAATGTATGGCAAAGCTTCTTAAAAACATCGGCGACGGTGAGGCTGACGTGTATACACAAAAGGCAGAGAAGCTGACAAAGGCTGTTCAGGACGAGTGCTATGACAGCCGTGACAAGCTGTTTTACAGCGTTGATGTTGACATCAAGTGCCGTGCATACGACTGGTTCCACAAGGGACTCGGCGTATTCTGGAACACACTCTTTATAAAGGTAAGGAGCTGGTCAAGCTTTCTTCCCATGCTTACGGGTATTGCAACACCCGAGCAGGCAAAGGAGCTTGCAAAGCATGTACTTGATGAAGAAACCTACATGAGTAACGGCGGTATCCGTTCACTTTCAAAGGATGAAAAGATGTACAATCTTGAGCCTACGGGAAATCCCTCAAACTGGCTTGGTCCTATCTGGATTATTGCACAGTATGCTACCTTCCGCGGTCTTATGAACTACGGACTTCGTGAGGAAGCTAAGATTATTGCAGACAAAACCCTGTCACTTCTTGGTGATGACCTTAGAAAAACGGGAGATTTGCATGAATACTACAATCCCGAAACCCGTGAGCCTATCATAAACCCGGGTTTTGTAAACTGGAACGTTCTTGCTCTTAACATGGCAGACGAGCTTGAAGGCAAGCCCTCGATCTGGCGCTATGTTTACGATATGGAGAAATAAAAATGGATGCTGCTCTTACTTCTGCCGAAAAACGGCAATATAACTGCGAGCTTTTAAGATTTACATTTCCTGCAATATTTGAGCAATTCCTCATAAGAGTTTCCGCAATTGCAGGCTCGGCGTTTTTGGGACATGTAGGTGCGGCTGAGCTTTCAGCCTCCTCGCTGTCATCAACGCTTATGGCAATGCTTGAGGCACTGCTTATGGGTGTGTCCCTTGGCATTACCGTTGTATGTGCAAGGTTTTTCTCGGATAAAGAGAAGGTGAAGCGTGCTGCAACGGCGGGGCTCGTTATGGAAATAATCCTGTCCCTTGTTTTGCTTTTTGCCATGCACTTTGCCTCGGACGGCATAATCTCACTGCTGTTTTCCTCAGCTGAGGAAAAGGTTCGGCTTTACACGGCAAATTATTTTTCTATCTGTGTTTACGCCTGCCCGTTTATGGCAATTGATTTTACCTGCTCTGCACTTATGCGTTCAAGCGGTGACTCAAGAACACCCTTTATAATCACGCTTTTGTCAAATTGTCTGAACCTTACGGGAATTTATCTGTGCCTGAATGTTCTGCATTATGACTACAGAAGCGTTGCGGTGTGTTACTGTATATCGCTGGGTGTGAATGCAATTGCTAAATTTGCTGTCGTGCTTTCGGGAAAGCATAAAACGGCAACGCTGAGATTTAGAAAATTTGATTTTTCCGATATAAAGCTCATAGCAAAAATAGGAGTTCCTTCCATGACGGAACGCTTCCTTATACAGTTTGCTTTTCTCGGCATTCAGACGGTAACAACTCTGCTTGGAACTGCGGTGCTTGCAGGCTATCAGGCGGCAAACAATGTTATAAACTTTACTTACACAATAACAGGCGGCTTTGAAATAGCACTTGTGTCAATGGTTGGGCGTTATAAGTACGAAAACAAGTCGGCGGCACGGCAGATGGTTAAAGGTTCTTACCTTTACGCATGTGTTTTCACCTTTGCACTTGGAGCGGTGTTCTTCATCTTTGCAGACCGCTTTGTGACAATTTTTGCAGGAGATAAAGAGGTAATAGCCGAGGCAGTAAACATCCTGAGGCTGCTTGTTCTCACAATTCCTCTGACCACGGGCTTTCAGGCAGGTATCGGTGCACTAAAGACGGGTTCGGACATAAACTATTCACTTGCGGCAACGGTAATCGCACCGAATTTCATAAGAGTTCCCATAGCGTATTTTCTTGTAAGCAGTATGGGAATGGGATTTATGGGATTATACCTCGGCTGTGTGTGCGACTATGCAATAAGAGCTGCGGTGGTTATATGGCGTATTCTCAGGCAAAGATGGGTTGAGGAATAAATTGAAAAATTGCAAAAAGAAAAGATGCTTTCTTTCGGGAAGGCATCTTTTTTTGCACAAAAAAATCCCCTGCACATTTAATGCAGGGGAAATGAGGCGAAAAGATTTGAACTTAGTCAAAATGATCAGGCTTCTTGGAGTAAACCTTGAAGTTGTCAATCATAAAGGTTACAGCACGTTTATCGGTTGAAGAACCGTCAAGAGGTGCGGCAGGATTTGCAAAGAAGGCTATTGCCGGATTGTAGCCGCTTTCTTTACCTGCATAACCCTGGCTTATTGTAAAGCTGCCCTGACATGTTTTCCAGTCCTCACCTGTTGTAAACATGCCGAGTGATGTGGTATGCTCCCTTGGATTTGAAGTGAAGTGTGCCTGAAGCGAGTCGTAATATCTTGAATTGAGACTTACCTGTGTTTGTACATCTTGTCCCAGGACATTCTGATCGATTTTTACATCAACCTCAAAGTAGTAGGTCATACCGGGAATGAATTCGGTATACTGGTTGAAGTAGGTCCAGGATTCTTTGGTTGTAGTTGAGGAAACTGCCTGCCAATACCTATTCTGTGTTCCGTCGTCAAGAGTTTCTGTTTCGATGGTTATGTTACTGCCTCCGCCGAAAACGTCTGTAAAGTCGTCGGCTTCAGCATCGCCGTTATGAATCTTGAATGGAGGAACGTGGCTTCTTACGGTGAAGTTGTCAATGTAGTAGTTGATACCGAACTGGTTTGCGGCAGTAATCTTAACGGGATTCATGAATATTGTAAGTGTATCCTGATAAGGATTGCCGTCAAGGTCGGTTGTCACATAGTCGTCTGCAACCGTGAAGGTGTAGCTGAAGTGCTTCCAGCCTTCGGAATAGTTAGCAGTACCCGCACTTACGTTGTGGTCATAGTGATTGCTTGTTGCTGTTTCCATCTGGCTTGTGTTGGCATATCTGGGATTTACGTTTACATTGAGGGTGTCATAAACGATGCTTCCTGTGTTGAGTGTGTCTAACTTGAAGTCAAAGTCAACGGTATAGGTTCTGCCTGCTTCGTACTTGAAGTCTGTTCTGACGTATGACCAGCTCTTTCCTTCCGCTGCCTGAACGTACCATGCGTGGTTGCTGTCGTCCTCGGGATCAACAGCTCTCTGAACAAGGTTTGCGCCGCCAACGTAGTTGTAGAATGCATTTAAGTCATGTTCGTTTTCGGCATTGCCGTTGCTTATGTCTTCCACAGTCATTGACTTATCCAAAACCTTGATATCAAGAGTCTTTTTGGTGAAGTCATAAACATAGTCGAAGCCTGTGTTGTCAAGGATGAACAGCAGAGGAATTACGGGACAGCCGTCATACAACTCAACCTTCTTGTCAAGCTTGTGGGTTTTGCCGTTTACGTAAGCTGTATTGCTTCCTATTTCAAGGTCGATAATTGTGCCGTCGGGAGCTTCAAGCGTGAGCTTCTTGGTGTTAAGATGCCAGTCATAAACGATATGAAGCTGTCTGTAGAAGTGGTCTTCTTCCGTGGGAGCAATGTAGATTTCTTTTCTGTCGTAGGACCTTATTTCATCGTTGAGAACAGGCTTGTATTCATTGTTGTCAATGAATATTCTAAGCCCCTTTGCTTCTTCCGAGTAGTTCATGAGGTCGAGCCTGTAGAAGGAAATGGTAGCGCCTACAATGTTACCCGGGTCGATTCTCAGGTGTGTTATTGTGCCGTCCCAAAGAGTGTTGGAGTTTGTGGGAATATAGTACTCGTTTGTACCCTCATTCAGTGTAAAGGCAAGGCTGTAATCCTGTTTGAAGTCCGTCATTGCATCTGTACGGAAGTATATTGTACCCGGACTGCCTATGGAAGCACCGAGCTTCAGGCAAATATATTCATAGTCCTTTGCGTTTATGGGGGTATCGAGCTTCCATGACATTATTGGGTCGCTGTTGCTTGAAACGCCTTGGATTTCTCCGGAATAATCATATTTTACACCTGTGGAGGCATACTTTTTGTTAACCTGCTGCGGCTTGGATGAGAAACCGCTGAAGCTGAGTCCGAGAGTTGATATAGAATTGGTCTGTGTAAAGTCGTAGGACTTTTCAACTATATCTGGCGGAGTGAAGGTTTCGTTGGGATTAATGAGATATTTTCTTCTTATATAGTGGCGGTAGCCGGGGAAGAGGTGATTGATTCTTGCCTTCTGAGCGTCTGTTGGCATAACGTCAATAGAGGTATCATGCTCTGTTTTTCCAAACACCTCGGCAATGGAATCAAGGTAGCCGTAGCCGTTAAGGGTTGTAGGATACAGATAGTGTCCTTCGCCGTATTCGTTCCAGGTTGCAAACTGAACAAACTTGCTCTTCCAGAGATTGTCGGGGTCATTTGCGTACTTTGTTTCGTATCTCTTGAGATAATCATCTCTGAACCAGTAAAGCAGATCGTTAAATTCGTCATCGCTCATAAGAGGCTCTCTTACAAGCTTCCAGCCAAGGTGGTTGAAGCCTATACCTGCAACTGCAAGAAGGTCAATGCCGTATTGTGATGCAGCTGTGTATCTTGACTCAACAAGCTCCTTGTGAGCTTTGAGCGTGCAAGCGGTTGTGCCCCAGTTGTAGGGGAATACGCCTGCAGCACCGATGGCATTACATTCGTCAGCAACTTTCTGGGTGTTGCCCTGATTTGTAAAGGTAAGGATAAGACCGTCATAGCCGATATCCTTCATGTCCTGCTCCATCTTTTGGAACAGCTCATTTGCTCTTGTGATGGCATTGGCATGAATTGTGTTCTTTTCTTCGGTTGTCATGTCATCTGTAACAGGCTTTTCATAGCACATTTGAATCCAGTTTGTGTACTGGTAGATTACAAGGAAAGGCTTGTTGTCGATTGTAAAGTATCTGTCATCCTTGAGATACCATTCAATCCAGAAAGGCCATACGTTTTCAAGGAATGAGTCGTATGACTCGGCTGTTTTAAATGAAGCGTTCTCAAACATGATTGTAAAGTCAAGCATGTCAGAGTATTTTGCGTTGAAGTAGCCGTCGTGGAAGGCATCAACCATTCTCGGCTTTTTGATGGGATTGTTCTGAGGACATGCAGGTGCATACCAGCACATGTTGTAGAAGGAAATTCCGTGCTCTGCAAGGAACTTGATTTCCCAGTCCATAGCCTCGGGATTACCTTCATCGTAGTAGCCTGTATAAGGCGTAACGTCATCGTGGGGAAGAATGTATTCCCAGCCGTAGTGAGAACCGTTTCTCCACAGGTTACATACGCTCATTGATAGATAATAGTCGCTTTCAAGCTTCTGAGGAACGGGAACATAGTCCTCGTATTCAAACATTTCATAAACTTCAACGTCGTCGAACCACATTGTGCAGTCAGCATCGGGAGTGATACCTATGTCAAGACTGTCAAAGGCAGGGACGTTATTCATGAAGGGCAGAGAGTCTGAAATTTCCTTGCCGTTTATTCTCAGAAGGAAGGATTGAGTGTTTGTATTTGCTTCAACGTGAATGTTCTGCCATATGTTTGCGCTGAAGTCGTAAAGCTCTGTGTCGCCGTAGAAGAACTTGCCGTCCCTTGTTTCAATTTTGAATACAGGATAGCCCTTGTAGGAGGCGGTGAAGTATGCACCGTCGTCCTCTGTGGGAAGAAGCATATAGGCTTCAAGCTTTACAAGACCGCCGACTTCTTTAAAGTCTTTGTGAGCATTTGAATTTTTGCCTGCAGAAGCAACTATTTTTGCGCTGTTTACATCACCTGTTGATGTATTGTTAGAGCCGTCAATTGTACGTACGGTGATGTCACCTGTTGTTGTATATCCAAAAGGAGCTTTTCCAATATTTTCAACACGCATAACGTCATTTACCTTGTAATTTTTGTAAAGGTGAACGTTATTTACCTTGAGTGTTGTAACCTCCTGTATGCCTGTTGAAATTGTAACCCTTGCAATATCCGTATAGTTGTCAACAATCTTACACTCGCCTATAAGCGTACCGCCTACATGCGCAAATGCCTTGCCGTTGTCAAGGTCAAGCTCAATTCTTACTCTTGCAGTACTTCCGTCTGAGAGAGCTGCAAATGTTTGTGTGCTGACAACCTTGCCGGAGCCGCCTTCTGCCATCAAGTATACAAAATTGTTCTCAACTCCGAGAGTAACTATAGGAGCGTCCTCGCTGTTGTCAAGGGTTAATGTAATGCCGTTGGGATTTACAGAAGCGGTGAGAAGTGCTTCAAGCACCAAATTTCCGTCCTTCTGAGGAAATATCTGACGGCTGATGGAAATGTTGTCTGTAATAGAAGTGTCTTCCAGCACATTTGTGTAAGCACCCTCTACACCCGGCTTCAATGAGCCTGTATAGTCGTATCTCCAGCCTGAGCCGATGTTGGGGATGTTTCTTACGGCTATTGTCATGAGAAAGTCGTCTATAAGATAGAAGGCTTCGTCCGATGCATATTCCTCATATTCGGCACTCTGTCTGAGTGTGGGATTTACAAGCTTCTGAAGAAGGTCGGCAAAATCCTTGTTTGTAATAGACGCACCGGGACGGAATGCGCCGTACTTGTCGTAGCCCGTAACGATACCTGCCTTGTAAAAGCTCATAACAGGCTCATAATAGCCTGCAGAGGGGTCGCAGTCGGGGATAAGCGGGATTTCGTTGATTTGGGGATTGAGCAATTCTGCGGGGATTGCGTTGTTAATTACGAACACCGCTTCCGCACGTGTTGCTCCTCTTTCATAGTCGTCAAACAGACCTTCATAAACGATACCGTTTTCAAGGGCATAGTCAAGGTATTTTTCCTTGTCGTAGCTTTCTTCGATGCCGGTACCGTTGTATATGCCGTGAAGGCGTACTGCCACGGCAATTACTTGTGTTGCTGTGCTTTCGTCTTCAGGGGAATAATGCGTGTCTTCAAATCCGACAATCAGGCTTTCATAATTTAAAAGCTCCTCGTCTATTGCGGAAACGGTGATGTTTGCCGAAACAAATATACAAAGCAGTATTCCGAGAAGTGTTGCAAATAATATTTTTTTCATGTCTCTCCCTTATCCTTCTAAAGATTTATATACATTATAATTATATAACACAGAATGTTAACAAGTAAAGACTGCTTTGCATTTTCCATTTATAGCACAAAAAAACAGCGGTCTTTTCGTCATGTTGACTAAAAACTGCTGTTAAAAACCAATAGATTATTTTATTACTGTTCCCACAAGCCTGTTGATGGTAAAGCCTTTTGCCGAGAAGTTGTCCTCGTACTCGGTATGGATATTGTCCTTTTCCCACATGGAGGTATGAAGGTCGGTTGTTACCTGACTGAGAGGTATTTTTGCATCATAGAACTGCAAAAGCGAGAAGTCAAACATGGGACGGTTGTCTGTCTTAAAGAAAATATTGCCGCCGTTTTTGATGACTTTTTTGTATTTTTCAAGGAAGGATATGTATGTAAGTCTTCTCTTATGATGCCTGTTTTTCGGCCATGGGTCGGAGAAATTGAGGTATATTCCCGAAAGCTCACTGTCCTCGAACACATCGCAGAGGTTTTGTGCATTGAAGCAAACGAACATAACGTTGTCAAGCCGGGCTTCCATTGCCTTTTCCATTGCCAGCATTATTACATCAGGAACAACCTCCATGGCAATGTAAAATTTATCGGGATTGCGTTTTGCAAGCTCTGTTACAAAGGTTCCTTTACCGCAGCCTATTTCAAGGTATATTTCTCTGCCTTTTGCGTAAACCTCGTCCCATTTGCCTTTAAGTTCTTCGGGATTTTCGATTTGCACTGCGGCACATGCAGACATTCTTTTGTCGGCATTTTTCTTTTTTCTCATTCTCATTGTAAAAATTTCCTTTCACCGAAGGGTATAATTTTTCTTGCTTTGTCAAACACTTTTCTTGCAGAAACGTTTTTCTGCCAATATTAAAAATATTACGGAGTGAAAAATAAATGCTTGACAGAATAGCTCTCATTCTCAGTATTATCGGTGCTCTTAACTGGGGTACAATCGGACTTTTCCAGTTTGACATGGTTGCATTTCTTTTCGGCGGACAGGATAACATCATCAGCCGTATCATCTACTCACTTGTAGCTCTCGGCGGTATCTGGTGTATTTCCCTTCTTTTCCGTGACAGAGAAGAAATTGTACGTCCCCGTGATGAAGCGGTAATACGGGATTAATCATTTTTGTACTGTAGGGAACGGCATTCGTGTCGTTCTGCGGTCTGAAAAATGTATGTTTTATCTCACATTTCAGGAAAACCCCCGGCGAGGGTTTTCCTCTTTTTCGTCCTTTTGGGGACGAAAAATTCACCTTTCCTGCGCTTATGGAAGCATGAGGCGTGTCGACCTCTGCGGAGGTCGACCAAAGGCTCTGCCTTTGGAAACTGCAAGCCTTTGAAAAGGCTTGACCTAAACTTTCATAAAGGCTTTGTGACAAGCCGTGGATTTTTGCACACGTATGTTTTTACTTAACTGACTTGCTTTTCTCAAGACGCCTTTTCTTTGCCGTGTCCGAGCCTTTTCCTTTTTTGACTCCGCCTTTTTTCTTGGGCTTGTCGTTAATGCGGCTTTTGGAGGTTGAAGAAGCTTTTGAAGAAAACGAACCCGAATTGTAGGGCAAAAGACACTTTGCATCACTTCTTCCGCTGAGCTTGATTGCCTTTTCCACAAGAGGTCTGTTTTCTGCTCTTGAGGACTGCAGAAGTGCACGCTGGATTTTCTTTTCCTCGTAGGACTTTGGCACATAAACCTCTTTTCCCGTAAACGGGTCAATGCCTGTATAATAGGTTGTTGTTGCGGCAGTGCCGGGTGTGGGATAAAAATCCTGAACCTGTTCGGGGCGTATATTTTTCTTTTTAAGGTACAAGGCAAGGTCAACAGCCTCGTTAACCGTACTTCCGGGGTGTGATGACATAAGATAAGGAACAAGATACTGCTCAAGTCCTGCCTTTTTGCACTCGTCAAAATACTTGTTGCAGAATTTTTCGTATACTTTGACGGGCGGTTTTCCCATTTGAAGTAAAACCTTGTCCGAGATGTGCTCGGGAGCAACTTTTAACTGTCCGCTTACATGGTATTTTACAAGCCTTTTGATAAAGGCATCGCTTTTGTCGTAAATTGCATAGTCAAATCTTACGCCGCTTCTGACAAATACCTTCTTGACTTTCGGAATTTTAGACATTTCCTCAAGAAGCTCTACATATTCGCTGTGGTCGACTATAAGATTTTTGCAAGGCTCGGGTGCAAGACATCTTCTGTTTTTGCAGATGCCTTTTTTGCCTTCTCTTACCGCCTTGCAGGGACCGTATCTGAAGTTTGCGGTGGGTCCGCCCACATCATGAATGTAACCCTTGAAGCCGGGAAGCGTTGTGAGAAGCCTTGCTTCCTCCAACACCGACTCTTTGCTTCTTGATACCACGTTTCTTCCCTGATGGAAGGCAATGGCACAGAAGGCACAGCCTCCGAAGCAGCCTCGGTTGTGGGTGATGGAAAACTCAACCTCGTCAATTGCACTTATTCCTCCGACCTTGTCGTATATCGGGTGCCAGGTTCTTGTGAAGGGAAGCGCGTAAACCTCGTCCATTTCTTCACGTGTAAGAAGATGTGCGGGGGGATTTTGTATTATTTTTTTGTTGTCGTAAAATTCTACAACCGCCTTGCCGTCAACAGGCTCTGTGTTTTTGTACTGAATTGCAAAGCTTTCGGCGTACTTTTTCTTGTCTGTTTTAAGCTCGTCGTAGGTGAATGTGTTTACACAGTCGAACTTCGGCTCAAAATCAAGGGGAGCACACACTACCGTGCCTCTTACATCACGGATTTTTTTGACGGGAACTCCTTTGTCAAGCAGTTTTGCAATTTCGGGTATGCTCTTTTCTCCCATACCGTAGCTGAGAATATCGGCACCCGAGTCGATAAGAATGCTTCTTCTTACCTTATCGTCCCAGTAGTCGTAATGTGCAAAGCGTCTGAGGGATGCTTCAACTCCGCCTATGATTATGGGAATATCCCCGTAAGCCTCGCGTATTCTGTTACAGTATACAATAACGGCTCTGTCGGGACGAAGTCCTGCCTTTTTTTCGGGAGAATAATAATCCTCGCTGCGTCTTTTCTTTGCGGCGGTATAGTGGTTTACCATAGAGTCAATGTTGCCGCTGCTAACAAGAAAACCAAGACGGGGCTTTCCGAAAACGCAAACGCCTTTTCCGCTTCCGTCCTTGTAGCTTGTTTTAAAATCGGGCTGAGGGATAATACCCACGGTAAAGCCGTTTTTTTGCAGAATTCTGCCTATTATCGCCGTTCCGAAGCTTGGGTGGTCAACATAAGCATCGCCGCTTACGTATACAAAGTCAAGGACTGTACCTTCATCAAGCTCCTTAGGACTTACAGGCAAAGGCTTGGTTGCAAGATTAACATATCGGGACACTTTTTTACCTCCGTCAGGAAGCGGTGTTTCCTGCTTTAATTTCGCGTATAAGCTCATTGACGGTGTTGTCAAATTCGGGGCTTGTCTTTCTGAGCTTTTCAACTTTTTCGGCGGATGCCATTATGGTTGTGTGATCACGGTTAAAGAATCTTCCTATTGCAACAAAGGGCATGTCAAGAAGATTTCTTATGAGATACACCGTAAGATGCCTTGCGTTGGTAATTTCCTTTGTGCGTCGGCTGGATTTGATATCCTCCTCGGGAACATTGAACTTCTGCGCAATATATGAGAGTATTCTTGCGGGAGTAATGGCGTTTGCCATGTTGGTAAGTACATCGTTGACAACTATTTTTGCATGATTCATGCATATTTCTTCGCCTTGAATAAAGGCAAGGGCACGCATTTTTTTGAGTGCACCCTCAATCTGGCGGATGTTGTCCTTTATGTTTTCGCCGAGATACATGAGCACGTCGTTAGGCACGTCAATTCCGAGATGTGCCGCTTTTCTCTTTAAGATTGCAACACGAAGCTCAAGGTCGGGAGTTGAAATATCCGTAATAAAGCCTGACTCAAAGCGTGAGCGCAGTCTTGTTTCAAGCTGCTTCATATCCTTTGGCGGGCGGTCTGAGGATACAACAATCTGCTTTCCCGATTCATACAGAGCATCAAAGGTGTGGAAGAATTCTTCCTGAACGCTGTTTTTACCTGCTATGAACTGAACGTCGTCAACAAGCAGAACGTCTGCGTTTCTGTATTTTTCACGGAAAGAAACGGGCGCCTTGAGGGCAAGTGCTTCTATAAGCTCGTTGGTAAAGTCCTCGCCCTTTACATAAATTATGTTGTAATCGGGATGACGGATTGCAATTTCGCCTGTAATTGCGTAAAGCAGGTGAGTTTTTCCAAGACCCGGGTCGCCGTAGAGAAACAGAGGATTAAAGCCTGAGCCTGCAGGATCCTGAGCAACCGTTCTTGCGGCGGTGTAGGCAGTCTTGTTTGAGCCGCCTACAACGAAGTTTTCAAAGGTGTATTCAGGCTTGTATTCGGGAAGCTGTCTTGATACAAGTACTGTTCCCGAGGCTGATTTTTCTTCATCCTCGTTGCTTCTTTTGATTTCCCGTGACAGATAGCTGTTGTCCATTCTCTTGATGTTGGGAGCAGGCTCGGGTTTTACGGCTTGTGCTTCAGCCTTGTCGGAGGACTCCTCTTTATCGCTGCAAAGAACCTTGGCAAGCTTGTTTTCAAAGGTTTCCTTTTCAACAGACAGCACCACAACCTCAACCTCAAAGCCGAGTATTTCTGCCATTGCCTTCTTTATATCTTCGAGATATCTTGTATTTATAATATTCTGCTTGAAGTCGCTTTCTATCTGGAAATATGCCGTATTTTCGGTCATAGCCTTGAGAACCATGCTTCCGAACCAGAGGTTCATGGAAACATCAAAGAAGTTGAGATTTTTCTGCAAATTGACCTTCGCCATTTCCCAAATTTCGTTTTCGTTTGTCACGTCATTCTTCCTTTCGTGGATAATATCCGCAATTTTACACTAATACTGAAATATATTATATCACAAATTATATATAAGTCAATTGATATTTCCTACAAATTTTTCGGGACTTGATGCACATTGCCGCAATATCAAACGTGAGCGTGCTGCTTATTTGTTTTTTGTTTTGCATGCAATGGCGGTCGAGTAAACAAAAAACAAGGATTTTTACGTCCTTGTTTTTTTGTTGTATATTATAAACCCGCTTTTGCCTATTCCGAAATAAAAGCAATGTATGACTTGGCTTTTACCTGATATTCCTTGCCCTCAACAAAGGCTTCTGCGGTGAAAAGGTTTTTCATGAAGCGTGAATTCGGGATATTTGGAGAAAAGCACATGTCCCTTTGGGGAAAGAATGCTGCGATTCTGTTGTCGGCGTAAACGGTACACCCTTCGGGTGCATAAAATTTCACGCCGCTCATTTTGCATATGCTTCTGAGATTTGTTGCTGAAAGATTGAGGGACGATGCAAGAAAGTCGCTCAGGCTGTTCTTGGCACAGATAATGTTCCCTTCGCTGTCGTAAAGAATGGGAGTGATGCTGTCTGTATGCTCAATGTGAAAAACGGGAAGCCGGGTGCTTTTTGAAGGACTTAAAGCAAATTCCTCCGCCGACTGTGTTTTTGAACAAAACAGAATGTGTGCATCGCTTTTGAGCTTGGAACGAAGAAGCTTTATTCTGCTGTTGTCTACGCAAAGAGGAGTAAGAAGAACGGCAAGAGCTGCATTTGAAAAATCGGCGTTATCAATATCAAAGGAATATATTATGTCAATGGGAGCACCGCAAAGCTGAAGATTTCTCAGAAAATTTTCTACAGGCTCGGTCGCTGTGGGATGTGACAGCATAACGCTCTTTTCGTCGAGAATGACAATGATTTGTGCCGCACTTTTGTGCTCCTTTTTACATATGCGTGTGCTTGCTTTCACAATGGAGGATATGTTGTTCATTATCCCCTTATCGTCATACCAGCCTCCGCCCAAGTCCATGTACCAGAGACCTGAATTGTGGGAGATGTTTTTGCAGAATTCCCGTACTTGTACTGCATATGTTTCCTCGGCACAGGAGGCATTACTGTTTGTGTCGCCTAAGGCAAGATGAGTTCTGTTGTCGCATTCGTCCACCCACAGCTTTGTTCTGTTAACTGTGACGGCGGCGGTCATTTCACCGCCCGGCTCTCCCGGCGCACATCTGAAATATGACTTAGGCGCGGCAAAAAAGTCGAGGTAAGGGCTTGCGAGAAGCTTTTCAAAACCAAGATGTCCCGCATACGCACTTCTGTCCATAAACAGCAGGTATCCGTAGAATGCGCCCACAGGCTTGTCAGATGTATTTTCTTTGACGATTTTTCCGAAATGCTCTAAGGCATCCGTGTTGACGATGCTCGTGAATTCGTCATAATCAATGCTCCATCTGTCACGGCTTTCGTCTTTGTAAAAATCCGAACTGTCGCTTTTTTGTTTTTCCCGAAGGAAAGATGGCGGAACGATTGTATTTTCGTAATCTCCCCAAGCTTGCTTTAAAGCCTGCAATGAGCCGTACTTTTTTAAGCCGTAGCCGAGAAAACATTCTTTTGCACTTATTCCGTAGTCGCCGAAGCGTCCGCTCTGACGTCCCCATGGCATTGACTCGCCGCAAGCACCGTAGGCTATGTGATAGCCGAGAATTTTATCGGCATAGGGCGAGCCTTCAAGGTGAAGAACAAGACGTCTGAGTGCCTCTCCTGCATCCTTTAACCACTTTTGCGAGCAGAAGCTCTGAAGGCTTATCATTCCACCTACATTGGGACGTGTGTCCTGCCAGCCGTTGGCGTTGTAGTAGCCATTTTTTGACTCGTAGCCGAGATAGTCCTGCTTTAATGTACCAACAAGAGCCCGGATATCCTCGGCTGTCTGCGGTCCGTTTTCGTATACGAACACCTCGGTGGGATTTTGGT
>JAZNIM010000193.1:0-4364 GCA_045577475.1 Eubacteriales bacterium | reverse complement strand
GGCTCTATCGGTAAGAGATACAGACGTGAGGACGAAATCGGTACTCCCTTCTGCATCACCGTTGACTTTGAAACAGAAACCGACGGCTGTGTAACCATCAGAGAAAGAGATTCCATGACTCAGGAAAGAGTAAAGCTTGAGGACGTTAAGGCTTATATTGAATCTAAGCTTGACTTTTAATTAAAATATATTCAGCGGGTCGATGTGGGCATCGACCCCTACTGTTTTGTAGAAATCATGTTTGTTAAGAGGTAAATATGATAAATTTCAGAACAATTGAAGAAAAAGACAAAGAAATGTTTTTTGAGCTGTCGGAAGAATTTTATAATTCACCCGCCGTTATTGCACCCATAAAAAAGGAGTTCCACGCAAACGCTTTTGAGGAGCTGATGAGAAGCCGCGATTATCTTGAATGTTACATGATAGAGTGCGATGGAAAGACAGCGGGCTTCGGGCTTCTTAATTTTGCTTATTGCCACGAAGCAGGTGGTAAAATAGTCTGGATAGAGGAGCTTTATATCAGAGAAAACTTCAGGGGATGTGGCATAGGAACAAAGTTCTTTGAGCTTGTTGAAAAGAATCATCCTGCAAAGAGATATCGTCTTGAAGTGGAAAAAGAAAACGAGAGGGCTGTAAAGCTGTATAAAAGTCTTGGGTATGATTTTCTTGAATATGACCAGATGATTCGTGATATGTAAAGGAGAATAGCTTATGCATCAGGATAAAAATTACGACGAAAACTTTACCCGTCATGAAACCATGTCCGACGATAAGACGGATTGGTATGAGGTTACAAAAAAGGAATTTGATTTGTACGGTTTGGTGAAGGAGGAAAGTGACTTCATTTCAAGACGTATGCCTGATGATGTGGCGAAAGATGTAAATGACGGCGTCAGAACCATGTGCCGATACGGCGCAGGCGCAAGACTTTTGTTTTCCACAGATTCTTCCTTTGTGTCGCTAAGGGTTGAATATGGACCCGGTATGCTTCCTACTGTTTGTAACCATATTGTGGTTTACGGCTTTGATTTGTATAAATCCGACGAAAAAGGGGAGGAAACCTTTGTTGCAACTTACCGTCCACCGGCAGATTTCAACAAGGAAAACTGCGACTATACCGCACAGACAAGAAACAACGGTGTTTTGACACAGTACACACTTAATTTTCCACATTTCTGTGCAATCAAAAAGCTGTATATCGGTATTGCAAAGGGAAAAAAACTGGGTCACGGCAAAAAGTATAAAAATGACGGAAAGCCCGTTGTTTTCTACGGCTCGTCCATAACTCACGGTGCTGCGGCGGGACGTCCCGGTAATACGTACGAGAATTTTATATCGCAGAAATATAATCTTGACTATGTAAACCTCGGTTTTTCAGGCTGTGCAAGAGGCGAGGAGGCTATGGCAAAGTATATTGCAAGCCTTGACATGAGTGTTTTTGTCTGCGATTATGACCATAACGCCTATACTCTTGAACTTTTGAGGGATACCTACTATCCTCTTTATAAGGTGGTAAGAGAAAAGCACCCCGATATTCCGTATATTATTGTCAGCCGTCCCGATAGACGTACTAACCCTTATCAAAGTGATGTTGAACGCTTTAATATCATTTACGGATGCTATGAACGAGCAAAAAGCGAAGGCGATAATAATGTTTATTTCATACCCGGCGACAGTCTTTTTGAAGGTGAATTTGTAAATTCCTGCACTTCCGACGGTTGTCATCCCAATGACATAGGATTTATGAGAATGGCACAAGTAATAGGAAAGCTTGTAAATTCCGTGTTGAAATAAAATTGAAGTTTGAAAAAATAAAATTAAAAAAACACTTGAAAAAAGGCTGCTTGTGTGATAAAATAATTCAGTTAAGATATATCTTGGAGGCAGACGTGAGAGTTAAAAGCAGCGGATTCAACAAAAAACTGTTTATAATGCTTTTGGAAAAGGCAAGAGGAAACAGAACAACAAGAAAATTTGCCGAGGATTGCGGTATCAGCTATGTTCAGCTTCATAAGCTTGAACTGGGACTTCAGGATAATCCTCCCGGAAGACAGCTGCTCATAAAGCTTACGGAAAACAGCGAAGGAGATATTGAGCTTGAAGACTTCCTGTTTGTCTGCGGAATGGAAAATCGCCTTCCCGGTGAAAAGCCGTCTGTGCAGAAAAAGAGCAAGAGCCTTGACATTCAAAGCCTGTATGACAGACTTTCGCAGGGGCAGAAAAAAACGGTATACGATTTCGTGGATTACCTGCTGAATTATAAAAAGTAATAATTTTCACAATAAAGGAAATAGGTGACAAAATGTTTCAGAAACCAAAAGGAACGGTAGATATTCTGCCGGAGGAAACTGCCATTTGGCACAAAATCGAAGAAGTTGTAAGAGAATGCACAAAAAACGCAGGCTTTAGAGAAATCAGAATACCTACGTTTGAGCTGTCGGGCGTTTATAAAAGAGGTGTTGGCGACACAACCGACATCGTTCAGAAGGAAATGTTTACTCTCAATGACAGAGAAGGCACGGAATTCTGTCTTCGTCCCGAAGGTACGGCAGGCGTTGTAAGAAGCGTTATTGAAAACGGTCTTTTCAATGAGCCTATGCCGTTAAAGCTTTACTATCTCGGTCCGTTCTTCAGATACGAAAAGCCTCAGGCAGGCAGAAGCCGTGAATTCTATCAGTTCGGTATAGAAATGTTCGGTGCTGAAACGGCAAGTGCAGATGCTGAGGTTATTGCACTTGGTGACAGAGTTATTAAGAAGCTGGGACTTAGTGCAAGCCTTAACATAAACTCCATCGGCTGTCCCGAATGCAGACCTAAATACCACGATGCACTCCGTTACTACTTCAAGAGCCACGAGGATGAGCTTTGCGGAACCTGTAAGGAACGACTTGAAAAGAATCCTTTGCGTATACTTGACTGTAAGAGTCCCATTTGTTCTGCTATTGCTGATAATGCACCTAAAACCATCGACCACCTTTGCGAGGATTGCAGCACTCACTTTGAAACACTCAAGAGTACTCTTGACAGCCTTGAAATTGAGTACAGCATAAATCCCAGAATTGTAAGAGGTCTTGACTATTACAGAAAGACGGTGTTTGAATTTATAAGCGACGACATCGGTGCACAGAGTACCGTTTGCGGCGGCGGAAGATACGACGGTCTTGTACAGCAGCTTGACGGTCCTGCACTTTGCGGTATCGGCTTTGGTATGGGACTTACAAGAATTGTGCTTGCAATGAAGGCAAAGGGTGAGAAGGGAGAAATGGAGCTTCCAAAGAATCCTTCACCTGTACTCTATATTGCACCCATGGGCGACAGAGGCGTAGCGTACGCCATGAAGACGGTGACAGCACTTCGTGAAAAGGGAATGTATGCAGAATGTGATGTTGTTAAGAGAAGCCTTAAAGCACAGATGAAGTACGCAGACAAAATCGGTGCTAAGTATGTTCTTGTAGTGGGCGATAATGAGCTTGATGAAGGCAAGGCAATGCTCAAGAACATGGCAGACAGGGATGACAGCAGACAAGTGGAGCTTGATAAGGTTGCTTGTCTTGACTATTAATGTAGGATAATCGAAAGGAGCTATTAAAAATGGCAGAATTTTTAGGAAATACAAAAAGAACCGACTATTGCGGCGATGTCCGTGACGGTCATATCGGAAAAAAAGTAACGGTAATGGGCTGGGTGCAGAAGGCAAGAGATCTTGGTGTGCTTTGCTTTATCGACCTTCGTGACAGAACAGGTATCGTTCAGCTTGCTTTTGACGAGGGTACAAATGCCGATGTTATGGAAAAGGCAAAGAGTGCAAGAAGCGAATTTGTACTTGCTGCAACAGGTACGGTGCGTGAACGTGACAGTAAAAACCCCAACATCCCCACAGGTAATGTTGAAATATATGTATCTGAGCTTAAAATCCTCGGTGAAAGCCAGACTCCTCCCTTTGAAATTGTGGAGAACTGTAAGTCGAATGAGGAGCTTCGCTTAAAGTACAGATACCTCGACCTTCGCCGTCCCGATATTATGAAGAATATCCTTATCCGTCATAAGGTTGCAAAAATCACCCGTGACTACTTTGACGAAAACGGCTTTATCGAAATTGAAACACCTATGCTTATCAAGTCCACCCCTGAAGGTGCACGTGACTATCTTGTTCCCTCACGTGTTCATAAAGGCTCTTTCTATGCACTTCCTCAGTCACCTCAGCTTTATAAGCAGCTTTCTATGGTAGCAGGCTTTGACCGCTATATGCAGATTGCACGTTGCTTCCGCGACGAAGACCTCAGAGCTGACCGTCAGCCCGAGTTTACACAGATCGACCTTGAAATGTCTTTTGTTGAAATGGAGGACGTGCTCTCTATCGGCGA
>JAZNIM010000192.1:0-4865 GCA_045577475.1 Eubacteriales bacterium | reverse complement strand
CCAAGGATGTATACAAGACCGATTGTAAGAAGTGTTGTGATGGTTGTGTTAAGTGAACGCCAGATTGTTGTTCTGATACCGTTATCAACATTCTCATCAAAGTGCTTACCGGGGTTTGCCTTTACGTTTTCTCTTACTCTGTCGAAGATAACAATTGTTGCGTTAATGGAGTAACCGAGGATTGTAAGAATAGCAGCAATGATTGTTGAGCTTACGGGAATCTGGAACACAAGGTAAGCAAGAATCATTATGATTACGTCGTGTGCAAGACATACAACAGCTGCAAATGCAGAGCTAATCTGGAATCTGAATGCGATATAGATAAGCATGAGAAGTACTGCAGCGAAGGTTGCAAGAAATGCACTTGACTTGAGGTTGGAGCTTACTTCTGCACTTACTGTATTTGTTGAAGCAAGAACAGGCTCGATTTCTTCATCTGCATAAAGCTCTACCATGCCGTCAGCAATTTCACCTCTGAGAACAGCAACGTCACTGTTAGGTTCATAGCTTACTACGTAATTGCCTTCTTCATTTACAGTAACATGATGAACTGTATAAACATGAGGTGCAACTGCTTCTTCGATTGCATATTCGTCAACTGCTTCTTCAGTTGCTTCTTCAGCAGCTTCTTCTTCGGTTGCTTCTTCAGCGGTTTCTTCTGCTGCTTCTTCTGCAGCTTCTTCAACGGGAGCTTCTTCTGCAGCTTCCTCAGTTTCGGGAACTGCAAATACGATTTCGTTTTCGGTTGAAGAAACAACTGTAATTGCAGAATCGAGTGCAATAACCGCATCAGCCAATTCCTTGTTGAGTGCATCATAATCCGTATCGGTATCAACAAGCTTTGTTCTGATAACAACGCTGTCCTTATTATCGCCTACAATTCTGAGCTTGGAATACATGTCATCACCGATAACATCCTTAACCATAGCTTCAATTTTTGCTTCATCTTCGCCTGTAACTGTTCTGCCCAAATCAAATGTAAGCTCTGTACCGCCTACGAATTCAATGTCAAGGTTAAAGCCCTTGGCAAACAAAAGAACGAATGTAACAACCACCAGAACAAGGGAGATTGCAAAGAAAATCTTACTGTTTTTTACAAAGCTGAATTTTTTCATTTTTAATTCCTCCCCTCTTATGCGTCCAAATCCGTGTTCTTCTTTTTCTTAGCACCCATGAGCCAGGGACCTACGCCCATATCAACGAGTGAGTAAAGGAGAACTCTTGTAACAACAAGTGCCGTAAAGAGTGAAATAAGAACACCCATGAGGAGAGTTATTGCAAAGCCCTTAACTGCGCCTACGCCGTAGAAGATAAGAACTGCTGCTGCAATAATTGTTGTGATATTGGAGTCAAAGATAGCGGTAAATGCACTCTTGAAGCCCGCTCTTACTGCTGCTCTTGTGCTCTTACCTGTATTAAGCTCTTCCTTGATTCTTTCGTAAATGACTACGTTAGAGTCAACTGCCATACCGATTGTAAGTATGATACCCGCAATACCGGGAAGTGAAAGGTTAACACGGAAGTATACAATAAGAATTGCAAATACTGAAATGTATCCAACAAGAGAAATTGCAGATACTGCGCCGGGTACTCTGTATACAAGAATCATGAATACCATTACAAGAAGAATGCCGATTGCTCCTGCCTTAAGGCTTGTGGAAAGAGCATCGGAACCGAGTGTAGGTCCTACATAACGGTTTTCAACCTCTTCAAGCTCAACGGGAAGCTTACCTGCCGAGATGATACCTGCAAGCCAGTTTGCACCTTCTGCATCAAAGCCGCCTGAAATGAAGCAGTTTCCGTCGGGAATTCTGTCTTCAACGCTTGCACGGGAAATCATATCCTGGTCAAGCCAGATTTCGATGTAATTCATGCCACTGCTCTTAAGTGCTGCCATTTCTGCGGTAGCATCGGAGAAGAGCTGTGCGCCTTCATTGTTAAACTCAAGTGAAACAATATATTCTGCACCGTAGCCGCTTACATCTCTGTAGTCTGCAACTGCATTGACAACCTTGTCGCCCTCCATGATAACTTCGCCGCTTGAGTTTCTGAATTCAAGCTTTGCAGTTGAGCCGAGCTTCTGGGTTGCTTCCTCAGGATTATCAATACCGGGAATATCAACTCTGATTTTGTCTGTGCCGACACGTGCGATTGTTGCTTCATGATAGCTCATGGAGTCAAGACGCTGACGAAGCATTGTTTCAACTGTGTTGAGTGCTTCAACCATGTCAAAATCTGCATCTTCTTCATCTGCTATAGCCTTAAATGTTACGGATGAGCCGCCTACAAGGTCAAGGCCCTTATTGATGGCATCGTCCTCCATTACGCTTTTCAGACCGAGGTCGCCTACGCCGCATATTGCCACTACTACTGCAAGAACAATACACAAAAACATAAGCACAAATGAACATACGCTGTTTTTCATTGGTAGTTTCTTCCTTTCTTTTTTCACAAAAAGTCGATTATAGCATACATTATACATTTTTTTGACAGATAAGTCAACAGTTTTTTAGAAATTATTTGGTTTATTTTTCACTTTTTACGTAAAATCAAAAACTGCCTTTCCCTCAATAAGCTTCAGTGCTCCGTCAAAGGTCTTACCCGTCCGCTTTGACACAAATCCGCATATCTTTGAGGTTTGTCCCGTTTCAAGCAAAAGCTTTACGTTAGACACCGATATGTTACGGTTACATATATTAAGGCTTACTCCGAACTCGCATCCGTCCTTATATCCCCTGCAGCCGTACTTATACCTGCCTCGCACAACCTCTTTTCCGCAAAGAGGGCATACTCCCACAACATCTCCGAAGGAGCCTGTATAATCATCCTGCTCTGCAGGCAGACTGCGGCGTTCAAACACAAGTCTTATTTCGTCCTCTGCAAGCTTTACGCTGTCATTAACGGCAATCTCTCCTCTGAAAACCTGTTTAAGTGCCTTACCGAGCTGGCTTGTCTTAAACTTATCCATGCTTATATTCATACGTGACAGCGACTCAATAAGAAATTCTCCGTCCCGCTGAATATAATATGTATCTTTCTTCAGAAGAATATAGTTACTCTTACAGGCATTATCAATAATTCCCGTTCGTGTCGCTTCCGTTCCAAGCTCAAGTCCCTCGAACATTGCCTTATATTCTTCTGCATCATCCCCCATTTCCTCATCCGCGTTTGCCTTTTCTTCACGGAAGGGATTCTTCAGATAGTTATTGAGGGTTTCAACTGTATAATGCTTTGGAGGGGTTGTTTCCTTTTCCACGGGTTCAAATTTGATATTAACGGTATCTCCCTTTTCAAGGGGCGGCAGGATTTTATCCTTTGAGGAATACACATCGTACACCGTCCAGCCCTTCTGAACAATAACAGCTCCCTTGAGAGTAAATTCCTCAAGCTCTCCCACCTTTATCTTTATTTCCGTTTTATTTGCAATACACTGCTCCTCACAGAACACCGCCGCAAATCTTCTTACAACCGTTGAATAAACAAGCATCTGCTTTTCGGACAGCTCATCCTTTTTCGGCACCTTATATGTAGGAGTAAGTGCCGAGTGGGACTCGATTTTGCTATCATCAAAGACGTTTTTATCCTCTCTGAATTTCAGCTTGTAGCCAAGTCCCTTGAAATTTTCCACGATTTTTCGTATTTTATCCTTTTCCGCCGTTGCAAGGTATTCGGAGTTGGTTCTCGGGTATGTAAGAAAACCTGCCTCATACAGCTTTTGTACGATTTCAAGGCTTTCCGTCATGTTCATTTTATAGCGTTTACTTAACACATTCTGAAGTTTTGACAGCGAATAAAGCTTACCGGGCGACACCGTTTCTTTTTTTTGCTTAACCGAGTCCACCACAGCCGTTTCTGCGTTATATCTATCACAAGCCTCTTTTGCCTTATCAAGCTCGGTATTCTTGAATTTCAGCTTTGAGTTAAGCTCAATTTCCTCACCTTTTGTCTGCTCGCAGCTTTTAATTGAGTAATACTTTTCGGGAACAAAGTTTTCTATCTGCTTATCCCTATCGTATATTGCCTTGACAATGGGAATGATTACACGTCCCACCCTAAGCAGCATGCCTGTCCTTATTGTAGCATAGCGTGTAAGATTAACTCCGTACAGCCAGTCGATATAGGTACGTGCAAGACCCTCGTTTGCAAGGTTCTGATATTCGCTTTCATCCTTCATTTCGGAAAGAGCCTTACGTACGGTTTCGGGTGTCTGGTCGGGAAGCCACAGCCGTTTGAAGCTTTTTTCGGTATGCAAAGCCTTCTCAACGCACAGGCGTACTATAATTTCTCCTTCCCTGTCGGCGTCCCCTGCATTGATAATAGTATCAACATCACCTCGGTTACAAAGCTGTTCCATCAGAAGAAACTGTCTTACAACCCCTTCATCCGGCTTTTTATCACTTCCCTTTTTCAATGAGAACTCAAAGGTTTTAGGAAAGCAAGGCAGATTATCCATCGTCCACCTTGTCGTTCCATCGGGACTTGGGTTATAATGCTCTATATCCTCAAGGGAAAACAGATGACCGAATGCCCAGGTAACAATATATTCATTATTTTCAAAATAGCCCTGTCTTTTATTCATTTGTCCTATTGCTGAGGCAATATTTCTTCCAAGACTGGGTTTTTCTGCTATTATGAGTTTCATTTTTACCTCTTATTTTATATTTATCTTTGTTATTATAGCATACATTCAAAAATTTGTAAAGTGAAAATGGTTACAATAGTTTTGTTTTTTTATAGTTAGTTTTATGCCAAAAGTAACCTCAACATCCAAACATTCATCAATGACAAAAGCCGCTGTTTATTGTAAAATATACGTACATATCAAAACGAATACGGAGATCAATCATGTACATAATCAAAATTTC
>JAZNIM010000191.1:0-11387 GCA_045577475.1 Eubacteriales bacterium | reverse complement strand
GTTTGCTGCCATGAATCTCAAAAAATATGCAATTCATAGGTTCGGTGAAGAATTGCTTTTTCTCAAATTTCCTCTTGTTTCTGTTTTTTTACATTATTTTACCCCATTCCCTTTGCGGAAATGGGGTTTTGATACAGACTGGGCGGGGCAAAATGCCCCGCTTTTCTTTTGCATACGGCACACCCGCACCCCGCAAGGACACAGAGCCGCACAGAGCCGCAGAAAGCACCGCAGAATACGGCGGCTTTTTTCGGTTATTGGATATTGTTTTCATACTCTTTTATCATTCTATCCAAAGTCGGAAGGGCCAAGCGGTCTTAGGAAGACAATTAATTAAGGCAACTCCTTGGCTCACAGAACGACATGGCTACGATCCGACTTCATATTTGGAATAATTATGTTGAGCTTGCCGAAGATTACAGGCATACGCCATACATAAAACAAATATATGAGAAGCGAAAAGAAACAATTGAGAGAGTATTCGCAGATGCAAAAGAAAAACACGCAATGCGATATACTCAATATCGAGGCTTGGCTCAGGTCACTAAATGGGTCAAGCTTAAGATTGTTGCCATGAATCTCAAAAAATATGCAATTCATAGGTTCGGTGGAGAATTGCTTTTTCTCAAATTTCCTCTTGTTTCTGTTTTTTTACATTATTTTACCCCATTCCCTTTGCGGGAATGGGGTTTTGATACAGACTGAGGCACTCCGATTTGGAGTGCCTTTAACTATGTCGCTGTTTTCATTGGCTGTATTTTCTTATGAAATGTGCAACCTGTTCACTGCATACCCTTATGCCGTTTTCGGTCAGATGAACTTTGTCGTCCTCCCGTATGAAGCCTTCAATATCGCCTGAAACGAGTGCATTAAGGTCATTTATGATTATCCCCATTTTTTCAAGCTCTGGTACAACGATGGAATTGTACATTGTTATTCTTTCGTTATTGTTGTCCCTGTTTTCTTTGCGTACTGGAGTTGTTGTGGCAAAAATCACAACTTTATGATGTGCTTTCAGATATTTTGCAATACGGAGCATATTTGCAAGATATTCCTCAGGTGCAGAGAAGGGTTCATCGTAAGGTCGGTGTGTCACAGTATCCCACAGCCCGTTATTCCAATGCACAATGTCACAGCCTTGCAGGATGTCTTTCCAATCGTACAGACCTCTCAGGGTATATTTTGAAAATCGGCAGTTTTCCTGAGGCTGAAATACTTCATAATTATCTCCAAGAAGTTTAGGAACAACAGGCCCATAGCCTATTTGCCGTATTGAATCGCCCAAAAGTGCAACTTTAATCATTGAAGCTCCTCCTCTTATACATTTCCGTATTTATCAACAGACAGCACCTTATAGTAAAGTTTACCGTCTTCAATTTCAATGTCATTTCCAACAGTTGATGCAATCTGATGTTCCGATGACGGTAGGAAATCTTCCTTGTCGCAGGCATAAACTCGGTAATAAACATGGTTTTTGTCCGACACATCCGACCAAGAAAGAACACCGTCTTTGACGGCAACATTCTCTGCATATACATGACCGTCTTTTTCCTCATAATCGGTGGTGAAAAAAGTTACGCTTTCGGCTTTCAGAGTGTAAATGGCATTTTTCTCGTCGATAAGAACGGTGTAATCCTGAATGTCGCTGAAGCTGTTCACGGGAACATTTCGGGGGTCATACTCATAAACACGTATTTTTTTGCCGAATACACAAGTGTCTATTCTGATTTGAGTTTCTTCCTTATTTCTGTTGACAATTCCCACTGAAGCACTGCCGTCACGGTTCATTATCCCGCATGCACGTGTAAGACTGTCGCCTGTTTCAATGTCAAGTACTTTACTGTTTTTCCTGAAAAGCTTCATAAGAGGTGCAAGACAGTAATAAAATTCCTTGGATGAGTAATCGCCGTTATCTTCCCAGCGCATTGTTCCGCACTTATTATATTTTGTATCGGTTGTACCGCTGACGAATCTTTCGCACATACCCCATTTTCTTGAATAATCGTCGCCTGTTGAATATGCACATGAATAGGGGTCGGGATAATCGGTGAAGGACCAGTAGGCAATAGTAAATACACCTGCGTTGATGGCTGAAAAAATCATTTCGGACAGCATGAGGGCACAGTATGCTCTTTCAAAATCGTCCTCATGGTATCGGCAGACATCCATAATAATGTTATTGCCGAAGCCGAGATGACCGCCGTCATTCTTCTGCAGTCCGATTTCCGACAAATGTATGCGCTTGCCGTCGTTTCTTATTGCTTTTCGGCACAGCTCATTACATTTTTCATAGAAGAAATTGTAAAAGTCAAGGTCATAAATATCATGTGCACTTTCATACTGATGGACGGTATAATCCTCGGTAAAGCGTGCCATGTTCTCCATTGCCCAGTCAACTGTTTTCCAGTTTTCATATCCCGAAGCATCGGTGGCAAGAAGTCCTATATCAAGCATTCTTCTCTGAAATGCCGAATGAAGGTACTGATGGTATTTTTTGAAGGTGGGCAAATCCGTCATAAGGTCTCCCCATGTACCGCAGCTCATCTCGTTTGAATAGCAGAAATAACGAAGATGCTTTACCCCCTTTTCCTTTTTCAGGTAAAGAAGGTTATCTGCAACACGTTCACAGTACAGCTTCATGTCTTCGTCGGAAAAGTGCACCTTGCCCTTTGCACCTGCAAGATATATGGGAGTGTCCGTGACTTTTTGCATTTTTTGATAGTATTCTGCAAATGCATCCATGTGCTCTGTTGTCCAGTCATCGTAACCGCCGAAGGTTCTCATAAAGCCTGGAGCAATTTCTCTGTAGCACTTGCACAGGTATTGTTCAAAGTGCTTCTTTTCAATTATCGGGTAAAGCATTGCCTCGTTATTGTGAAATCCCACACCCCCGAAAACATTGGCGTACTTTGGTTTTGTGATTTTAATATTCTTCATGGACATTCTCCTTTATCTCATTTGAGAACATAATATCACACAAAGTCAGCGTTTTCAATGAATATTTTACGCAAAACTATGTACATAATCGGAAATTAATGATATAATGCAAACGGGTGATGCAGATGTACAACACAGACTCAGACATAAACATTGAACTTGTAAGAATACTGTACAGAAACAACGCAAAGGCTGTCTATCATGAAAAAGCAAGACAGGCAGACGGCTTTATATATTACGTAAAAGGCGGTCATACCTTTGATTTCGGAAAAAGCTCTCTTTGCACGAAAGCTGAAAATCTGGTTTATCTTCCATACGGAGAAACCTACACAAACAGACTTACGGAAAAGTATACCCAATACTATGAGATAGATTTCAAAATCTACGACAAGGGAAAGGCTGTACGTCTTTTGGACGGTGCAAGGATATTTTCAAACGAAAGTGCCGACAAAGCTCTGCCTGTCATCAAAAGAATGTACAACACTTATGTAAGCGGCGGCTGTGCATCAATGCTGTTTTGTATTTCCGACATTATAAAAATAATAGGAATTATAAAAAGCGATGAACACTTAAAAAGGGACAGTAAAAGCGATGTAGACAAAATACGAGCAAGTGTAAGCTACATAAGCGAGCATTATTGGGAAAACACATCTGCCGCAGAGCTTGCCGAAATGTCTCACATGAGCGTGTCAAATCTTGAAAAGCTGTTCAAAAAGAGCTTCGGAATGTCACCTGTGGCATACCGCAACAAAACGAGGATTGACCATGCAAAAAATCTGTTACGTGGCGGATTTTCCATTTCAGAAACGGCACACATGACAGGCTTTTCCGATTATTTTTACTTTTCCAGAGTTTTCAAAGGGTTTGCAGGATGTTCGCCGGGAAGCTTCGGCAATGACGACGAAGGTATATAGGTTATAAAAAGTAACACCCGTACATAATTTTCGTCAGCAAAAAAATCTGCTTTTTTGATTTACTGTTTTACCCTCATAAAAAAACGATATCCCGCACAGAAACAAGTTTTTCCATGTGGGGCATTCTTCTATATAAAAACAGTCATGCCTGTCCTGATTTCGGCGGGCATGACGACCTTTACGGGAACATGAAATCAATTGACGCCCGAAGTTGCCTGCGAAAATCTTTCACCCACAAGGGGTGCAATTTTTTTGCTTGCTTTTTCTTTACAATAAAAAAAGTCCTTGCGCCGTTGTTTGGTGCAAGGAAGACTCTTCGGGAACTAACAATCTGCTTTCGCCTAAAGTTGCCTGTGAAAATCTTTTCTCTTTGCATACTTTCTCTTTTCAGTAAAGAGAAAGTAAGTGGTGGAGGCGGCGCTTTTCTTCTCATTATCTAGTCAAGGGGTATATGGATATCTTCGTCATCGCTTGAGTCACAGAGTTTTTGGCGAGGATAGCCATAGTGAGACTCGATAATGGGAAGTGGTGACATTTAAGCAAGATGAAGCGAGTTGTTAGAATTGTGCAGTAAGAAAATAAGTATCTTTTTTCTTGCTTTTGAATACAATGTATAGAAGGAAAATTGTTAGGAGACAATATATCTAGTAGTTGACAAATCAAATTGTTTTTGTTATAATATCTGTGTAAGTAAACTGTAGTGTTTTCGCCACTGAGAGAAGTTTTCTATGATTAATTGGGAGGTAGTTATGAAAAAGGCGCGTATGCTTGGCAACTATGTCAAGCGTTTAGCAGACGAAAAAGGACTATCTGTTTCTGAATTGGGTGGAATCCTTGGTTTCAACAATCAGCATGTTAATGCGTTTGTTAAAGGCAGAATGCTTGTTTCTTTTGAACAGATGAAAGCATTGGCAGATGCTTTTAGTGTGTCTGTTGGAGAATTACTGGCAGGAGATGAACAGCATTATAATTCAACAGTTGTTCACTGTATGAATGCGTTTGATAATCCTGATAATAGAGAGAAAATTCTTGATATCATTGATGATTATGTAGACGTTTTAGACGCCGTAAATCTTGGTAAATAATAGTTCTAAGGCATGGGTTTACCGTGCCTTTTTTGTGAGGTATGATATGAGCAAGTTGTGTGTGTTACCGCCCAATTACGAGAATGAGATACAAGAATTAATTGAATTAAATTTTAAAAAGTTTCAACTGTTAGAAAGATATCCAAATCCTTTGTTAAAAAAGGACGTACTGGATGTGTTAGATCAGCTTTGTACTGTCGTTTATTATCCATTAGAAGACTCAAATAATGGATTTCACATTACTGATGTCCCTAGTTGTTTAGGTGACAAACATTTTGTTTTTATAAATACTGCTCAAACTACAGAAAAACAGGTGTTTACTGCGGCTCACGAATTGGGTCATATTTGGAAAGTGGATTCATGCATTTGTGATAAAATGGGAATTGAAACTGCAAACGAAGAACTTAGAGAAAGAATAATTAGTAGGTTTGCAGCAGTATTATTAATGCCTGAAAAAAACTTTGTTCCAACAGCTATGAAAGTGTTGGAAGAAGTTGAACCAAATGGAGATAAATTGGATTTCAAAGGTATCCTTAAATTTATCGTATTACTTATGTACACTTTCTATGTTCCAAGAAAAGCAGTTGTGCTAAGATTATTTGAGTTGGGGATGCTTTCAGAAGAAAGTACAAAGATTCTTTTGGGTAATGGTGCTATTCCTTTAGATGTCATTGAAATAACCACAAGGCAAATTTGCTTAGATTTAGGATATGAAGAGTTCATATATCCTAATCGCAAGAAGTATATTGAAGGACTCTCTGATTTGCTAAATGATGCAGAGAAGTCAAAGGTCATCTCATTAAACAAAATTGAGAACATAAGAAAGAAGTTTGATCTTAACAAATCCATTTCTGTTGAAAGGAAAGAAGTATTCACTTTGAATACAACCAATGGTAGCGCAAATAATGCATAAATGTAAGAATAAGGCTGCAGTTGATACTGATTTTATCAACCATTTGGCTGAATGTAAAATAGGCATAGATAGGGTGATTCAATGTTTAACATTAATTTTGGAGGAATTAGGATTAGAAGCGATTGTACACCCGTTATTGTGTGAAAACGAAATATTAGTTGTTGAAAAAAAGGAAATAAAGAAACTGTTTTTATCAGGTGTTATTAGAAAAATAGAGTTTACTGATATTTTTAATGAAGATGAAGAAAAAGTGGTATACTATAAATACCTCGTTGCCGAATTATATAATTCTATGAACAGTGAGCCGGTTCCTTTTTCAGATGAAGAAATTCTTACTTGTTGGAAAGCTGATAAAAGTCTTGGCGAGGTACATACTCTTTCAATGTGTTTGACTATTAATTGTGGAGTGTTTCTGTCTGATGATAAAGATTCTAAACAATTGAGAGATTATATCAATTCTAACCTTGGTGGAAATATTGTTGTATATGATAGAAGGGAATTAGTGAACAAGCATACACAAGAGGGAAGTTCTGTTTTGATACGTGCAGAAAGAAAATCTTTAACACACACGTAGACGATTACAGAAATAAAAAATCAATATGTCCTACAATTGTATGTATATTGGTAGAAAAGCCTAAACCATATGAACGTGTGGTTTAGGCTTTAGTTGTTTTAAGATGGACTTATGCAACTTTCAAGGTCAATTCGACTTCATCGTTACTAACGAGTATTTCTTTGATAACGCTATGCAAAAACAAGCGTACATCAACAGATGCTGAGTTTCGTATATAACCTGCAACATTTTTTAAGAACGCCTTCTTTTCGTCATCTTTAATTTTAATCACATAGCTACCGAGCTTTATTTTCTCATTTATGCGTTTCAAAGCATCTTCGTGCTTTTTTAACTGTTCAAGTAAGTTTTCGGAAGCATTGTACTCAACTGCCGACGTTAGGTTTTTGATTTTGTTTTCTAACATTTTCTTGTGTTCTTTAACCCCAAACTTATATTGCGAAGTAAAAATCAGCTTGTTGAGTTCTTGTACACTTTTACCTACCAAGGTTTCTTTGAGTATTGCCTTGATAACAAAATTGTCAAGCTTTTCGGCCTTAATGGCTTTGGTAGGGCATAGACCTTTTCGATGATTGGGACACTGATAAATTTTATATTTTTTATCATGTGATGTTGCTGTTTCACCGCACAAAGTAGCATCACAAATACTGCATTTCAAAATGCCCATTCCGCTTAACAGATAATAGCTTTTATTCTTTGTGGAAGATTTTCCGAAATTGCTGTCATTCAGCTTCTTCTGTGCTAATTCAAACTGTTCTTTAGATATAATGGCAGGGCACCTGTCTATGGCGTGTATTTGGTCTTTGAGGGGATAATTGCCTTTGGGCTGAAATCTTTTTCTAAGGCTGTCGGTACCGGGTGATATATTCCATGTATACACACCAGCATATTTTTCTCGAGTCAGAATTTCATAGAAGGAGTTTTTGTAGAATTTACCACCGCGCTTTGTTTTCAATCCCAGTCTGTTCAGCTCATTAGCCATATTTTGGTATGAAACGCCTGCAAGATACATGTTAAATATTTTTCTTACTGTAAATGCTTCTCTTTCGTTTATGACCAGTTCTTTTCTTTTTGATCCAGATTTTAATTTGTATTCTGAAACGTCATAACCGAGAGGTGGTGTTCCGCCGAGAAATGCTCCGCTTTTTGCTTTTATGCTCATAGTTCCGTGTGTGAAGTCGGAATTTGTGAGGCTTTGATTTTCGTCAATTACAAACTGTATGCCACGAGTAAGAACTGTGGCGGTATCATGTCCGTTGCATTGAGGTTGATTAGTGAATATAATTGGAGTTTCGTTGAGATTTGCAAGTTCATGGGCACTAAAGGCAAGAGAGGGGTTTCTTGCAAGTCTTGATGTATGATATATCAATATAGCATCCCATTTTTTGCCGTTTTTCAAGTCTTTCAGCAAATCGTCAAAGCCTTTTCTGTTAGCGTTTGTTCCTGATTTAGCTCTGTCAATATACTTGTCGACGATTTCATATCCGTGAGCATCAGCATACTCCTTTATTCCGCGATATTGGTTTTTGATAGAGTATTCTGTCTGTTTTTTGTTGGAAAAACGCATGTATATTGCGGCAAATTTGGTCTTTTCTGTGGACTGTGTCATTGTTTTTTCTCCTTTGCTTTGGAATTTATTTCGCATATCATCTCTTGAATAGAGAGAATGAGTTTGTTTAAGTAGGATGTTTCATTAAAAGAGCCTTCTTTAACTCGTGTCATCTCAGATGAATCGTTGTTGTATAGGCTTTCCTTTTTTATTCTGTAAGTAACTGACATAAATTTACCTCACTCTTATGTTAGGGTACCATCGTGGTTGATGGTACCCGAGATCTTAACGATTATACTCAACCATTATTTGAAGGCTGTGTCTTCTTTAATTTTCACTGCCAGTCTAATTTTAGCATTCCGACACTACTCAGAGGGGTTGAATCCGATTCTGCGTTTTTCCAATCAACACATACATTGTTCTCGGTTTGTTTTAAGATTACAGTTCCCCAACAGTCCAAGAGTCTGTCCGGGCAAAAGTCGATTACGGTACGTGCCTCGCCGGCATATGAAATATTAACGAAATTGTTGAAATCACTGGAGTTCAACGGAATTTCTTCATAAACGACGTCTTTAAAGTTGTGCTCCTTGTTTGTCAAGAGAATCATCATCTGTAAATAATCTCCTTTGGGGCTGAAGCATGCTTTGATGATGTGGAAATGGTATTCCAGAATTATGGGGAGAGTACACACATGTCTGTTAGAAAGAATCATGAACTCAGACGTTTCATTAGTGCTGTCAGCACAATCTTCATTCTCACTTAAGAGTTCCTTAAGTTTTTGAGTGTGTTCATTAGTATATATACAATCGCTTTCGACACGGTATTCTTCAGCACTGCTCAATAGAGTCTGAAAGGTTTCTACACTCTCCCAAATAATACGAACTTTGCTGTTCTTTGTATCACTAGCTATTTTTGCTATGCCTGAAATCAAGGTAATTGCCTCGAGGTCAAAATCTATTACCTCTTTTTCTTCAATAGCGTATAAAATAGACTTGAAGTATTCAAACTCAGGAGAGTCAAGCTCTATTTCTTGAAGGATTACGTCGTGATATATACCGTCAAGGGATTCAAGAGAAATCATTAGCTGAAGGATGGTTCCGGAAAAATTGAAACACGCCTTGATAATCTGAAAGTTATACTCATTGCTCAAGGGAAGGGGACAGGTGTGATTGTTGTTTAAGATTAAGAATTTTTTCATTGTAGTTACTCCTTTGTTATATTAATTTTTGTTTATGCTGCTTATTCCTCGTTGTCGCTATCATCAGCCAACACACTTGGAATCGTTTTCTTGCGAGGCAAGTCTTTTTTTGCTTTTCTCTTCTTTTTACAGAAGGTATAAACATTGGGTTGCATCGAAGAATTCAGATATACACCGTAGCACTTCTTGTCGAAACCGTTCTCGAAGTTTCTGTCAAAACGGTAGTGATTGCTTTTATCACGAACGAGAAAACCTCTGTCTGCGAGTTCCTTCTGAATATCTTTAAGATTTTGAACACCTGCTGATTTTGCCATGCCTTCCATCTTTTCCTCTGATATCCAAAGGCAGTTTCTGTTATTGTACTTACCGTGAACACCCCATGCTCGCTGCCCCAGTGCATTAACAGAGGGGTTTCTTATGAATAATTGGTTATGATCGAGTATTTCTGCTTTCAATCCTTCAATTGCTATTGTGATGGGGTCTACGACAGCGATATTGTTCAGATAAGCTTCTTCAAGCAAGGCAAGAATCGGTTCGACCTGCAGGTTCATTCCCCAAGCCTTGTTGCACACATTAAGAGCCATTATGAGTATTGCAAACCTCTGAACTATGCGGCGAGATATGCCGTCTTTTTCTTTTACCGGGATTCTCTTTGTAACAACTTCAAAAGCTTCTTTGTATAAGTTGCGAATGTCGCTTGATGAGTAATTGAACAGAGTTTGTACCAACGGTTCAATGGCAGTACCGTAATTGCCGTTGATAGTGTCATAAAATGCATCAATGTCCTCATTTTCTGTTAGCCATGAAAAATTGAACTCTATCAGCCTGGCATATAGCCCCTTGTTTTTGTTGGTTTGAGCAAAGATTGAGGTTTCCCCCGTGTAAACCACAGTTGTGCACCATGTTTCAACCTTGCGTGGCTTGCCGTCAGGGGATAGCCTGCCACGGCTTTTGCCCATTGAGATATGGTATAGCTCATTTGTAAAGTCGTGGTCGTGTACGGCAGAAATATCGTCAACCAGCTGTACAAAACCGTTCTTTTTGCCGAGGTTTTCAAAGAAGTATCCGGCAGTATCCATTAAGGTGTCAATAATTCCGTCGCCGATTTTAGGCATACCGTATATGCTTGCCATTAGCTTCAATGCTGTTGTCTTGAATGTGCTGCTTTTTCCGATTAAGGCAAAAATAAGGGTGTCATTAATTATCCCGGCTTCTTTTAACAAGGGGATGATTGTTGCCGAAGCGCCTATGCTTAATGCCAGCCCTACTTCTGGGCGGGAAAGGAACGGTTCAAGACCGTTCCTCCAACCCTGGAATGAACCTACAGGCATAAGCTTGTTGCTATGCGTGCTTGTGTAGTTTTTATCTACATTTTCAGCTGTTATTAGATTTGAAGCGAGATAACAGTCGGTTTTGCCCTGCTTATACCAACCTAAGCAACTGAAGGTGTTTTCTACGGAAGCAGATTTCTTACTATCAAGCGTGTACGCGGTGATGTCTTCGGATATTTCCTTGCAGGTCAATACGCAAACACCCTTTGCCAGAAGATACTGAGGTAAATTATTTACTGTCAAGTTTTTTGCTTCCACATTAAAAACTTTTTTACCGGCATTGGTGTATGCCTCTATGTTAACTGTTTCATCTCCGGTATTGATGTCTGAAAACACTTTCGTAACAAGAAAACCCTCGCAGTATGAACCCTGGTCTTGACCTGTTTTGTTGTCATAAAAATGTAATGTCTTATCGTTCTTATCGAAGTCAAGCATCGTTATCACCACCGGTTTCGTCAGCCTCACATTGTTTACAATTGCCATTATTGAAGCCTAAGAATTTACGATTTACAATGGTTAATTCTTTTTTACCTGTGTACGTAAAATCCCAGCGTAGGTCAATTTCTTCATAACAACCGACGAAGTCGTCTACGTTTGAAATGCCATTGTTGTAGAGATACTTATAAAAATCAACTGTTCTTTTGAAGCGATTATTCAAAATGAAGCGTTCTTTGTAATTATTGGTTTTGTTACCGGTTTCAAGTTCGTATGTTATGACAAGAGCGTCATCCTTGTAACGAGTATCAAGTTCTACGCTTGCAACCTTGGAAATATAGATACCGGGATTAATTGTGCTTTTACGAGATTTTGTTTTGGACTTAGCCAGAAAATTACTGATTGTTGACATTTTGTGTCCTCCGTTTTCTTTGTTTTTGTAGTTTTCTTTCTT
>JAZNIM010000190.1:0-4170 GCA_045577475.1 Eubacteriales bacterium | reverse complement strand
GGCTATGATGATGTAATAATCAATGAATCAGCATCAGACGTTAATGATGACGACAGAATAAACACTGTTGATATTTCCATGCTCAGACGTTTCAGAGCAGGCGGCTACGGCGTGGAATTGCTTCCTCATACTCCAAGATGTCAGCATACCGCTTTGATTGCTACACCTGCAAAGGAAGCAACCTGTACATCAGCAGGTAACAAAGAATACTGGACTTGCGATGCTTGTTCAAAGATTTTCAGCGATGATACGGCAACCACCGAAATTACCGTGGAAGATACGATTGTTACTGTTGAACATCAGACAACATACACAGCGGCGAAAGAGGCAACTACATACGCTGAAGGAAATATTGAGTATTGGACCTGTACAACCTGCGGTAAGATATTCGGTGACAGTGATTATGAAAATGAAATAAAAATTGAAGACACTGTTATACCGAAAATAACAGGCAATACATATACTATACACTTCAAGGATGCTCAGACCGGAAAAGCAACGTTTGTCAGCCTTGATAATCAGGAAACAACCGTTTCAATTCTGACAAAGAATAAAGATGAAAAGTATGAGTTCCCCGAAATTAAAAAATACGGTTTCTTTGCCTTGTGTCTTACTGATAGCAACGGTGATATAATTACAGGCATTGAAGCAGGAACAACAGGCGACGTTGATGTTTATGTTCACTGGATGAGCAACAGAAATAAGACATATCCTGTCAAGAAGCTTGGCGATCCTCAGATTATTGAAGATAAAGAAAACGGACAGTTCTTCTTTGTTTACGAAATTGGTGAAATTGATAATGTGCCGATAGAAACAATTCATTATGTAGGTGAAGTGGATGAAGAATTGGTACATGAAGCAACTAATGTTGTTGTTAAAAACACTGCAACAGATAATTCTTCGTCAATTGCACAAACAGTTGCTGAAGCTACAACCAAATCGGCTTCAATGACTTTGTCTAACGAATGGAGTAATACATATTCAATTGATGAAGAGTGGGCAAAGAGCCAAGACTCGGAAAAGGTTGAAAACATTAAGGAATATGTTGAAAACGGCGGTCAATGGAATATTAGTTCACAGTTTGGCGGGGAAGATGTTCACACGGACACCAAAGGCACCAGTTACTCGAGTTCTCATAAATCAACGACAGGTAAGGTAAATTCATCAAGCAATGAAAACGGCGGCGGCAGCGAAGATCAGCTGAGTGCAAAAATAACTTCTTCAATTGGTGCGGAGCTGGGTAATGATATGGTTGGCAAAGTTACATCCGAAATCGGTGCGGAAATGTCAACCTACGAAAAGAGTAACAGCACGTGGAATCGTACCAGCGGCAACGAAAATTCTTCAGGTACCGAAAATTCCAGTGAAAGTACTACGTTCAGCGATATTTCCGATTCCTATTCCAACAGTTGGAATACGGAAGAAGGTTATGCACAGTCCCATACAGTCGGAACTGAAACCGATATTTCAAATGCTTTGAGAATTGCTATTACGGAAAACTCAAAAAAGAGCTATAGTGAAGAGTACAATGAGAGTTCATTGGCAACAACCTCACAGGATATTTCTCATGAAGAAGGAAGAGAGTATTCTTCTGCGATAACATACAGCACAAGCGAAGAAAAAACCACTTCAACTACAACAACTCAGGTATTCAAGACCAAGGGACATTATAGATATATAAGAGCCGGCAAGCTGGATGTTTATGCGGTTGTTGGATATGATATTAAAAACAGCACATATTCTGTTTCAACCTTCAGTATGTTTGAAAAAGAAACAAAGGAAATGTGGGATTTCTCAGAGGATGGAACCTTCACAGACGGTGAAATAGGTGTTCTTCCGTTTGAAGTACCTTACTTTGTTGAAGAATATGTTCTTACACAGACAGCTTATACAGACGGTCTTGAATTCAACTATGCACAAGGTGCTGTAACAAGATATGTCGGCACTGAAAAGAATGTGTTGATTCCTAACTATTATTCCAAGAACGGCAACATGACATTTGTTAAAGCATTGGGTACAGATCCTCAGACCGGAAAACCACTGTTTGCAGGAAACGAAAACATAGAGGTTGTCCGCCTCAGTAAGTATATTACTTCAATTCCCGACGGAGCTTTTGAAGGATGTACCAATCTTAAAACAATCATTGCTCCCGGTATAACCTCAATTGGTGCAAATGCATTTAAGGGATGCGAAAACCTTAACAAATTTATTGTTTCTACAAAAATAACTTCTTTGGGCGATAATGCCTTTGACGGATGTCCCGAGGTTGTTGTTAATGCAAGTAACTCAGCTGTTGCGAGAGCTGCGGCATCCTCAGGTGCAAACCGCATAACAATAGATGTTGAAGATATGAGCGGAGAATTGGCTGACGGTGATTATGCAGACGGATATACCGTTAACATAGGTGACATAGAGTATTTTGCATTCTATGGCGGCGGCAAGACATTTGAAAATGTAAAGCTTATTTCAGGTGCAGATGAAACCTATATAGAACAAGCAACATTTATAAATGACGGCGGAATTACTTTAAACATCAATTCTGAAAACATCACACTCAAGGGCGTGAATGTTAAGAGTGATAATGTTGCCATGTTGTCGCAGTTTGACGGAGCAAAGATATTAATAGCGGAAGACTGTTGCTTTGAAGCTTTGAGTGACGAAGCAACAAAAGTAATTACCAACAACATTGAATTGTCAAATAGTGCGGGCGAAACAGCACAGTGGATAATTGATGATTCATTGTATATTTACGGTAATACGGAGTTTACAGGCAAGTATATTGTTGTGGCAGATAATATTGTTGAAATCTCTGAAACAGATTATGAAAATTATGTTGAGGGAATCTGCAATGTTACCTTCGATCCTAATGAAGGCAGTGTAAGCGAAACCACAAAGCAGGTTTACTTTGGTGAACTTTACGGCACACTTCCCGAACCTACAAGAGAACACTACAAATTCTTGGGATGGTACACAGAAATTGAAGGCGGAAACGAGGTTACTGCCGAAGATGTTGTGGAAACTGCGGGAGATATAACACTTTATGCACATTGGGAATTAAACGAATTTACAGTAACATTTGATGCAAATGAAGGTTCTGTTTCAACTACATCAATGTCTGTAATTTATGGTGAAGCATACGGTGAGCTTCCTACACCTACAAGAGATTACTACACATTCGACGGCTGGTTTACGGAGGATGACACAGAGGTTACCTCGGAAACAGTTTTTGAAGCTATGGAAGATGTGACTCTCTATGCACATTGGACAATCAATCCTTTGTCAGATTGGGTACCTTACTCTGAAATGCCAGAGGGTGCCGATCCTGTGAATACAAAGTACAGTTATACAAAGACGTATTATGCTTCGCAGGAAAACGATTCTTCAAAGGACGGATGGATTCTTGATTCAGGAAAAACAACATATGCTTATACTGATTACGGTGCGTGGAGTGACTGGAGCGATAACGAGTATTACAATACCGAATTTAGAAATATAGAAACTCGTTCTGTTGTATCTTATTATGAGCCCAAAACACAGTATTTTTACACCAGATACTATGGATGGTCTTCTTCAAATGGATATTATGTGGCAACTCCGTATTCTTCAGGTATATGCACAACATATCAAGAAACAGGATGGTTAGATTCACCTCTTGAATATAATAAGGTTCAATATTTTGCAGGCGTAGCATATGATGCATATGGGTATAAAGCAATAGATGGTAAGGCGATTTATTGGTATAATCCTCAGACACGTACTGTTGATGATACAACAAAACCTGTTTATAAAAAACAGTGGCGTTATCAGGATCGTTCTAAGATTTACACCTACTACTTCTATCGTACTGAAAACCTCGAATCAGCGTCCTATCCAACAGGAAGTGATATTTCCAACATTCAGGAATGGGTACAGTACAGAGCAAAATAACTAACCAAAAGCGGCGACTTCGGTCGCCGCTTTTCATATAATATTTGTGCTGTCAGATACTTGACACTTGTATATTATTTTCATCAACAGTCAAAGATAACTTGAAAACTTCACAGAGAAAATTTAAGTCAAGCATTGGCAGACCGTCACATAGTGATAACGGCTCATCAAGCTTTCGCATTTTTCCGTCGATGATGCAGCTGCTTTTTCCTACGGTGAAAACCGCACAGATGCTTTCGTAAA
>JAZNIM010000189.1:0-10233 GCA_045577475.1 Eubacteriales bacterium | reverse complement strand
AAATGCAACCGTTACGGTTGACAAGAAGGCAGCAGGGGTTGAAGGCTCGTCAATATACCTTCGTGAGGGTGAAAAAATCACGGTGCTTGACCTGCTCTACGGTCTTATGCTTGAATCGGGAAACGATGCGGCAACTGCCCTTGCAATAGGGTGCTTTGGAAGCGAGGAGGCTTGCTGCGACAAAATGAACGAAATAAGCCATGCTCTCGGACTTATTGATACTCACTTTGACAATGTTCACGGTCTTGACAGCGACAACCACTATACTACCACTTATGAGCTTGCAAGGATAACTTCAGAAGCAATGAAAAATCCGATTTTCAAGCAGCTTGTGTCAACAAAAAACCATACAACTTCATCAGAAAGTCCTAAGTATTTTTCAAATCATAACCGCCTTCTCAGAAGCTATAATGGTGCTGTAGGAGTAAAAACAGGGTATACCTCCTTGTCGGGAAGATGCCTTGTTTCCGCAGCCGAGAGGGAAAATGAACTGTATATAGCCGTCACTCTCAACGACAGAAACGACTGGCAAGACCATTCTGAAATGCTTGACTTTGCCTTTGACAACCACACAAGCGTTGAGATTGCCGCTTGCGATAAGACTTTCGTATATTACGGACTGGGTAAGTATACGCCGTCAGAGGATATTTATCTTACGGTCAAAGGTGAGGATGTGCCTGTTATAGATTATAGATTTTTGTTTTCGGAGCAAGGTGCTGTATGCGAATACTATACCTTGGGAGCAAAGCTTGGATTTTTCCCGCTGATAAAGCAGGAGGAAAATACAGCTATTGCACAGTAACGTAATCTATGGTTTTTCCGCTGCAACGAAGAACTATATCCCCTTGTGTGTCGGTTCTGTAAACCGTGATACCTCTGTCAAACAGGGACTCCATCACCTCTCGGTGGGGATGACCGTAGTCGTTGCCTTCTTCACAGCTTATTATGGCAATGTCAGGGGAGATGTCGTTTAAAAACTCATCACTGCTTGATGAGCTTGAGCCGTGGTGAGCACACTTGTAGACTTCGGCAGAAACGTCAAAGTCATCATTGATTATGTCACGCTCAACATTTTTTGTAGCATCGCCTGTAAAAATAAAGGTGCTTTTTCCGTACTCCATTCTCAGACAAATGCTGGTGTCGTTAACGTCCTCGTAGCCTTTGCCGTCGGACAGTATGAGAAATTCAAGACCGTCATAGGTGAACGAGTCGCCCTTGCCGGGAATGATTACATTTGTGCCAATATGTTTTTTGCTGTCCTCAATTGCTTTGTCAAGCCTTTCGCAGGTAATGTTGTTCTCTCGAACATCGGTGACAATTACGTTTTTTACATAATAGTCGTAAAGCACCGAATCCGCAGAGCCAATGTGGTCCTCATGTGGATGTGTTAGAATGAGGTATTCTATGTACTCGACATTTCTGCTGTCAAGATAGGATAACAGCTTGTGCTCGCTGTCATTTGTTCCTGCATCTATAAGTATAAAGCCGCCGTTCGGGGTTTCAATTAGCGTGCTGTCGCCCTGACCCACATCAATGTAATGTACAAGAAAATGGCTGTCGGCAAGTAAATCCTCGGAGAAAACACTTGCCGTGCCAATCTTTGCTTTGGTGAAATAAGGGATAACCTCGCTGAAAATAAATGAAATGAGTGCAATTACAAGAACGGATATAAGAGTGATAAGCTTCTTTTTGTCCCTCATTGCCATATTATTCTTCGCCGCCCTCGTAATTCATACGCATTTCAAGGTATTCCTCACGGGTGATAAGAACCTTTCTCGGCTTTGAGCCTTCAAAAGGACCGACAACGCCGATTTTTTCAAGCTTGTCCACTATTCTCGCAGCTCTTGCGTAGCCCAGAGAAAGCTTTCTCTGTAACAGGGAAGTGGACACAGAACCGGAATCCACCGCAATTTCAATTGCAGGAAGTACTGCATCGTCGCTGGAAATAATGGAATCTCTGTCTTCTCCTTCCTCGTAACCGCCGCCTTCGGAGTCGCCGCCCTTGCCCTTTTTCTTTTCGCCGCAGCGAGCAGCTTCTCTTTCAATGCTTGCAATAATATCGGCATCATACTCGTACTTCTTGCCGTTTTTGAGAAATTCAACTATGTTTTCTATTTCTTTTTCGCTGACAAATGAGCCTTGTACACGCATAGGCTTCATGCTTCCCACAGGTGCATACAGCATGTCGCCTCGTCCGAGAAGCTTTTCAGCACCCGATACGTCAATGATGGTACGAGAGTCAACCTGAGAAGCAACGGTAAATGCAATTCTTGAAGGTACGTTTGCTTTGATAAGACCGGTAATAACGTCAACAGACGGACGCTGTGTACCGATAACAAGGTGCATGCCGGCAGCTCTTGCCTTCTGAGCAAGACGGCAGATAGAGGTTTCAACCTCGTCACGTGCGGTCATCATAAGGTCGGCAAGCTCGTCGATAATAATGACGATTTTCGGCATGTATTCCTTTTCGGGGTCTTCCTTGGTAACTTCGTTGTAGGTGTCACTGTCACGGACGCCTACTTCTTCAATGAGCAGGAAGCGGCGTTCCATCTCGTTAACTGCCCATGCAAGAGAGCCTGCCGCCTTCTTTGGGTCGCTGACAACAGGGACAAGCAGATGGGGTAGACCGTTATAAATACTAAGCTCAACCTTTTTCGGGTCAATGAGAATAAGCTTTACCTCGTCTGGTCTTGCCTTGTAGAGAATGCTTACGATAAAGCTGTTGATACAAACAGACTTACCCATACCTGTAGCACCTGCAATAAGCATGTGAGGCATTTTTGCAATGTTCATGTATATGGGACTGCCTGCAACGTCCATGCCAAGACATACGGTGATTTTGCTTTTTTGCTTTTCAAAGCCGTCGCTTTCAATGAGATTTCTCAGATACACCGTGGAAACCGTTTTGTTTGGTATTTCTATACCAACGGCATCCTTACCGGGAATAGGTGCTTCAATTCTTACACCTGCTGCCGCAAGGTGAAGTGCGATATCGTCGGAAAGATTTGCAATTGAACGAACTCTTACACCCACTTCTGGCTGAAGCTCATAGCGTGTTACGGTAGGACCGCAGCAGATGTTCATGATTTTTGTCTTAACACCGAAATTCTTCAGAGTTTCAACCAGCTTCAGGCTTGTCTGCTTCAGTTCCTCGGTAACTGAAAAAGTCAGAGGATTCGGATCTTGCTGAAGAAAATTGATGGGAGGAAAGTGGTATATTTCCTCGATTTTGGGTTCGGGAACAACGGCAACCTCTGTGCCTTGTGCTTCTATTGTTTCACTGCCCTCAGCCTGTCTGTCATTAAGCTCTTGGTCATTTTCGTTTGTCATAACGCCTGCCGCCGCTTCTTTGCCTCCCATTGAAACGCTGGCATCACTGGTGAAGATGGAGGAAAGGTCAATCTCCTCAGGCTGAAGGGATTTTTCAGTTGGGATAGCTTCTTCACCGGGGAAGGGAATCGGAGGAAGCTCGGGAAGCTCAAATTCGTCAGCCTTGCCGGCGTTGAACTTGTTTTCGTTTTCGGACATAATGGTATTGAAGGCTTCAAGGTCAATCAAGGAAGCGGGATCTTCCGTGCTTTGTGAAGCCTCATTTTCGTAGGCAACAGCCGATTCATCCGTGTCAAGCTGAGGCTTGATTTCTTCCTCGGGAAGGGAAGCATCCTTGCTTTCTGCACCGTCAAGACCTGCATCCTCAAGGTAAGCACGCCTTTTTCTCATATTTCTTGCGTCCTGTGCTTCTTCCTCGGCACTCATTTCATTTGCCTTGGAAATTTTCTCGCGGTTTTCCTTCTTCTGACGATTTATGCTTTCCTCAAGACGCTTTTCACGTTCAAGATTTGCGTTGTAAACAGACTCTTTAACCTTGTTCTTGCAGAAAACAAACATGTCTGCGGGAGTTATGTTGAAAAGTGCAAATCCAAAGAGCAATGTCATGAAAACTGTGATGATGTATGCACCGAGTCCCGTGAATTTGTCTAAGACGTTTCCCAACAGACCGCCGATAATACCGCCGCTTACACCGTTTATTCCGTCAATATACAGGTTAACGGGATTGAAGTCGTGAACTGCATTACCCGAGGAAAGGTCAAGCAGATGGATAAATGCTGCAAAGAAGCTTACAAATAAAACACACACGGTGATTTTTTTGCCGACGCTTCCCGAAACATAATCCTTTTTCCAGTAAAAGCCCATAATTGCAAGACAGGCGGGAATTGCCCATATTGCACCTGCAAATATGCCCCTGAAAAACTCAACTATGTAGCGCAGGAATCCCATTTTTTCGGGGATTATGAAGCACACCGACAGAAACAGTGCCGCAAATACAAGTACACCCGGCATTATCTGACAGCACAGTGTGTTTTCTCTGTCCTGCTGCATTTTAAGCTCTTTTATTCTTTTTTTGACCTTGGCATTTTCACTCAGCTCAAGCTGCTTTTCGCTTTGCTTCTTTTTTGCTTTTGTGTCAGCCGCTTTTTTTACCGTCTTTTTTTCTGCCAAAATGTTAACCTCCGATTATATAGCCCATTTGATTATGTCATAGGCAATTGCAACAATACCCAAGCCTATGCAGTAGTATGCAAAGGACTTGAAGGTGTTCTTTTTTGAAATATACTGCAAAAGCTTGATTGCAAGCAGTCCCGAAACGAAGGAAGCCGCAACGCCTGCAAATATTACTCCGCCGTTTTCGCCGATGGATATGTCCTTGTAATCCTTGAGGACGGTTATTGCAACCGAGCCGAGAATAGCGGGAATTGAGAGGATGAAGGAGTATTTAACTGCAAGCTCACGCTTAAATCCGTTGAATACACCGCCCGTGATTGTCATACCCGAACGTGAAATGCCGGGAAGAATTGCAAAGAGCTGGAAAAGACCTACAATAATTGCATTTTTCGGCTTGATTTCGTCAAACTCCTTTTCTTTTATAACGGTTTTCTCCGAGAAAAGGAAGATGAGTCCGTTGATTATCCAAAGCAAGCCTACCGCAAAGGTGTATGCCGATAAGAATTCAACCGTTCCTTCAAGTACCGCACCCAGAATAAGGGGAATAAGAGCGATGAACAAAAGACAGAACAGCTTTTCGTCATCGTTCATTTTGCTGTATTTGAAGCTTCCTGTGAATAAACGCTTTACTAAAGAGAAAAAGCTTTTAATAAGACCGAGAACGTCTTTTCTGTAAACAACAAGCACCGAAGCGAGAGTTCCCACATGCAAAAGAAGGGTGTAGGTTACGCCCGAAAGGGACTCGTCTATTTTACCGAATACATTCTGAAATACTGCCAGATGTCCCGAGCTTGATACGGGAAGAAATTCAGTAAGCCCCTGAACTATGCCGAATATTACGGATTTTATGTAGTCAATCATCACGTTCTCCTCTTTCACATTTTATATTCTCTATATTATAGCAGAAAAAAACGGATTTATCAATATTTATTTTAATTTTGTGTACTTAATTTACTTATTTTTCATTTTTAACCTTCACTTTATTTATTGCTTTAATTTTATTCACGTTATTTTCATTGATTTTATCAATAATTTATGGTATCCTCTTATAATAGCGATAATAGTATACGTATTTTTATCCATATATTTACCACGGAGGTACTAACCATGAAGGTATTATTGTTACAGGATGTTAAAGGACAGGGAAAAAAGGATCAGATTATTAATGTATCCGACGGATATGCAAGAAACTTTTTGTTTCCCAAGAAGCTTGCCTGCGAGGTTGATGCAAAGGTGCTCAACGATGTAAAGAACAAGGAAGCGGCGAGAATCAGACGTGAGGAGCTTGAAAAGCAGGCGGCGAAGGATACGGCTGCAAGATTTGAAAGCATTGTTGTAAAGCTTTATGCAAAGGGCGGCAGCGACGGAAAGTTCTTCGGCTCTGTTACATCAAAGGAAATTGCTGAGGCTCTTGCAGAACAGTTCGGTATTGAAATTGATAAGAGAAAGATTGTTCTTCCCGATGCACTCAAGGCTTTCGGCACATACAGCGTAGATGTTAAGCTTTACCCTGAAATAGTAGGCAAATTAAACGTATTAATAGCAAGCAAGGACTGATTTTATGGCAGATCTTTATCTGACTGAGGAAGGCGGCGGCAGAATGCCCTTTTCTCTTGAGGCTGAGCAGTCGGTATTGGGTGCAATACTCCTTGATCCCGACAAAATCCGTGAGGTAGCAAATGCCATCAAGACAGAGGACTTTTACCATGAGCATCACAGAGTTATATACGAGGCGATGCGTGAGCTTTTCCTTGCAAACAACACAATTGACGCTGTAACGCTGGTAGACGAGCTTGTAAGAAGCGGGACCTATGACGATGCAGGCGGAAAGAGCTATGTTGCTCTTCTTGCACAGTCGGTTCCTTCTATTGCAAATCTTCCGGACTATATCCGTATTATCCGTGACAAGGCACTTTTGCGCCGTCTTATAGAAGCCTCGGGGGAAATTTCAAGAATGGCTTATGCCGCAGAAGGCAATACTGCGGATATTCTTGACCGCTCAGAACAGCTTATTTTTGACATTGCGGATAAAAACGAAACAAAGGGCTTTTCCCATATCAAGGATGTAATTCTTGCCAATTACAAGCACCTTGACGAGCTTATTAAAAACGGTGATGCGGCACTTGGTACGCCTACCTATTTTACCGACATAGATAAGCTGCTTGTAGGTATGGGTAAGAGTGACCTTGTGCTTGTAGGTGCAAGACCCGGTATGGGTAAAACCAGCTTCTGCCTTAATATTGCTTCACAGGTTGCACTAAAGACAAAGAAAACCGTTGCGGTGTTCTCTCTTGAAATGAGCTGTGAGCAGCTTGTATCGAGAATGCTGTCCTCCGAGGCACTTATTGACTCGTATAAGATGAGAAAGGGTGACTTGTCTGAGGATGACTGGGTAAAGCTTGCAAGAGCATCGGGTGTTCTGTCCCAGACGGATATACTTATTGATGATACGGCAGGCATTACGGTTATGGGTATGAAGGCAAAGCTCAGACGAGTAAAAAATCTGGGACTTGTGGTTATTGACTACCTTCAGCTTATGCAGGCTGACAGAAAGAGCGACAACAGAGTTAATGAAGTAGGCGACATTTCAAGAGGCTTGAAGCTTATGGCAAAAGAGCTTGAGGTGCCGATAATTACCTGTGCCCAGCTTTCAAGAGGACCTGAGAGCAGACCTGATAAGACTCCTATGCTGAGTGACCTTCGAGATTCAGGTGCAATTGAGCAGGACGCCGACAGTGTTATGTTCTTATACCGTGACGAATACTATAATAACGATCCTGAGAAAAAGAATATGGCTAAGTGTATTATTGCCAAAAACCGACACGGCTCAACGGGTACTGTAGAGCTTGGCTGGTTCGGTCAGTACACAAAGTTTACAAATCTTGAAACAACACATGTTGAACCGTAACATATTTTCAGATATTTCGGAAAAAATACAAAGAGCAAACCGTGATTATTCACTTTTTGACGGCTGTAATAAAATCCTTGCCGCACTTTCCGGCGGTGCGGATTCCTGCTGTCTTTTGCTTGTACTTGAGGCATTGAGTGAAAGGTACGGTTTTTCTCTGTGTGCTCTGCACGTAAATCATGGAATAAGAGGAAAAGAAGCGGACAGGGACGAGGAGTTTGCAAGACAGCTTTGTAAAAACAGGGGCATAGATTTTGTTTGTAAAAGAATTGACGTTCCCTCACTTGCAAAGGAAAAGAGCTTGTCCCTTGAGCTGTGTGCAAGAAACGAAAGATACCGCATTTTTGAACAATACAGCCGTGAAAACGGCTTTGACTGCGTGGCGGTTGCACATAATGCCTGCGACAACAGCGAAACGGTGCTTTTCAATCTTGCAAGAGGAACTTCTATAAAGGGACTGTGCGGAATTCCGCCTAAACGTAAGCTTTGTGACGGTGTAAATATCATTCGTCCTCTCATTTATGTGACACGTGAGGAAATTGAAGAATACCTTGAGGCAGCAGGACAGAATTTTGTGACCGATTCCACAAATCTGTCGGACGACCATACGAGAAATTATCTCAGACATGAGGTGCTTGTGTCGCTGAGGAAGATAAATCCTTCTCTTGATGCGGCAATTGCACGTAGCAGCTATCTCATAAAAAAGGATTCGGATTTTCTTGAAAGAATTGCAAAACAGTCTGAAACAAGAGAGCTTGAAAAGCTGTCGGCTCTTGACGAGTGTATACTGTCAAGGGTTGTTATAAATCTGTTTTCTTGCGTTTCAAGCGAGATGCCGGAGAATAAGCATGTGGATGCGCTTTGCAAGAAAATATATGAGTACCGAGAGAACCCTTCGCTGAGATGCAGTATTTCATTTCCCGATAAAAAGCGGGCGTATATTGAAAACGGAGTGCTGACATTTTGCGAGGATGTAAGAACAAGGTCGGAAAAAAAGGATTATGAGCTTGCTTTAGGCGAGGGTATAAACGTTATTGAAGACGTGGGCTTTGTTGTGTGCGTGTCGTATAAAAAGGAAGAAAATATTCCCCAAACAATCACAGACAATAAGGAAAATATTTACAAAATATACACTACAGATTATTTGTATTCTGATAAAATACCACTTGATTTGTGTGCGAGAAACAGACGTGAGGGCGACAGAATTTACTGCCGCGGTATGAACAAAAGCATAAAGCGTCTTATGACTCAGATGAAAATCCCCGCCGATGACAGACCTTTTCTCCCGATTATATGTGAAGGTGAGAAAACGGTTCTTGTTCCCAAGACAGCAAAAAATGACATGTTTTGCACCGATAAAGGAGTAAACTGTATCAGTATATCGGTTTATAAAAGGTGTAATTGATTATCTTCAAGGAGTGATGTTGGTTCAATGAAAAACAACGGAAAAGTTATTTTGTTTTATGTTATTCTCATAGTCGGAATTCTTATTGCAACTTCGACGCTTATGGGAACGGATTTGCAAAAGCCGCTTGATTACAGCGGTGTTGTCGAGCTGTTCCAGACAGAACAGGTTGATTCCTATACCGTAAAGGAAGACAACACTCTTGTAATGCATACCAAGGACGGCAAGGAAATTACCCATAACCTGAGAAGTCTTGAAATATTTGAAAATGACCTTAAGGATGAGATTTTACGCCAGAAGCAGGAGGGCATTATCACAGAGTTCACCTATGAAGCCGTAACAAAGCTTCCCTGGTGGGTAAGCTTCCTTCCGTATGCGGTTATAATCGTAATTTTTATCGTACTTTGGGTTTATATAATGAATCAGGCAGGCGGCGGAAAGGGAGGAAAAATCAATTCCTTCGGCAGAAGCCGTGCAAAGCTTGGCTCAAATGAAAAGAGCAAGGTGCTGTTTTCCGACGTAGCAGGTGCGGATGAAGAAAAGGAAGAGCTTCAGGAGGTCGTTGAATTCCTGAAGAATCCCAAAAAGTATTCCCAGCTTGGTGCACGAATTCCCAGAGGTGTGCTGCTTGTAGGCCCTCCCGGTACAGGTAAAACACTTCTTGCAAAGGCAGTTGCAGGTGAAGCCAATGTGCTCTTCTATTCCATTTGGGGTTCTGATTTTGTTGAAATGTATGTGGGTGTCGGTGCTTCGAGAGTAAGAGATTTGTTTGACACTGCAAAAAAGAGCCAGAACGCAATTATCTTTATTGATGAAATTGATGCCGTGGGACGTCACAGAGGTGCGGGTCTCGGCGGCGGTCACGACGAAAGAGAGCAAACTCTCAACCAGCTGCTTGTTGAAATGGACGGCTTTGGCAACAGCGACGGAATTATCGTAATGGCGGCAACTAACCGCCCTGATATTCTTGACCCTGCACTACTCAGACCGGGACGCTTTGACAGACAGATTACCGTAAACTATCCCGATATCAAGGGCAGAGAAGAAATTCTCAAGGTTCACGCCCGCAACAAGCCCTTTGAAAAGGATGTTGATCTTAAAACTCTTGCAAAAACCACCGCAGGATTTACAGGTGCCGACCTTGCCAACCTTCTCAACGAAGCGGCACTTCTTGCAGCAAGAAAAGGCAAGCATTTAATCGGTATGACAGAGCTTGAAGAAGCAACCATAAAGACTATTGTAGGTCCCAAGAAGAAGTCAAAGGTGATTTCCGAGCGCGAAAAGAAAGTCACCGCCTTTCACGAAGCAGGTCATGCAGTTATCACCCAGCTTCTTGAAACACAGGACAAGGTTCATCAGATTTCTATCATCCCTGCAGGACGTGCAGGCGGTTACACCCTTTCACTGCCGACAGAGG
>JAZNIM010000188.1:0-2877 GCA_045577475.1 Eubacteriales bacterium | reverse complement strand
AGGCTATGCGCTTATTCCGCTGAAGATGTATTTTCAAGGCTCAAGAGTAAAGGTTGAGCTTGGACTTTGCAAAGGTAAAAAGAATTACGACAAGCGTGAAACCGAGGCGAAGAAGCAGGCGGGTCGTGACATTGAAAGAGCTCTCAAGGAAAGAATGAGATAAGTGAAAGGATGCATAAAAAATGATTTACCGTGAAGAAATAATAAAGCTTGACTATTCAAAGGTGGATGCACCAAATCTCGGTCATGAAGCACTTTTAAAGGTGTTCATTGCAAATACCGACAAGGAAATGAAGGACAAGTATCTGCCTAAACGTCCCACTGTTATCGTGTGTCCCGGCGGTGCTTATTCGGGTCTCAGTGAAAGAGAAGCAGAGCCTATTGCAATGAAGTATCTTGCAAGAGGACTTAATGCCTGTGTTATCTATTATGCATTAAAGCCCAATGAATATCCGACTGCACTTCTTGAAGCATTGACGGCAATAAAGTACTTACGTGAGAATGCAGAGCAGTTGTATGTTGACCCCGATAAAATATATGTTTGCGGTTTTTCTGCAGGCGGACATCTTGCGGCAAGTGTTGGAACATTATGGCATGGCAAGGAAAGCGTAAAATACTTTGGCGACACAGAGCTTGTAAAACCCAACGGTCTTATTCTCAGCTATCCCGTAATTTCAGGCGGAAAGTATGCTCACAGAGGCTCATTTGACAACCTTCTCGGCGAAAACAGAAAAAGTGATGCTGAATGGATTGAGTACCTCAGTCTTGAAAACAGAGTTGACGAAAAGACTCCAAGAACTTTCCTCTGGCACACTAACGGCGATGCAAGTGTTCCCTGTGAAAACTCGCTGTTCTTTGCTCTTAAGCTTAGAGAATACGGTGTTCCTATGGAAATGCACATTTTTGAAAAGGGGCATCACGGTATTGCGACGGCCAACAAGCTGACAAACGATGCTGATTTTGCTCTCAGAACCCAGAACTGGCTTGAAATGAGTGCGGATTGGATTCTTGAACAGTAATCAGAAAATTTTATAAGGTATCACACAGCCTTCTTTGACATATAATATTAATGCGGAAAGTACCGCAATATGTCAAGGAAGGTGTTTTTTTATGTCTGTTAAAGGCAGCATAAACAATAACTCTCACAGAGAAAACGGTGAGAAATACAAATGTAAGAAAAAGACGCGTCACATTCGTCTTAATATCATAGATTCACGTGTCGGTCAGAACTCTCCCGAATGGACTGCAAGCACCTGCGACCCGTTAGGCTCTTATACAGGTGTTCCCGAAAACAGATTTGAACGTCCTGTTCAGGATGCAGACGATCTTTGATTTTTTGTAAGATTTAAAGTTCTCGAAAATGTGATTTTTATGTTAAACTCTCTCAAAAGTATTGACAAAAACGAACATTTGTGCTATAATGTATATACGTTTTGAGGACTGCGAACTCAACACGGATTTTTACGCAGAAAATGCGGAAACACGTCCAAAGGACGGTATCATATGCTCATAAGAGCAGGATACCGTTCTTTTTTTATTTTGAAAGGAGAAAATTATGATAATAGTATCGGGCAGAAGGCTTCTTATACCTTCGGGAGAGAAGCACATAGGCTTCACGGGCGACAACCTTGTTGAAAAGAGAATATTTGCCATAAATAACAAGAGCATATTTGATTTTGAGTTCAGAGTGGACCTGAAGAATACGGGAGAAACAATAATCCCTCAAAAAAAGCTGTCAGATGACGGTGAATTCCTTTTTCTTAAATGGGATATTACTGCTGCGGTGTTAAAAAATACGCCTATGGTTGAGTTTCAGCTAAGAGGTTTTGAAGCTGACGGAGAACGGGTATGGCACAGCGAAAAAAGCAGCTTTTATACTTCAGACTCGGTGGATGCACAAAAGGAAATAACACAGGAAGAACTGGACGAATTCCACGTTCTTGAAAGACAGGCAGCTGTTTACCGCAACGAAGCACAAGCCTTTGCTTCCCAAGCCGAAGGCTTTTGCAATGAGGCGCAGAGCTTCAGCAACGAGGCTGAAAGCTTCAAAAACGCTGCAGAGGCTTTTTCAAATCAGGCAGGTGCTTTTGCACAGCAGTCGTTAAAGGATTACACCGAGCTTAAAAACGGTGTATATACCAAAACCGAAACGGATGATAAGATAAAAAGTGACATTGCTTCGGTCATTGTACAGGATGTCGGAGAAGATGCCACAAAGGTAATGTCGCAGAAGGCAATTACCGAAGGACTTATTGTGTTTGGTGAAAGCATTAACACACGCATTGACGAAGTGGATATGAAGGTCAACGCCCTTGAAATGAACAAAGTGAGTTGGGGTTCTGTTTATTATAAGGACGAAACCTATACCAAAACCGAAACGGATGATGTTATAGACGGCAAAATAAGTTTCAGCGAAATGGGTATATATGCAATACTTGATGAGGTTGACTCCAAAATCGGCGACATTGACTCAGCACTTGATGAGCTTCATTCATATGCACAGGCTTTGATAAGCGGAGGTGAAGCGTAATGGATCTTGCACAGAAAACGCTACAGCTTAAACAGGACTTTGATGATGTTTATGAAGCTGGCAAGAAAGCGGAATATGATGAGTTTTGGGATAGTTTTCAAGATTACGGAAACCGCACAGATTATCAAAATGGCTTCTATGGATGGAGCATTTTTAAAACGATTGATACAAAGTATCCAGTAAGGACAAACACCTTATATTCTACGTTTATGTATTGTCGAGAATTGGAAGTGCTGCCAGTAGTATTACTTTCTAATACAGCATCAGGCTTTACATCTTGTTATAATGCTTTTAGTAATTGCCACAAACTGAAAAGTATTGATTTTGATATTGTCAATAACAACACA
>JAZNIM010000187.1:0-12956 GCA_045577475.1 Eubacteriales bacterium | reverse complement strand
CAAAGAGCTTTATGGCAACATAAAGTCAAGATAGATGACTGTTCCAGACAGAACCCGGCTTACAGCCCCGGTCTTACTTCTTCTTTTGCGAAAAAGAAGAAGTAAGCAAGAAGAAAAGATTTTCGCAGGTAACTTTTGGCGATACCCGATTTTTGGTTCCCGAACTGCCGTTTTGACCGCCATAAACGCAAGCGGTCAAAACTACTTTTGGGAGTTTAGTTCACGAACTGCATTTTCAAAAACTATATTTTTTTGGAGGATTATAATGGTACTCAACGAGCAATTGCAAACAACCGTAAAAGACAGCTACGACGTTGCGGTATGCGGCGGCGGTTTTGGCGGAATATCGGCGGCATTGGCGGCGGCAAGACAGGGCAGCCGTGTTGTGCTTTTTGAAAAACAGTACATGCTGGGCGGTCTTGGAACTGCAGGCATTGTTACCATATACCTTCCTTTGTGTGACGGCTACGGTCATCAGGTTTCCTTCGGCATTGCCGAGGAGCTTCTCCGTTTATCAATTCTTCACGGTGCAGAGGACAGATATCCTGAAAACTGGCTTGACGGCGTAGGCACACGCACTGAAAACGACAAACGCTTTCAGGTACAGTACAATCCCCAGCTTTTTGCAATTCTCGCCGAAAAGCTGCTTCTTGACAACGGCGTTGACATTATGTACGGTACATACGCCGTTAATGTACATGTTGAAAACAAGAAAATTACTCATATAATAACCGAAAACAAATCGGGCAGAGAAGCCTATGCCGTAAAGAGCGTGGTTGATGCCACGGGTGACTGTGACATTGCTCATTTTGCAGGTGCTCCCACAGAAAACTTTAAGCAGGGTAACATACTTGCTGCGTGGTATTACTCTGTTGGCAAAGACGGCTACAGGCTCAACATGATGGGTGCGAGCGATATTCCCGATGAAGAAAAGAAAGACGGAAAAGGCGTTGAAACCCTTATTTCAAGACGCTTTACGGGACTTGACGGCAAGGAGCTTTCCCAGCAGACCTGTCTTTCTCACAGAAGCACCTACGGCGACTTTCTGAAAAAGCGTGAGAGTGACGACAGTATTCTTCCCGTAACAATTGCCACAACTCCACAGATAAGAATGACACGTCGAATCTCAGGCGAATATGAATTGTCACATCTTGAAGAACATAAATATTTTGAAGATTCCATCGGTATGGTTTCAAACTGGAAAAAGCGTGGACCTGTTTATGAGGTTCCCTTTGGAACGCTGTACAGTGCCGAGGTTAAAAATCTTATTTGTGCAGGAAGATGCACCTCTGTAAATGAAACCCTTTGGGATGTTATGCGTGTAATCCCATGCTGTGCGGTAACAGGACAGGCGGCGGGAACAGCGGCGGCAATGACAGACGATTTTTCGGCTATTGATATAAAGGCACTTCAGCAAAAGCTGACGGATGACGGCGTAGTGCTTCACGAAAAAGACCTGTAAGAGGAGAACATAATTTGAAAATACTTGGAATTGACTACGGTGACGTAAGAGTAGGTCTTGCGGTATCGGACGTTACGGAATTTCTTGCAAGCGGAATAGGCAATGTAAAGATTACGGGCATGAATAATGCCGTTGAGCTTGTTTGCGAAAAAATCAAAGAGCATAATTGCGAAAAAATCGTCCTCGGACTTCCTCTTAACATGAACGGAAGCCACGGCGAAAAGGCAGACAAAATTAAGGTTTTCGGCGAAAAGCTTAAAGAAGCCTCGGGGCTTGAGGTTGAATATGTGGACGAGCGTCTTACAACGGTGATTGCCCACGGCTTTATGAACGAAACGGGTACTCACGGCAAAAAGAGAAAAGAGAGCGTTGATACACTTTCTGCACAGATTATCCTTCAGAATTACCTTGACGGCAAAAGGAGATAAACATGGAGTTTTCCACATCCAAAGCGATTTTTGAATATTGTATACAGAATGGCATAGAGATTACCGAGGAAAAGGCATCGGAATTTGAAGTGCTGTCCGACATGCTTTGCGAATTCAATTCTCACACAAACGTAACGGCACTCAAAACAAAAGAGGACATTGCAATAAAACACTTTGCAGACTCCCTTGCGGTATTGAGATATGACCTCATAAAGAAAAATGCCAAAGTAATAGATATCGGCTGCGGTGCAGGCTTCCCCGGACTTCCCATCAAGATGCTTCGTTCGGATATTGATATTACATTTGTGGACAGTACCGCAAAAAAGCTGAAATTCACAAGCTCCGTTGCAGAGCGTTTCGGCATGGAAAAGCTTGAGGTTTGTCCCGAAAGGGCAGAAGAGCTTGTGGCAAAGGGAAAGCGTGAAAAATACGATGTAGCCGTGTCACGTGCAGTGGCTTCCTTGCCTGTGCTGCTTGAGCTGGTGCTTCCTTATGTAAAGACGGGCGGTGTATTTTGTGCCTATAAAAGCAGCCTTGAAGCGGATATGGGGAACAAGGAAAGCGAGCTTTCAAGGTCACAGAATGCTCTCAAAAGGCTTGGTGCAAAGGTGGAGAGTGTACTTGATGCAAGCCTTCCGGGTATAAACGACGAAACACAGAAGCATTGCATAATTGTCATAAAAAAGACCTCAAAGACTCCTGCAAATTATCCAAGAAGATATGCGGCAATCGTAAAAAGTCCGCTGTAAATAAAATAATATCAGACGACACGTTTTTATTCTTTTTTTAACTCATGACGGATATAATGTTACCGTATGCTTTAAAGGAGGAATAAGACGTGTCGGATTTTTTTGAATCAAAATACCAAAGACCTGTGTTTTCACCTGTCATCAACATTACAAAAAGCGTTGAGAAGCCAACCTTTGTTTCCGAAATAGGACAGGAGCAAAAGCAGGATATGTTTGTTGGTGCGGAAAATGTAAAAAAACTCATGAAGGAAGAAAAGCTTTCCCTTTCCGAAGCAGGACAGCGGCTGGGAATTGATGCAAGAGAGGTTGCAAACAAGCTGCGGCTTCTTGAATTCTCACAGGCAGAAAGAGAAGCCTTGATCAACAACGGATATAGTGAGGAGCAGGCACTTTTGTTTCTTCAGCTTTGCAAAAAAACACGGCTGTATGCCATGGAATACTGCCGTCAGGAAAACCTTGATACTCATGGCATTGAAGAATACGTAAGGCAAGCTATCCACGGTACAAAAGCCGAAAGAAAAAGCACCTTTGAGGTTAATGACATCGGCTTTGTTGTAAATTCCCTCAAGAAAACCGTTTCGCTTGCACAAAAAATGGGTTTTGAAGCACAGCTTGAAAAATGCGAGGATGAGGATTATCATCTTATTACCGTCAAGGTGAAAAAGAAGCACTGTATCGGCTGAAGGTTGACAAAGACGGAGCAAAGTAGTATAATATACAGAACACTTTATGTTAGGAGTATATTATGATCGGTATTCTTTCAAGAATATTCATTAAGGACAGACATAACTATACAGATGCTTCCGTTCGCTCAAAATACGGATTTATATGCGGAATACTTGGAATAATCTTGAATTTTCTGCTGTTTTGTGTAAAAATGCTGGCGGGAATGCTTTCAAATTCCGTTTCCGTTTGTGCGGATGCTTTCAATAATTTAGGTGATGCAGGCTCGTCAATTGTCACGCTTTTCGGCTTTAAGGCGGCGGAAATGAAGCCTGATTCCGACCACCCCTTCGGTCACGGAAGATATGAATACATATCCGGCTTTACGGTGTCAATTATCATAATTCTGATGGGCGTGGAATTTGTAAAAAGCTCGGTTGAAAAAATTGCCTCGGGCGTCGTTGACGGCGGTTTTTCCGTCATAACGGCGGTGATACTTGTTTTGTCGGTGCTTGTGAAGGTGTATATTTGTATATATAACAAATCCGTGGGAAAGAAAATTTCCTCCGGTGCACTGAGTGCAAGCGGAACGGATGCACTATGCGACTGTATTGCAACAACGGTTATACTCATTGGCTCTGTAGTTTCTCATTTTACAAGCCTTTCCCTTGACGGCTGGTGCGGACTTGCGGTGTCGCTGTTTATTATCTATTCGGGAATAAATGCGGCAAGAGAAACGGTCAATCCCCTTTTGGGAACACCGCCAAGTAAGGAATTTGTTCATGAGGTTACGGATATTCTCATGTCCCACGAAGAAATTCTGGGAATTCATGACCTTGTTGTTCACGACTATGCACCGGGGCATATAATGATTTCGGTGCATGCGGAAATATCGGACAAATCCGACCTAATACTTGCCCATGAGCTTGTGGATAATGTGGAGCAGGAAATATCCGAAAAGCTGGGCTGTGAGGCGGTTATTCATATGGACCCCATATCCACCGACGATGAGCTTGTAAATCAGACAAAAACACGTGTATGTGAAGTCTTGAAGGCAATTCATGAGGATGTAACAATCCACGATTTTCGTATGGTTGAAGGCAACAGCCACACAAATCTGATTTTTGATGCGGTAGTACCTTATGAAATTAAAAAGGAAAACGATGTGCTGAAAAAGGAAATATCCGAGCTTGTTAAGAGCATTGACGAAAAATATAATGCGGTTGTAAAAATAGACAGAAAGATGGTTTGATATGAAGGGATTTACAAAGAAAGCGGATACAGGCTGTAACTGCGACTTCTGCGTTCACTATGATTGGGACGAGGAAGGCGAAGCGTACGAATGTAACATGAATCTTGATGAGGATGAAATGGTGTATTTTCTCAAGGGACAGTATAAAAACTGCCCGTATTTCAGAGCCTACGATGAATATAAAATAGCAAGAAAGCAGTAAATATACAAAAAAACGGATAAAAAAGCTTTTTATTGTCAAAAAATTGTGAATTTATGCATTATTGTCTTGATATTTTGATATATTCGGTTTATAATATCAGTGTATAATTTTATCGGGCGAAAGCGAGTGATATTCATGTCTGAGAACAAAAACGACAAAACAATAACCTTTTCCATCAATCAGCTTAAAGAGCTTGAAATGAAGGATACCTTAAAGCAGGTGTACGATTCACTTGTGGAAAAAGGCTACAACCCCATAAATCAGATTGTCGGATATATTCTTTCCGAGGACCCAACGTATATTACGAGCTATAACAATGCCCGCGGACTTATCAGAAAGCTGGACAGAGATGAGCTTATGAAGATTCTTGTAAACAGCTATCTGAATAACGACAACACCCGAAAGGAAGAAGAGTAAATGGCAAGTCCAATGATTTATAAGGGCAGACCTGTTGTGAGAAACGGAAACAAGGTTTATTTCGGTGAGCCTTATAACAAGTATATGGTTGTACTTACGGTGCTTGAGAACGTAAATGAGCTTCCCTCAAGAATCCTTGTTCAGATTCACAACACAGATCCTGCACTTGCGATGACAAGCGAAAAAATTGTCAAAGAAGCAGAAAGAAAGAACCTTTACGATGCCTTCGAGCTTGCCTCGGTATGGCTTGAAAAACAACTTGCAGAGTAAATTATGCCAACGTCCCTTTGAGTGGGACGTATTTTCTGTGAAAAAAGACGATTTTTATTTAAAAAGAGTCATTGCTATTGCAAAATAAAAAGTGCGGATGTATAATATTGACGAAATAACAATAAGGAGATGTTTTGTCGTATGGATAAAAACCTGTTCGACAGTCCTGCCTATAAACGTACACGGACGGCGTACATTCTGCAGGCAATGTTTGAATATTTTATCTCAATACTTGTAACTGATGCATTTATTGCAAAAATCCTTGAATACCTTGGGGTAAGCGAGGCGAATATCGGTGTAATTACCACCATAATTTCCCTTGCTATGGCGTTTCAGCTGGGAAGCCTGTGGCTGTCTAAGGTTAAGGTCAGTGTAAAGAAACTTTCACTGTTCTTCTCAACACTCAGCCAGTTGTTGTTCGCACTTTTGTACCTTATACCGTTTTTTACGATTAATGATGTAACAAAGCGATATATTGCCGTTGGTTTTATAGTTATTGCATATTTTTCGCTTTACATCTTTTCACCGATACATTACAGATGGGCGTATAAATTTGTGGCACCCGAGCACAGAGCAAGGTTTTCTGCGGCAAAGGAAATGCTCTCACTTGCGGCAGGCAGTACGTTTTCCATTATCATCGGTATAATTATAGACCGCTTTGAAGGTCTTGGAAAGCTTGAAAGTGCATTTATATTTATAGCTGCATCTGCGTTTGTTGTAAGTATCTGCAACTTTGTGTGCATCATTACCATGAAGGATGAGCCTAAGGAAGAAACGCAGGAAAATACCAAAAACAAAGCGAAGCTGTCGGATGTCATGAAAAACACCTTTGGCAACAAGAGCTTCAGAGTGTGCTTGTATGCTCTGTGTCTTTGGGAATTTACAAGATATTTCCAGCTCGGTTTTATGGGTTCTTTCAAGAATACCCTTGTATCAGGCTCAGGACTGTTTGACAATCCTATGGTGGCAGTGCAGGTTATCAACCTTGCAGGTCACGGCGTAAGACTGCTGTTATCCTTCCCCATAGCAAAATATTCCGACAGAAAAGGCTATGCCAAGGGAATGCAGATAGGTCTTATAATTGCGGCTTGTGCGTTTCTTGTAAATACCTTTACTTCAACGTCAACCTGGTTTCTCATTATTATCTACACCATACTGCACAACGCATGTTATGTGGGCATTACAGCAAACGGCTTTAACATCCTTTACAGCTATGTTGACAATACATATTTTGCACAGGCTCTTGCAATCAAGAACTGCATAGCAGGTCTTTGCGGCTTTGGTGCTGCAATTGTGGCAGGTAAACTTCTTTCCTATGTTCAGGCAAACGGAAACTCTATTTTCGGTATTCCTGTTTTCGGACAACAGGTTTTATCGGCTGTATCTCTTGTGTTGACGGTGATTGTTTTGCTTTATGTAAGATTTGTTGTTACAAAGCAAAAACAGGTTGGTTCAAAGTACTAAGTTTTGTTTTTATCGGAACTGCTTCTTTTGAGGTAGTTCTTTTTTTTACTACTACTTCTTCTTTTAAAGTGAGTTTTATGTTTGGCAGGGATTTCGGAGTCTGCAGTGTCGAAACACCCTGCGATACAAAATGTAACTCGCCGTCCGCAGACGGCGAAATTCCTGACCTACATAAAACTTACTTCCCTAAAAAAATAAAAGAAAAATTGTGCAAATGTGACAAAAAAAGACAATGAATTTTTCTTGTTTACATATAAATATCAAATTATGATAAAAAACTTTTAATATTTTGCTTCGAAATTGTTGAATTATCTTTCTGAATGTGTTATCATATATATGTATAAATCCAATCGGGAAGGAAAATAGCCATGGCACCCAAAATAAAACCCAATCTTGCACAGTATTATTTCCATGAAGGTACTAATTTTTCAGCCTATGAATATTTAGGTGCTCATTATGATAAAGAAAAGGGCATCTATACCTTCAGAACCTGGGCACCGAATGCTGATGAGGTGTTTGTGACGGGTGATTTCTGTAACTGGTCTGATTCCATTCCCATGACAAGAGAAACCAAGGCGGGGCTATGGAGTGCAACGCTTCACGGCCCTGAGGAAAACTTTAAGTATAAGTATATAATCAAGAGGGACGGCAGGGAGCTGTATAAAGCCGACCCCTATGCCTTTTACTGCGAAAAAGCACCCGATACCGCATCGGTTTTCTATAACTCCAAATATAAATGGGGTGACGGTGCGTGGCTTAAATACCGTAAGAAGAATTACCATGAGCCTGAGTATTCGTTGCCCATAAACATTTACGAGGTTCATGCAGGCTCTTGGAAGCTCAAAGAGGACGGTACTTTCCTCAATTACAGAGAGCTTGCTCATGAGCTTTGCGATTATGTTAAGAGCATGGGTTATACCCATGTTGAGCTTATGCCTATAGCCGAACATCCTTTTGACGGCTCATGGGGATATCAGGTCTGCGGATATTACGCACCTACCTCAAGATATGGCACTCCCGATGATTTCAAATATTTTGTAGACTATATGCATAAAGCAGGCGTGGGCGTAATTCTTGACTGGGTTCCTGCACATTTTCCCAAGGACGCACACGGACTTTATGAATTTGACGGTTCACCCTTGTATGAATATCAGGGATATGACAGAATGGAAAGCCGAGGCTGGGGAACAAGACGCTTTGACGTCGGACGTAATGAGGTTCAGTGCTTCCTGTTTTCAAATGCACTGTTCTGGCTCAGAGAATTTCATGTTGACGGACTTCGTGTAGATGCGGTAGCTTCCATGATATATCTTGACTTTGACAGAGAACCCGGAGAATGGAACCCCAATCCCGACGGAAGCAATGACTGTAAGGAAGCGGTTGCATTCTTCAAAAAGCTGGGTAAGCTTGTTAGAGAGCAATTTCCCGACACACTTCTTGTTGCAGAAGAATCAACTGCGTGGAGCAACGTTACAAAGCCAAGCGAAGCGGGAGGTCTCGGCTTTAACTATAAGTGGAATATGGGCTGGATGAACGACCTGCTTTCCTACGTTGAGCTTGACCCCATATATAGAAAAGACCATCACGAAAAGGTGACCTTCTCGCTGATGTATGCATACTCCGAAAACTTTATACTGCCTATATCCCACGATGAGGTGGTTCACGGTAAAAAATCCCTTCTTGATAAAGCACCGGGTGATTACTGGCAGAAATTTGCAGGCACACGTGCTTTTCTCGGATATATGATGACACATCCCGGCAAGAAGCTGCTGTTCATGGGAAGCGAAATCGGACAGTTCAGAGAATGGGATTATAAGGGAAGCATCGAGTGGTTTTTGCTTGATTATGAAATGCATTCAAAGTTTAAGGACTATGTAAGAGATTTGAACTTTGTTTATCTTGAAAATAAACCTATGTGGGAGATTGACTACTCCTGGGACGGTTTTCGATGGATTGATGCGGATAACAGAAACTGGGGTATTCTTTCCTATGTTCGTTACGACAGGGAAGGAAACTGCATGGTGACGGTTATAAACTTTACACCCGTCGGCAGGGAAGGCTATATTTTCGGTGTTCCCGAAGGCGGCTCGTATATAGAGCTTATAAACAGCGACGACACAAAGTACGGCGGTACGGGAAGAACAAATCAGGGTGTGCTGAAGGCTGAAAAACAGCCTTGCCATAATATGGAGCACTCACTTAAAATTGATGTGGGACCGTACGGTGCAATGGTGTTCAAGGCGGCAAAAAAGAAGCCTAAGACTTCAAAAAGCAAATAAGAAAACAAAACGTATGGAGGCGTTATAATAAATGTTCAAGAAAAAAGAGTGTGTGGCAATGCTGCTTGCAGGCGGACAGGGAAGCAGACTTTACGCCCTCACGGAATTCACGGCAAAGCCCGCAGTTTCCTTCGGTGCAAAGTACCGAATCATCGACTTTCCGCTGTCAAACTGCATTAATTCAGGTATTGATACGGTGGGTGTTCTTACCCAGTATCAGCCATTGCAGCTCAATGAGTATATCGGTAACGGACAGCCATGGGACCTTGACAGAACCTTCGGCGGCGTAACCGTACTTCCTCCTTATCAGGGAAAGAAGGGTGCAGACTGGTATAAGGGTACGGCAAATGCAATTTACCAGAACTTAAAGTATATTTCAAGATACGACCCCGATTATGTGCTTATTCTTTCGGGTGACCATATTTATAAGATGGACTATGCAAAGATGCTCAGAGCACATAAAAAGACTGGTGCAGCATGCACAATAAGCGTGCTTGAAGTACCGATAGAAGAAGCAAGCCGCTTCGGTATTCTTTCCGCAGATGAGAATAACAAGATTTTCAAGTTTGAGGAAAAGCCAAAGAATCCCACCAGCACCAAGGCATCCATGGGTATTTACATATTCAACAAGGATGCACTGTTCAAGTATCTTGAAGAGGATGCTGCAGACGAAAATTCCTCCAATGACTTCGGTAAAAACATCATTCCCACAATGCTTGAAAAGGGAGAAAAGATGTATGCTTACGACTTTGAAGGCTACTGGAAGGATGTTGGAACCATCAAGAGCCTTTGGGAAGCAAACATGGATTTGTTGGGTGACAACCCCGAATTTGACATTGACGACTCATCCTGGAAAATACGTTCAAGAAACACAGCACAGGCTCCTCAGTACATCGGAAGTGATGCAGTTATCGAAAACTCTATTATCACCGAAGGCTGTGAGATTGACGGTACTGTTATCAATTCCGTTATTTCTCCCGGCGTAAAGGTGCGTAAGGGTGCAGTTATAAAGGATTCCGTAATCATGCAGGGCTGTGTTGTGAAGTCAGGTGCAAAGGTGCTTTACTCAATTCTTGATGAAGAAGTAACCGTGGGACAAAACTGCACCGTCGGCAACGACAAGGAAAATGCCGAGGAGGTATCCGTTGTGGGTGCATCCGCTGTTCTTCCCGACGGAATGATAATTGAAGAAGGAAAAATTGTTTCCTCAGAAGACGTAAAAGGAGGAAATGTATAATGACTACCGTAGCAGGACTTATTTTTTCAAACATACATGACAGAAATGTCCCCGAGCTTACACAGAAGCGTACAATGGCTTCCGTACCCTTCGGCGGAAGATACAGACTTGTTGACTTTACCCTCTCAAACATGGTAAATGCCGATATTTATAAGGTTGGTATTATTACCCACTATAATTACCAGTCACTTGTTGACCACCTTGAAGCAGGTAAGGACTGGGATTTGGCAAGAAGAAGCGGCGGTCTTAAAATACTGCCTCCCTATATTACGGCTTATGATAATACAACAATGTCCCCCCAGCCTTATTCTTCAAGACTTGAAGCTCTTGTGGGTGCATATAACTTTGTTTCCAAGAGCAAGGAAGAATATATTGTTCTTTCCGACTGTGACATCGTTTGCAACATCGACCTGAAGGATGTAATAAATTACCACATCGACAACGGTGCGGATATTACAATTGTAACAAAGAACCTGTATATGTCGCCCGAGGCTGCAAGAAACTGTACTCTTGTTGAGTCTGACAGTGCAGGACGTGTGACGGGACTTATTCACAATCCTGTTGCAATGGCAGGCTTTATGGATTTGTGCCTTAACATTTTCGTGCTTAAGAGAGAGTATTTGCAGAATATCATCCTCGACAGCCTTGCAAGAGGCTATAAGAGCTTTACAAAGGACATCATTGCGGCAAACAAGGACACAATGAAGTTCATGAAGTACGAATATGACGGCTATTTTGCGGCAATAAATACTCTTGACGGCTATTATAAGAGCAATATGGACCTGCTCAAGCCCGATGTGAGAGAGTGCATCTTTGGCGTAAAATCAAGACCTGTATATACAAAGGTTAAAAACAGTGCTCCTGCAAAGTATGTGGGCGATGCAAAGGTTACAAACTCCCTTATCGCCGACGGCTGTGTAATTGAGGGTGTTGTTGAAAACAGTATTCTGTTCAGAGGCGTTCATGTTGGCAAGGGTACGGTTATCAAGAACTCTATTGTTATGCAGCAGGCTACAATCGGCAGCGATGTTACTCTTAACTGCGTAATTGCTGATAAGAATGTTGTTGTTAAGGACGGCAGAGTGCTGTCAGGTCATGAAACTCATCCCTTCTGCATTACAAAGGGAACGGTTATTTAATGAATAATTAATAATGAATAATGAATAATTGAGGTTGGAATTCCGCAGGAATTCCTTCGATAGATTGATTAGAAAGGTCATGGATATGGCAAAGAAAATACTTATGGTTGGCGGAGAGGTTATGCCTTTTGCGGCTACGGGCGGACTTGGGGATGTTCTTGGGTCGTTGCCGGCAGCAGTTAAGGCTGAAATGGGACAGGATGTGGATATGCGTCTTGTTATGCCTCTTTACGGCAGTGTGAAAAAAGAATACAGAGATATGATGAAGCTTGTTGCGGAGTTTACCGTTTACCTTTCATGGCGTAAGCAGTACTGCGGCATTTACAGCCTTGAAAAAGAAGGGGTTATTTACTATTTCCTTGACAACGAATACTACTTCAAGCGTCCTGAAATGTACGGAAACTTTGACGACGGGGAAAGATATGCGTTCTTCTGCAAGGCTGTAATGCAGATGATGCCCGTGATTGATTTCTATCCGGATATTCTCCATGCACACGACTGGCAGAGTGCTCTCAGTGTGGTTTATCTCAAAACAGAGTACAGAACTGCTCCACAATATAAGAATATGCGTGCAATTTATACAATTCACAATATTGCTTATCAGGGAAAATACGATATGGCAATTCTTTCCGATGTGTTCGGAATTGATTACAAATACGCATCCATTATGTGCTATGACGGATGTATAAACCTTATGAAGGGTGCAATCGTTTGTGCCGACAGGGTTTCCACCGTAAGCCCCACATATGCCAAGGAAATCAAATATCCCGAGCATTCCGAAGGCTTGCACTATATTCTCAGAGATAACAATTACAAGCTGTCGGGTATTCTTAACGGTATTGATTACGATTACTACAATCCAGAAAAGGATACGGCAATAGGTTATACCTTCAGTGCAGACAACCTTGACGGCAAGGCTGCGGACAAAATGGCACTTCAGAAGGAAACGGGACTGCCCCAAAGAGCGGATGTCCCCATGATTGCGGTAATCACAAGACTTGCCGCACATAAGGGACTTGACCTTGTGGAGAGAATTATGGAAAGCGTTGTGGCTGAAAAGGATGTTCAGCTTGTGGTTCTCGGCAAGGGTGAAGAAAGATTTGAAAGCTATTTCAATTATCTCGGCTCAAAGTATCCCGATAAGGTAAAGGCACTTATCGTTTACGACAGAGATTTGTCAAAGAGAATTTATGCTGCTGCGGATATCTTTGTAATGCCTTCAAAGAGCGAGCCTTGCGGACTTGCACAGATGATAGCATCAAGATACGGTGCAGTTCCCGTAACGAGAGAAACGGGCGGTCTGTACGACTCCATCAAGGGCTATTATGAAGAAAACGGAGAAATACACGGCAACGGCTTTACCTTTGCAAATTACTCTGAAATTGAGCTAAAGG
>JAZNIM010000186.1:0-5136 GCA_045577475.1 Eubacteriales bacterium | reverse complement strand
AATTCCCGTTCGACTTGAATGTGTTATGCACGCCGCCAGCGTTTATCCTGAGCCAGGATCAAACTCTCTAAAAAATTATTTCACGTTACTTGGTAACGCTAATTTCTTCTTTAGAGCTATGATTTGCTCTTCTTACTTTTTTCCTTGGGTATTCATTATTCGTACTGAATAATGTGTACTCTCTTTTAGGAATTGTACGAGTTAATTCTTTTCCTTAAATATCTCTATTCAAGGGCTTTGTTTTCTCGTCTTTCGTTGTTCAATTTTCAAGGTCCGTTCGCTCCCCGCTTCTCGCGGACAGCTTTGCTATTATATCACATCGTTTCCGCTTTGTCAAGTACTTTTTTTAATTTTCTTAAAAATTCTTTTCTTGACTCGCTTGATTGATGCCGCTCTCCCTGCGGACAGCCTGTATATAATATCACAAGTTTTTCGGTTTGTCAAGTACTTTTTTTATTTTTTTCAAAGTTTTTTTCAAACCGAATATCCATTGTGTTGTCCCCTCTTTTTGGGAGGGTGCGTTTATTTTACCACTTCATTTTCTTTTTGTCAAGAGGTATTTTTATATTTTGTAAAAAATTGTCATATTAACTATTTTGAGCTGTCCGCTTTTGTTAAAATTATATCAAAACTTCAAAGATCAAGTATTAACTCTCTATCTTCAGTTTTAATACTACAAAGATGTGGACGAGGGCAAACGACAACCCTTTCATTCTTCCAATCGTGGACGAAAGCGGAAACACCGCAATATTGCAGTTTGCAAATCCAAACGATAGAGTTACTAAAAATGGCAAATCCGAGCATAAGGTAATCGACAAGTTATCAAACAGCTCGGACAATATAAGCAAATTGGCTGTTATTCATATAGACGAAATTGTCAGCGTATCGGATGAAAATTTGCCCTATTTTACTTCTGATAACAATCACCAATGGTTGGACGCAAACGGATGGTTGCATAGAAACGCCAATGTTATCAATCAAAAAAACGGAAACATTTATAACTTGACTATTGATATTGCAAAAACCGCAGACGGAAGAACTATATTGTATGCTACTGATGGCAAAATAAAAAAAGTTGGAAGCGTCCAAGTGAACTCTTTGAAAATCAAAGTCTCGGGGCAGGATTCCAACTTTTTTGATAGTGTACCACAATCGGATGAAAATGTCAATACCCAATTTTCTGTTTCCGAGGACAGCGAAGGCGAACAGCCTTCCTCAGTCGGTACTCCCCTTCGTGACCTTGCACTTGCACCTACGCAAGAGGACATTGCACCTGTTGCAAAAAATGCAACAACCTCATTTGAAGCTCCGATTGATGCTGTGAAAGAAACAACCGAGGAAAACTCGGTAGCTGAAAATATTGCTCCTGTTGTTGAAGCGATTACTCCTATGACCGAGGAAGAAGCAAATGTGTTAATAAGCCGTTGAAAAACTTCAACAAAGCACATTCCACCTGATATTCGTTTTTTCTACACTTGACAATTCATAATTTAATATGTATAATTAGAATAACAAAATCACATTTTCACAGTAATACTGTTGGAGGTAATTATGGCTTTTATTTCGTTGGTTGCCGGCACGCTGTCCGTTATATCGTCATTTATTTGCAACTGGTTTGCCTGGTATATTACGGCTTTTTTCAGTTTGTCGGGAATAATTACCGGTATCATTGGTGTAAAGCGTTCTAAATTCAAGAGTGTTTCAAAGGCAGGTATCATCCTTTCCTCCATCGGAATTGCCTTGACGGTTATCCTGATTATTGCCTTTAATTTTATCCATTCTGTATTTCTCAGTATGAACGTATAGTTTCTTACATATTATATATGCAACTCACTTTTCATTTATCTTTCTTTCAAGACTTGCATTTTTGCAGGTCTTTTTTTCTTTTAGCTATTGACAAAAGCGTTGTAACGTGGTATAATGTCATCACTTTAGCAAAGTAAATCACTAAAACATTTTAAAGGAGTTTTTACCATGAAGAAATTTTTAGCAATCATTTTAGCAGCACTTATGTGCATGACACTTTTCGTTGCATGCTCAGAAGAAACAGAAACACCCGACACAACACCCGTTGAAGATGCACAGACTCCGGCTGATGAACCCGCAGATGAGCCTGCCGATGAACCCGCTGACGAAACTGTTGAAGAACCCGTAGAAGAACCCGCCGAAAGCGATCTTCAGGCCATCAAGGACAGAGGCGTTCTCGTTGTTGGTATCACAGACTTCGCTCCCATGGACTACAAGGATGACGAAGGCAACTGGATTGGTTTTGATGCTGACGTAGCAAAGGCATTTGCTGAATACCTCGGCGTTGACGTTCAGTTTGAAGAAATCGAATGGGACAACAAGGTTCTTGAGCTTAACAGCGGCAACATCGACGTTGTTTGGAACGGCATGACTCTCACCGAAGAAGTTAAAGCTGCTATGGAATGCTCAAATGCATACTGCAACAATGCACAGGTTGTTATTCTTCCCGCAGACGTAGCTGAAAACTATCCCGATGCCCAGAGCATGGCTGACCTTCTCTTTGCAGTTGAAGCAGGCTCCGCAGGTGAAGCAGAAGCTACAGCAAACAACTTTAAGACAACACCCGTTCTTGACCAGGCTACAGCACTTCTTGAAGTTTCCACAGGCAATGCTGACGCTGCCGTTATCGACTCTCTCATGGCAGGCGCTATGGTTGGCGAAGGCACAGACTATGCAGCTCTTACATACACAATCGGTCTTAACAGCGAAGAATACGGCGTTGGCTTCAGAAAGGGTTCTGATGCTGCAGCAGCTCTCAACGAATTCTTTGTTGAATACTACGCTGACGGTACAATGATGGAAGTTGCTGAAACATACGGTGTTCAAGCAGCAGTTATCGCTCAGTATTAATTAAAGCTTAAAATTGATAATTGTCGGAATCAGAGGACTTATCAGCCCTCTGATTTTGGCTGTTAAGGGTTCAACCACACTTGAAAGGTTTGGTAATTACTTAATGAAAAGATTCATTTCTACTGCTCTTATTGCTGTTTTTCTTGCGTTTTCTTTTTCAACATTATCCTTATGCGTTGCCGGAGAAACTGCTTCAGTTGACAGCAATGCAGCTTCCAATGAGCAGACAACCGAACAGCAGAATGCTGAAATAAAGCTTACCGTCAACGGCAGGCGTATAGACACTCTTGAGAAGTACGGTGTTTCTGTCACCGTCCAAGACGGAAATATTTTTATTCCTCTTGCTGCCATTGCTGACACATACGAGGCTCAGCTCAAATGGGACGAGGAAACCTCAAGTGCCGAATGCACCATCGATGATATCACTGCTACCTTTACGGCAGATTCAAAGCAAATTGTTGTAAACGGCGAAAGTATATCTATCGAAACGCCCATTCGTGTTGTAAACGGTCAGACTATCGTTTCAAGCGAAGCTTTAAGTGCGGCGTTTGGTCTTATGATTGATTACAACAGTGAAAAAGCAAGAGCAACCATAATAAAGAAAGACCCCGTTCGTGAAAAGGATCTTGCCGAAAAGCAAGAGCTGGCACAAAACAGCGGCAAAAACAAAGGCTCAAAGGCAAAGGAAATCATGACCGTTATTTCCGCAATGAACAAAGGCTTCCTTGCCACCTTAAAGCTGTTTTTCATCACACTCATCGGTGCTCTTCCTTTGGGACTTATAATTGCATTATGTTCAATGAGCAAATTTCTGCCCCTCAAGTACTTCACACGTCTGCTTGTATGGATAATCCGAGGCACGCCCCTTATGCTTCAGCTTCTTATTATCTTCTACATACCCGGCATGGTGCTTGAAAGCGGCAGTCCCTGGCCGAGAGGTGAAGAAGGCAGATTTATAGCAGCAAGCGTTGCATTTATCATCAACTATGCCTTCTATTTTTCAGAAATATACCGCGGCGGTATTGAAAACGTTCCCAAGGGTCAGGTTGAAGCAGGTCAGGTTCTCGGCATGACCAAAACGCAGATTTTCTTTAACGTCACACTCTTACAGATGATAAAGAGAATTGTTCCGCCCATGTCCAACGAAATCATAACCCTTGTAAAGGACACCTCTATTGCAAGAATTATTTCTATGCAGGAGGTTATCTGGGCAGGCTATGCGTTCCTTAAAAGCTCACACGGCTATTCGGGGCTTCTCTGGCCGCTGTTCTTTACAGGCGTTTACTATCTGTTGTTCAACGGTATTCTTACGATTTTATTCGGAAAAATCGAAAAGAAGCTCAGCTATTTCAACTGATTGGGAGGTAAGAAAATGTCGGTACTTAACGTTAACGATTTAAAGAAAAGCTTCGGCAAGGTCGAGGTTTTAAAGGGCATTTCCTTCTCTCTTGAAAAAGGTGAGGTTCTTTCAATCATCGGTTCATCGGGAAGCGGAAAAACAACCCTGCTTCGCTGTCTGAACTTTCTTGAAACACCAAACGAGGGAACTATTACCGTAGGCGACAGAGTGATTTTCGACGCAAAGTGCAAAACAGCTTTGAGCGATATGGAAATCCGTGAAAACCGTCTTAACTTCGGTCTTGTTTTCCAGTCCTTTAATTTATTCCCTCAGTACACGGTGCTAAAAAATCTGACTCTTGCAAAGGAGCTTTTTGAAGCCAAAAAGCAGAACGGCATGTCAAAGGCACAAATCACCGAGGAAGCTTTGTCACTTCTTGAAAGAGTTGGTCTTTCCGACAAAAAGGATGCTTATCCTTCCCAGCTTTCAGGCGGTCAACAGCAGAGAGTTGCCATCGCCCGTGCACTTACCATGAAGCCTGAAATCCTTTGCTTTGACGAACCCACAAGTGCCCTTGACCCTGAGCTTACAGGCGAGGTTCTTAAGGTTATCAAGGAGCTGAAGGACGTTGGCACAACCATGATAATTGTAACTCACGAAATGGGCTTTGCGAAGAATGTTTCGGACAAGATTATTTTCATGGCTGACGGCATCATTGAAGAAATGGGAACGCCCGAGGATGTATTTGAGCATCCCAAAAGCGAGAAAACAAAGGCTTTCTTTGAAAAGTCCTTTGAAAATATCGTATAAAACAACATCTTTTAAATGCACCTATATTTGATACGTACCCCTTTTACTGGACAACAACAGTGAAGGGGGTTTTTATGTGAAATATAATTTTGAATTTAAAAAGAACTGTG
>JAZNIM010000185.1:0-2469 GCA_045577475.1 Eubacteriales bacterium | reverse complement strand
GATGGGAAAAATCAAAAAAAATTAAAAAAATTTTCTCAAAAGGGTGAGAAAAAGGGTGGGAAATTAGAAAAATTTGGTAAAGGGGACATATTTTTATGCGAAAATTAACGGCACTCATTCTCACGGGAATTTTAATTACATTTTCACTTGTCGGCTGCGGTCAAAATACAAGACTTAATCCAAGCAGCCCGACGACCTTATCCATCTGGCATGTTTACGGAAATCAATCCGAGTCGCCGTTTAACGATGCAATAGATAAATTTAATTCAACTGTCGGCAAGGAAAAGGGTGTTTTTGTTTCCGTAACCTCTATGGTTGATTCCGATTCCATTGACCAGCACCTTTTTGACGCTGCAAAGGGTACACCGGGCAGCGGTGATTTCCCCGATTTGTTTACTGCATATCCGAGAGTTGCCGAGGGTATAGGTGAAGAATTGCTTACAGACTGGAACGAAATATATTCCGAGGAGGAGCTTTCCGTCTTTGTTGATGACTTTCTTGCGGAGGGCAATATTTCGGGCAGACAGCTCACGCTTCCCATTGCCAAATCGACAGAGCTTCTTTTTGTAAACAAAACCTTATTTGACCGTTTTGCAAATGAAAGCGGTTTTTCAGTCAAGGACTTTGAAACCTTTGACGGTCTTTTTGAAATGGCATCCGCCTATTATGAATGGTCGGACGGCAAGGATTTATTCCAGTATGATGATTTCTACAACTATTTCCTTATCAATGTTGCCGCAAAGGGTGACGAGCTTATCAAAAACGGCAAGGTAAACTGCGATACCAACGAATTTAAGGATGTTTTTTATGCGATTGCCGAGCCCGGAATTGAAGGCGGTATAAGCCTTTATGATAATTTCGGAAGCGATCTTTGGAAAACAGGCGATATTATATCCTACATCGGTTCGTCTGCCGGTATTCTTTATACCCGTGATGATGTAACCTATCCTGACAACAGCGTGGAAAAGATTGAGCTGTCGGTTCTTGCATATCCTGTTTTTGAGGGTGCTGCACCTACCGTTATGCAAAGGGGTGTAACGCTCTTTGCTCATAAAACAGACGATGCAAAGAAAAACAAGGCAATGGAAATATTTGTTGATTTCCTTGCAGAAAAGGACAATAACATTGAATTTGCCTCTGCATCGGGCTATATTCCGGGAACAGACGAAGCCTTTGAAGGACTTTTTTCAAATCTTGAAGGTGTGGAAAATCCCAAATACCGTATGCTTTATGAGGCTGTAAGCGATATGTACGGCAAATATACCTTCAAGCCGCTTCCCGTATTTGAAAATTCTTCTGCCGTTCAAAAGGAATTTGACGGCAATGTTACCAATATACTTTCAAAGGCACGGGCAGAATATCAGGCGAGAGTGTCCGCAGGCGAGGATAAAAACACCGTTTTACCGGAGCTTTGTGAAAAGGCGCTCAATGAACTTAAAAGCAAGTATTAAAGGATAAGGAGGAGCAGAAATGAAGCTGCCGCAGATTAAAGCCACTTTGGCGGAAATAAAAAACAGCGGTCTTTCTATGAAAAGAAGACTCGCTGTGTATATTGCTGTGCTTTTGATGCTGTTCCTTGTTGTTATCGGGATTGCACTGAATTTTTTAGGCATTCTCAATATTACGCCGTTTCGTTTGAGAGAAACCTTTCATCGGGAGCTTAAAGAAACGAACTACCGTGCAGAAACCTCTATTGATACAAATGCTGCTCATGCAATTCTGTTTGCAGAGCATCTTTCTAAGGAAACAGAGCATTATCTTGCCGCAAAAAACATAAGCTTTGAAGCTTTGGAAAACAATGCGGCGCTGATTGACGGGCTTGAGGCAGAGGTTTACAATATTGTAGCTGCAAATATGCAGTATGCCGATTGCAGCGGTGCATTCTTTATGCTTAACACGACAGTAAACAGTAAACTTCCCGAAAAATACCACAGCGGCATTTACCTGAAGTTTTCCTATCTTCACTCAAACAGTATGATAAACCACAAAACATCAATGCTCTACGGCTCGTCTGCCGTTGCAAAGGAATATGGTGCGGATTATTACAACGAATGGCACTTAGAGATGCCGGAGGGCATTTATCACGAGCTTGATGATGTGTTTCATGTTTCAAAGGCAGACTTTAATGACAGCTATGTGCTGACGGGTGTATATCAGATTCCCGGCACGTGGGAAAATGTGAGGTTTTTATGTGTTCCCGTGTTTGACACAAGCGACAAGCTTATCGGTGTATGCGGCTTTGAAATCTCAAGCCTTTATTTCAGCCTGACCTACGAAACACATAATGACGAGCTTGACAACATCATTCACGGTTTATTTACAGAAAGCGAGAAGGATTCATATACCGGGCAGATGTCCGTCAATCATTCGGGGTATTCTCCGTCCGACACAGGCGTAATGACAATAAAGAAGGGCAAAAATCTTGACACCTTTACATACGGAAACGAAACCTTTATCGGTAAGTACGGA
>JAZNIM010000184.1:0-16512 GCA_045577475.1 Eubacteriales bacterium | reverse complement strand
TGTAATCCTTACCGAACAGCCTGATGTTGACTACGTCCAGCTTCAGGTTAACTACATGGACTGGAACAACGACGGCGTTCAGTCAAGAAAGTGCTGTGAGGTTGCTTCAAAACACGGCAAGAAAATAATTGTCATGGAGCCTGTAAAGGGCGGTACTCTTGCAAACGTACCCGACAAAGCAAAAGAGCTTTTATACACCATTGACAAGGATGCTTCAGTTGCAAGCTGGGCAATACGCTTTGCGGCAAGTGTCAAGGACACGGCTATGGTTCTCAGCGGCATGAGCAACATGGAACAGCTTTGTGACAACATAGGCTACATGAAGGATTTTGTTCCACTTTCAGCCGAGGAAACAAAGGCTGTTTTCAGAGTAGTTGACATTATTAACGAGGTTTCCCCCATTGCATGCACAGGCTGCAGATATTGCGTTGACGGCTGTCCCATGAAGGTCAGCATTCCCGAATGTTTTTCTCTTTACAACGCAGATCTTATGTACAAGGAAAACTTCTTCTCGCCTCATGAAGAAATCTACGATAACATTCCTGACGAGAACAAGGCAAGCGCCTGCATTGAATGCGGTCAGTGCGAGTCGGCATGCCCTCAGCATTTAAAGGTTATGGAGCTTTTAAAGGACGTAAAAAAACGTTTTGAATAATACAGAAAAGGTGATTATTATGCTTTACAAGAAGAATTCGGCAAAGGAGCTTGACTTAAAGCTTTTTGAAAATCCCACAAGTGAATACAGAGGCACTCCCTTCTGGTCATGGAACTGCAAGCTTGAAGAACAGAGGCTCAGACGCCAGATTGGATATCTTCAGGAAATGGGCTTCGGCGGTTTTCACATGCACTCAAGACGAGGCATGGGAACTGAATATCTCAGCGAAGACTTTATGAACATGGTAAAGGCTTGTACGGACGAAGCAAAGAAAAGAGAAATGCTGTCCTGGCTTTACGATGAGGACACCTGGCCAAGCGGATTTGCCGGCGGTCTTGTAACCAAAAATCCGGTATACAGAAAAAGATACCTTACTTTACTTCACGAGTCAACAGAGTTTAAAAGACCTATTCTTGAAAAGGATGAGGCTTTACTCAAGGGTGAAGCATATCATGTTGCATCCTTTGATGTTGAGCTAAACGCAAAGGGCGAAATCTTAAGCTACAAAAAAATCGGCTTTGACCAAAAAGCTGTTCACGAAAAGTGGAACTTTCTTTCAAGAGCCATGGATCCTGTGGGCAGATTCAATGACGAAACCTATGTTGATGTTCTGAACAAGGATACTATTGACGAGTTTATCAAGATTACACATGAAAAGTATTATGAAACCGTAGGTGAAGAATTCGGAAAGGTTGTTCCTGCTATTTTCACCGATGAGCCGCAATATCACATTTGTACAACTCTCAAATATGCTAATGCAAAAAACGAACAGTTTATGCTTCCATGGACTCCCGAAGCACCCGACATGTTTGAAAAGAAGTACGGCTACAGCATTGTTGACAGCCTTCCTGAGCTTGTGTGGAATCCTGCATACAGCAAGGTATCTAAGGCACGATACCACTTCTACGACTTTTTGTCCGAAACCTTTGCCGCCTCTTTCAACGAAAACATTGGTTCATGGTGTGAAAAGCACGGTATTGCTTTCACGGGACATCTTATGCACGAGGACAATCTTACCGTTCAGACAGGTGCAGTAGGCGACTGTATGCGTCAGTACAAGGGCTACGGTCTTCCCGGTATTGATACGCTGTCTGACAAAATTCTTATCAATACCGCAAAGCAGGCTCAGTCTGCATCCCACCAGTACGGCAGAGAAGGTGTATTATCCGAGCTTTACGGCGTAACAGGCTGGGAATTTGACTTCAGAGGTCACAAGGCACAGGGCGACTGGGAGGCAGCTCTTGGTGTTACTGTACGTGTTCCCCACCTTGCCTGGGTTTCAATGGCAGGCGATGCAAAGCGTGACTACCCCGCTTCCATTTTCTATCAGTCACCCTGGTACAAAGAATACAAGTACATAGAAGACCATTTTTCAAGAGTAAACACTGCTGTTACACGAGGAAAGCCTTATGTTAAAATAGGCGTTGTACACCCCGTTGAAAGCCGCTGGATTAACATGGGTCCTGCTGACTGTGTAAGCACAAAGGTAAACGTTCTTGAGGACAACTTTGCAAAGCTTGCAAACTGGCTTACACTTAACACTCTTGATTTTGACTACATCTGCGAGGCAACGCTTCCTGAGCTTTACAAGGCTGACACGGGAACGAGCTTTACAGTTGGTGCAATGAGCTACAGCACGGTAATTGTCCCTGCACTTGAAACAATTCGTTCGACAACTCTCAAGGCACTTGAAAATTATATTGACATCGGCGGACGTGTCATTTTTCTCGGCGAATGCCCGACATTTGTTGATGCTGATGAGGATAACAGCTATGCAAAGAAAGTGTATGCTAAAGCAAAGGTTCTCCCCTTCAGTAAGACAGACATTCTCGGTGCACTTGAATGTGAAAGATTTATTGAAATAAGCGACAGCACGGGTGCTCCCTTTGAAAAATATTTATCAAACATCCGTGACGACGGCAAATGCTACTGGGCGTTTCTCGGTTATGGCGTCAAGACATATGCAAACGACAACAGAAACGGTGCACGTGCTGTTCAGCTTCCTCAAAGCTTTGGTCTAAAGATTAAGATTTGCGGCGAGGTTACTCCCGAGCTTTACAACACGCTTAACGGCAAGGTTGAAGAAATAAGCTACAAATACGAAAACGGCAACACCTACATTTACCGCACCGTAGGCTTACAGGACAGCCTGCTCTTAAAACTCGGCAAGCAAAAAGGAACAGGTGCAAGTGCCGAGGTTGACAGAGTTGAAGGTAAGCAAGTTGTACTCGGCGGTATTCACGAGTATACCCTTGACGAGCCGAATGTGCTTATTCTTGACAAAGCACAGTTTTCCCTTGACGGAGGTGAATTTGAGCCTGAAGAAGAAATCCTCAGACTTGACTCTATCTGCCGCAGCCGCATAAAAATGAAAACAAAGGGTGAAATGCCGCAGCCTTGGGTTTATCCCGACGAAAAGAGCGGGCACTACATCACTCTGAAGTTCCACTTCGACAGCGACATTGAATACACAGGTGCAAAAATCGCAATGGAGGATGCCGAAAAGCACGAAATAACCTTCAATGGCGAGAAAATCATTCCCGAAATTGACGGCTACTACGTTGACGAGGACATAAAAACCTTCCCAATTCCTAAGATTGTAAAGGGTACAAATGAGCTTATTGTAAAGCTCAGTCTTGACCTTCGTTCCAACACGGAAAACTGCTATGTTTTAGGCGACTTCGGTGTTAAGGTTATGGGCAGTATTGCAAAAATCGTGGAAAAGGAAGACAAAATCGGCTATGCTCCCACCTACATGCAGTCACTTCCCTTCTACGGCGGAAATATTGTTTACCACAACGAAATTGAAACGCCTGACTGCGACTTATTTGTTCAGGTAAGCTACTACAAGGGTGCTCTTGTAAAGGTTTATCTTGACGGTGAAGATGTTGGCAACATTGTATTCTCTCCCTACAGACTTAAGATAAATGATGTAAAAGCAGGCAAGCACAGGCTTGACGTCAAGCTATTCGGCTACAGGCTCAACACCTTCGGCGGTCTTCACAACACCGTTGACGAGCACACCTGGCAGGGTCCCGCTTACTTCAGAAGCACAAATGAGGAATGGAGCTATGAATACATGCTCCGAAAGATGGGTATTCTGTCGGCACCTGTTGTGACAATTAAAGAAAAAGTATAAAGCTACAAAGAGTGGCTGTATCAAAACACTTTGATACAGCCACTTTATTCTTATTCAGTTACCTTTCAATAAAGCTTCCGTCCTCATAAACAAGGCATGTGCCTTCTTCATAAAGCTCGTAATTTCTTCCGTTTACACTCTTGACGGTAAGGGGTGACATGAATTTGTCCTTTAAGCCGATAACGGCAAATTCATCCACAATGGGAGTAAATGTGTAAAGCTTGAACTCATCTCTGTTTTTGAGAGTGAGTGCCTTTCTTTCTCCCTTAGCCATGGTGAAGGCTTCGCCTGTAAGATGTTCATATACTGCGAACTTTTCTCCTTCAAGCCCCGGAATATCATCGGGTGAAATTGTACCGCTTGTTTCCACCTCATGAGGGTCAAGGTTGAACACCGCAAGAGCACCGCTGTTTCCTGCAAGGTTCTGAATTTTGAATATCTTGCCGCTTACTCTCGGATCCTCTGCAAAGCAGTCAAGGGTAGGTGTTGCAGGTCTTTCGCATCTTAAAATCTTACCGTCACTGAGAACCAAAGGCATAAGAACTTCTCTTACGCTTCTTCCGATTTCATCGCTTACATAAATAGGACCGCCGCTGACTGCTCTTATTACGCTGTTTTTAACAGCCTGAGCATCTCCCGACCACCACATATCCCAATCGGAATAAATGACGGGTCCCTGAAGCAGGCAGGTATATGAGCACTGAAGAATATGATGTGTGAACCACTCCTTATTCTCAGGCTGGAAGTCATTTGAGCAGCGTGAAATGGGGCTGAAGGGTCTGTTCCAGATATTTTCGCTGGCACATCCCATACAGTTGATAAGCTTTGAATCAAAATACTTCTTTGCACTGTCATCAATGGCATTATGGATACCCGTTGCCATCTCGCCTACCGTTCCTTTTTGCTTATAATAACGGCGTATCAAAGCCTGATTGTCAACCTTGATAAAGTCTGTACCGCAGTCCTTGAGGAACTCATGGAAGCCGTTAAGGAAGGCTGTATAATCTTCATATGTAGGCTTTACGATATATCTTCCGTCCTCGGTAAGCATAAGATTTTTTTCAAATCTTGTGAAAAGCTCGCTTTCGGGGTCAATTCCGAACCAATAGCCTGTTGTGGGATGCCACATGCCGACCCATGTCATGTACTTTTTCATTTCACCGATACAGTGCTTCAGACCGTCGGGAAAACGCTTAGGCTCTGCCTCAAAGTCAGCAATGGAACTTGAGTGCATAAGCTTGAACATTTCCTGTCTTGATTCATACTTTTCGGTGTTGAACTTTGGAATTGTCGCCCACATGTCGTCAATGATTGTCCATCTAACGGGAATATTCTTTTCCTTGAATTCACGGCACTTTTCCAAGAGTCCTTCCTCGCTTACTCTTATCTGCAAGCCGTCCCAGCTGCACCAGCCGAGGTATTCAAAAAGCTCGGGATATTCTCTTTCCTGTCTTGAAAGCACCTTCTTATCCATTGCCTTCAACGCCTGCATAAAGCAAAGCGGCGAAGCCTTACCCGGGTTATCTGTATGCATATACGTAAAGGCAAGTGCATTTACTTCATCAATTCCATCAAGCCATGTGAAAAGCTTTGCATGAATGCCGTTTTCATCACCGTAAAGAGTGCATCTGTACTTTTCGGACACAACGGGTAGCACAAAGGTAAAGCTTCCGTCTTTATGCTTTACAACAAGCATCTGTGTTTCGTCGGGAATACCGCTCTGTTCCTTTGTAAATACAGGCTCGCACCAGTATTCGGTATTTCTTTCAAGCGCTGTCATGCCTTCTACGTTATCAAGGGTAAAGGCAATATCCGCACCATGCTCGCTGTTAAGAGCTTCGTTTGCCTTGCCTTCAATATATACGGCACAAACGCCCTCTTCAAGCTGTTTTTCATAAACCTTTGCCTGTGCTTCTGCACCGCCGGCGGTTATAAGTTTTGCAATTAAATTCATCGCTTTTCATCCTCCTGAACAAATTCTTCGTATTTGTATTCCATTCCTATCATGGGGTATTTAAGGCTTGCCATGGTATTATAGGGGATTTTTTCCCATTTTGATGTACCTACAATTTTTTCTATTGCCGCAAGATTTTCCTCGGTGTCAGTAATTTTAGGTATCAGCGGAGTTCTGAATTCATGGTCTTTTCCGCTGTTTTTCAGTATTTCAAGATTACGCAATATTCTTTCATTGCCTACACCCGTATACTTTTTATGAAGCGTACTGTCTGCAAGCTTTACGTCCATAATCACATAATCCACCTTATCAAGAACAGCCCTGAAAATATCCTCGCTTGCATATCCGCTTGTTTCAACTGCAACATGAGTATCAAGGTATGACGCCGTTTCAATAAGAAAGTCAGCCTGCATCAACGGCTCGCCGCCGGAAAAGGTTACTCCTCCGCCCGAAGCATCAAAGAACACCTTATTCTTCATGAGAGTGTCCGCAAGCTCACGGGAAGTGTATTCCCTGCCCGCAACACTCAGTGCACCGTTTGGACAGGCGTGAATACATCTGTCAAAAGCTCGGCATTCATCATGACCGCAGCCTCTTTTACACAGTCCGCACCTTTGGCAGAGAGTATGCTTAACCATAAGACAAGGGGTTTTTTCAAGTCCTTCGGGATTATGACACCATATGCATCTTAGAGGACAGCCTTTCAAAAACACCGTGGTTCTCATTCCGGGGCCGTCATGAACGCTGCACTCCTTAATATCAAAAACGCTGCCTGTCATAAGCTGTATTCTTGTCTTAGCATTACGTGATTCTGGAACTTTTCGTCAAGCTCTACAAAGTAAGCACTCCAGCCCCAGATACGAACTACAAGCTGTCTGTGGTTTTCGGGATGAAGCTTTGCATCCTTTAGTTTTTCAAGATTTACGGCGTTAAGCTGAAGCTGATGTCCGCCAAGTTCAACAAAGCTCTTTACAAGCATTGCCACCTTATTTATGCTATCCTCGTCATTAAACATTGAAGAAGCAAATTCCATTGTGAGAGGTCCGCCGTTGCATGCTTTACCAAAGGGCTGCTTTGTGAAGGACTTGATAACAGAGAAAGGACCGGGAATTTTTGCAAAGATACTTGCAGAGAAGTTTGTACCGAATGGCTCGCCCTTTCTTCTTCCGTCGGGAGAAGCACCGATTTCATCGGCGTGCCACAGGTAGAACATGGCTGAACCCGTACCTGCTCTGAATTTACCGCCTCGGCAGTTCGTCTTACCTGCAAGGCTGTCGGCAAACATACCAAGAAGCTGTATGGAAATTGTGTCAACCTCGTCATTATCGTAACCCATTTTATCTGTTTCGTTTCTCAAAAGCGACAGCATTTCGGGGTCATTTGCAAAGTCCTCGTCAACCGCCTTAATATAGTGCTTTTTGTCGTACTTCTTTTGGTCAAACACATACTTCTTTATGGCATACACCGAGTCTGTTGCCGTGGCAATACCCGTACCGTGAATACCGAAGTTATTATATTTACCGCCTTCATAAATATTGCAGTCCATACACACGTTCATGAAGGGAGAAGGAACAAACCATAAATCCTTGATGTTTTCGCAGATTACCTCTGACTGCTTTTTAATTTCCGCTTGTATACAACTGAGAAATTCTTCATAGGTTTCGCACTTTTCAAGGTCATTATGAAGCACGTTGTCAATTACTCTCGGGAAGGACAGTGCACCGATATTCGCAACATCCGCACCGCACTTAGGAACAATAAACTCCCAGCATGCCGCAACCACATAATCTCTTGCATCTTTTGGTTCATATCCCATGCCCACCAGTGCATCTATCACAACATCATCGTTGGAATACTGCGGAAAACCAAGTCCTGCCTTTGTAAGCTTACTTGCCTTTTCAAATACTTCAATGGGGGTTTTCTTACTTACTCTAAGATTGATTTTAGGGTCAATCATAAGAAGTCTGCCGCTTGCTTCAAGGCACATTTCGGAAAGCATATTGAAGGCGTCGTTTCCGTCCCTGTCAATGCCGCCGAGAACCATGCTCTGACCGTTATCACCCTGCTGAACACCCACGTAAATATCGCTGTCCTTATTGAAGGAGAGGAAAAAGTCGCACAGCAGCTCATATGCTTCTTCCTTTGTAAGAGTTCCGTTTTCAAGGTCGGTTTTAAGATAAGGGTACATATACCGGTCAAATCTGCCAACCGTATTATGATAATCCCCCTCAAGCCACAGGCTGTAGTGTATAATTCTCATCATCTGAAGTGCTTCACGGAAGGTCTTTGCACCCTTTGCAGGCACGTTTTCAAGCACCTTTACAATGTCTGCTCTGCCCTCTTTTGCCGCTTCCTCTTTATATCTTTTTGCAAGGTCAAGGATAGCATCAATTATACGCACGCCGTACTCATCGGCAATTTCCTTTGACTTTTCAAGACCGTCGGCAATTACTCTTTCATAGTTCGGTGAAAGATTGGAAAGATAGCCAAGCTCATGGATAAAGTGCTTTTCCTTGATTTTGTCCCATTCTTCCTTTGTATAAATGTCGCAATGATTTTCTACAGTTCTTATAAAGCATATCTTTTCATCGGGCAATATATGAGGCTGTTCTGCCTTTGCCATCTGCTCAAAGCGGTATGTCATTCTCTCGATTGCACTCATACCCTCGTCGAACTTTACATCAAGGTGCTTTCTGAATTTATGATGCTCTTTATTAAGCACATAGTTATAAAGTCTGTCTGTCATTATCTTCTCCTCCGTTCATCTATCATTATATTAAAAGCTTGCATTATCGTTAATGTTATTGTGCCATAATTTGAGCTATTTGTCAATAGCTTTTTATAAATTTGCGGTTGTTTCACGAAGTATCAGCTTTGTGGGAAGCACAACCTTATGCTGTTTTTTTGAGTTCTCTGTAATTTTTTCCATAAGAATATCAACGGCTGTGCCTGACATATTCGTTTTTGAGGACGAAACCGAGGACAGCATCAGTGGCAGGTAGAACTTTGAAACGATATTATCAAAACCCACCACCGACACATCCTCGGGCACTCTTTTATTCATGAGCTTTAATGCATGGCAGGCTTCAAGGGCAATCATATCGCTGAAGGCTATTATTGCGCTGCATTCATCATACTTTTTTAATAGCTTCATCATGCCCTTTTCATCCCCTAAAAACAGTGTGGGAACTGTCAGTTCATAAAGAATCGCACCGCTGTCCGAGCCAAATTTGCAAAATGCTCTTTTTACCCCCGCAACCCTCTCACGTGAGGATGAAATATATTCGGGACCTCCCAGATACAGTATTTTTTTATGCCCCATATCCAAAAGACCTTTAGCCGCAACATATCCCCCGTTTTCATCGTCGCACACAACATAGTCCCACTTTTTATCTGCAAATCTTCGTCCGAAAAGTACAAAAGGTACTTCCGTTTTTTCAAGCAGCTCCATATTTTTAGTGCTTTTCTGAACGGGACAGATTATAACTCCGTCCACATTCTTTTCGAGAGCCGACACAATCGCCTCCCGTTCTGTTTCCTCGTCCTCATCGGTATTGAGGACAAAAGCGGAATATCCCGATTTTCTAAGATGTCCCTCTATTTCCTTAATCATAATCGAAAAGTGGGGATTTGAAATATCGCTGACAATAAGTGCCACGCTTTTACTTTTACCGCTTCGCAGGTAGCTTGCACTGGAATTTCCGATATATCCAAGCTCATTTGCCGTATCACGGATAATCTTTTTTGTTTTATCGGAAATATCACTCTTATCATTGAGTGCGTGGGACACGGTGTTTACGGAAAAGCCTGTTCGCAAGGCTATATCCGAAAGTGTTACCTTCTTCATTTTTCCACCTTATATTTTACGTTCTTGCAGATAGTCTTGCCGTCATAAAGCTTATATGTACAAAGCTCATTATATCCGCCCTTGCCGTCGGTCATATCTATTACAAGAGTATATGTATGACGTATTTCCTGACCGTTTTCGTCTACCTTATCGGTATAAATATCTATGTTTTCAAAGCATATACGCACATATTTATATCTTTCTCTCTGTGCTTCTTCAAACCAGTATTCGGTAAATTCATTTCCCTCGTCGTCAATGAGCTTCAGCCTGAAGGGCATTTCGGAATACTCGCACTGCGGCAGGTCTTGATTATATTTTATCGAAAACTGCATCTGCTTTAAAAGAGGAATGTAATACAGGTTATTGAATTCAACCTGTCTTCCCTCTCTCACACGCACCCAGGCATCCTTCATGCCGTATTTTTCCACCTTCAACTGTTCGGGCGACTGTTCGTATGCCGTATAAAACGCCTCGTTCATCAGCACCTTTTTTACTATTTTATGGTCCATGTATCCGACACATCTTACAAAAAGAATACCGCAGATAAGTATAATTATCGCCGCACAAACCCATTTGAAAATACGCAACACTATATTCTGTTTTTTAGGTTCATCATCAAAAATATCAGCATTTTCATTTACATATTCGTTCAACTTAATCGCCTCCGTATACATTATAACAGCGGACTCATCTTTTTTCAAGCATATTTATAAAATTAATATTTTCGCATTTACTTATTATTAAAACTGTTGTATAATATTCACGTATTACACAAAAAACATGAAAGGAGGACACCATGCAAAGTAAATTTAAAATTAAAAAGAACAACATCAAGGTTTCTGCAAAAAAGAGTTCTTCTTTTGAGAGCAGCAACAGCATTGCCCGCAAGACCTTTACGGATGAACTGAGAATTAACCTTGTTGCAGGCAGTATGGTTGACACCTCCAACGCTTCAAGAATAATGTCGCCGATTGAGGCACAGCGTCACAAGGAACAGCTGACGGGTATATCTTCCAAACCCAAAAGGCGTCATGCCGTAAAAAAGCTATCGCTGAAATCTGCTCCTCCCGTTCCAACAGCACCAAAAGACCCCATTGTTCGCAAAAAAATGTGGGTAAAGTCTGAAATAAAGGCTCTACTTAAAAAAATTGACATTTATTTTGCCCTCAGTGTAATTGCCATGGCAATTATCGGCATTGCCGCCGTAAACAGTGCATCCCACACCTTCGGCGATTCCAAGCTTGTTACAATTCAGACCTTCGGCAGCATGCTCGGCGTCGTTCTTGCCGCCCTGCTTTCTCTTATTGATTACCGCTCGGTAGCATCCAAATACAGGTACATCATCGGCATAAATGCCGCAATTCTTTTAATCACCTACATTTTCGGCTCAAGTGTAACAGAAGCTACAAACGCCAACTGGATTGACCTTGGCTTTATTAAAATTCAGCCTTCCGAATTTGCAAAGCTGTTATTTATCTTCAGCTTCGGCGTTCACCTTAGCCATGTGCGTGACAAAATGCACAAGATTTCCACCGTTATTTCTCTTGCAATACATGCGGGAATTATCTTTTCCCTTGTACTGCTTCAGAAGGACCTTGGTTCTCTTACAATATTCCTTGCAATATTCATCAGCATGTGCTTTGCCGCAGGTATCAGCATATGGTACTACATCGCAGGCGGTGCGGCTCTTATATTCGCCTCCCCATTTCTCTGGGAAAGGCTCAGTCCCTATCAGCGTGACAGAATTCTTATGTGCTTTGACAGCTCTATCGACCCGACAGGCATCGGCATACGCTATCAGCAATTAAGAAGCCAGACAGCCATCGGCAACGGCGGTATTTTCGGCAAGGGCTACATGCAGGGTACTGTTACACAAGGCATAAACGGGCATCTTCCAGCAAAGCACACCGACATGATTTTCTCCACCATATGCGAGGAATTCGGTCTTATCGGTGCTATGGTTGTATTATTTGTCACATGCTTTATGATTTACCGCATCATAAGAATTGCCATGAAATGCGGAAACACCACAGGTACATACATCTGCATGGGTGTTGCATCCATGTTCATGATTCAGGTTATTGAAAACGTGGGAATGTGTCTTGGAATAATGCCTGTTATCGGTATTACCTACCCCTTCCTCAGCTACGGCGGCTCATCTATTCTCAGCTGTTTCATTGCTGCGGGAATTGTTCTTTCTGTCTGCACCCACAGCGAAAAAACCTTCTTTACGGGAAATTAAGCATTATAAATTTAATACATACAAAGGAGAAGTATCATGTTAAAAGATCTAATGAACAAAGCGAAGGACACTCTTGGCGACCTTGGAATTGACGACCTTGGCGACATCAAAAAGCTTGCCGAAAGCGACGAGGCAAAGAAAGCTCTCTAGACTCTTATCAAGTTTCTTGAGGACAACGACAAGGACACGGTGGTTGCCGTACTTAAAAAATTAGTTGACTGAAATTTGTTTTTGGGAGCTGCTTCATTTTGAAGCAGTTCTTTTTTTATGCTTTTTTATGCACAAGGAAAAAACTCCCAATTCTACAAAATCCGCATAAAACAACTGATAAAATATAAAAATAAAAAGAACGACTGCCCTTTAGCAGCCGCTCATAAGAATAAATTTACTTATTGATGCAAATAATCTTTACATATTTGGAAACCTTTGTAAAAGTGGAAATTATTACCGCCGTTCCCTTTGAAGTGCAGTCCCAGAATGCAAGCAGGCTGTCGGAATAATCCGCTAAAAGCTGACTCTTTTCATTTGCATCGCTGCCCTGAATTTCTTTAAAAGCTATGCCGTGCTCCTTTGCGTACTGTTCTGCAAGCTTGTCCACGCCTTCAGCGCCGCAGCTTACAATTTCCGTACATTCCGCAGGTAATTCCTCGGTAATTTTTTTAAGTACAACCTTTGGATGCTTCACGTGTCTTGAACCAATAATTGCTATTTTCATACTGTAAACTCCTTGAATAATAAAAATTAAACTTACAGTTTTATTTTACAATACATATTGTACTTTTGTGTTAGGGAATATTAAATAATGAATAAAGAATTCAAAAATGTTGTTAAAATTAAAGGAGAAAATGCAGTTGATGAGATATAAATTGAAACGGGCGGCAAGGAGTGTGCTCAAAACAGTGCCTATATTATATGTAGCTTTTGCACTGTTTGTCGGAGCAAGCGATTATGCCGTACCCGATAATATAACAATAAGAAAAAATGATTTGGCTAATGCATCCGTAAATGTTCTTGGTGTTAAGGACAGTTGTACAATGCAGGCAAAGCTGTTTGGTGTGCTTCCCCTAAAGGACGTTGAGGTTACGGTTATTGACGACAAAAAGCTTGCGGCAGGCGGTGATATCTTCGGTGTCAAGTTTTTTACCGAGGGCGTAATGATTATAAGGCAATCGGATATTGAAACATCGGAAGGCTTTGTAAATCCTTCAAAGGAAGCCGGGCTTCAGGTTGGCGATGTGATTCTTTCCATTGATAAAACCGAGGTTAACACGGTGGAAGAATTGTCATCTGTTATTGAACGCTCCTACGGCAAAGAATTGGAGGTTTTATACACACGTGAAGGTCAGCAGTTAAGCTGCAAAATAAATCCTGTTCTCAGCCTTACGGATAAAAAGTACAAAACAGGACTTTGGGTTCGTGACAGTACAGCTGGAATAGGCACTGTAACCTTTTACAACCCCGTCAGCGGCGACTTTGCAGGTCTTGGCCACGGAATATGCGATGTTGATACGGGAAAGCTAATGCCGCTTCTGAGAGGCAGTGTAGTTGATGTTGAAATTACCGACGTAATAAAAGGCAAGAAAGGAGTACCCGGTGAAATCAAGGGAAGCTTTGACACAGAAAAGAAAGGTGTTCTCACACAAAACACAAGCCGCGGCGTTTACGGCGTAATGGACAGCCTTCCCAAATGTTCAAGTGACAAGCTGTTTGACATTGCACTGAGTGATGAGATACAAAAAGGAGATGCCCACATCTTAAGCGAAATTGACGGCAACGGTATTGACAAATACTCCATTGTGATAGAAAAAATCAATGAAAGTGACGATGAATACAAGAATTTTGTAATCAGGGTGACTGACGAAAGACTACTTGACATCACGGGCGGTATTGTTCAAGGTATGTCTGGATCGCCGATAATTCAGAATGGCCGAATTGTGGGAGCTGTGACACACGTATTTGTGAATGATCCAACCAGAGGTTACGGAATATTTATTGAGAATATGCTTGGAACTGCGCAGAGTGTAGCAGAGAGTAACGAATCAAAAGATGCATCATAACAAAAACGTGGCAGAAAAATCTGCCACGTTCATATTTTATAACATTGTTTTTTGTATTCGTTCAAAGAAATGCCGGTGTGATATTTAAAAAATTTGCGCAATAATTCCGGTGAGCCGAAATCTAGTTTTTGAGCAATATCTTTTGTTGAAAATGTTGAATTTCTGATTAACCGCTTAATTTCGGTAAGTCGCGTTTCGGTTACAATGTCGTTCAAACATTTACCACTGTATTTTTTTACTGTGCGATTTAGGTGCGCTACAGTACAATTCATAGCGTTTGCTGTGATTTGAGCGTTTATATTGGATACAGAATTCTTTTCTATCCATTTACGGCACTTCTGATATAGGCTGAGCTCTGCAGAACGAAAATCACACAAATTATTCAGTGTATTCAATACATTGAGAAGTAACCCCTCATTAATACCTGAAATGGAATTAGATAAAAAACAGTTTTCATAAATTTTTTTTATGTATTCAGTTATTTCAAATGTGGGTTTAATAATTCGGATATTTTCGTTGAATAAAGGAATGTCATCCGAATAATCATAAGTTATCTCAATTAAATTTGCTGAGTCGGGTGTGTTTAGTTGAAATTTGCTAAACTGTGAAACATTCAAAACATTTCCTGAGGGTACTTTTTTATTATTCAGAAAAACATTGCCTGATTCAACAAAAAAGAGAACATGCTTTTCAGTAAGATTAGAATGGTAAGTACACTTGTTGCTTAAATGCTGATATTCTACTTTAATGATGTTAAGGAAAGATTGTTTGGTTGTTCTTTCGCCGTTTAAATATTTTTTGTCGCTGTTATCAATATAAATCATATCATATTTTTTCCTGTTTGTATTATTTTTTCTGTTGATAAAATAATTTCTACATGTTATTATTATACTGTAATGTGACGGAATTTTCAAGAGAAAAGGAGAAAATATATGGTATTAAAGATAGAAAAAAAGTATTTGATTTTTCCTGTAAATACTCTTTGTTCAAAAAAGAGAATGTCTTTCAAATTAAATGGTGAAACGGTATATAAAATTAATATAAAGCTTGACAATTTCAACCCTGATTTTTATGCTTACATTGATGTCTCAAGATTCATTGGACAAACAATTGATATCCTCGTTGATCCCGAAATGAAGTTTGAAATTCGTGAAGCGAATGAAATAGACATTGAAAACTTGTATCACGAACCTATGCGTCCGCAGGTTCATTTTACAACAAAAAATGGTTGGATAAATGACCCTAACGGTCTTATATATATTGATGGAATATACCATATGTTTTATCAATATAATCCTACGGAACCCAATTGGGATAATATGCATTGGGGACATGCTGTAAGTCGCGATTTGATGCATTGGACAGAAAAAGATATTGCGCTTTTTCCGGATGATCGCGGAGATATGTATTCCGGTTGTGCTGTATATGATGAAAAAAATCTACTTGGCGTTAGTTCTGATGGAAGAAATGCCTCCTTGCTGTTTTATACAACAACGCAACCTTTTTGTCAACATGTGTCATATTCTGATGATGGATTTAAAACGATTAAACGTTACAGGGTTGAGCCTGTAGTTCCTAATATTTTGGGACAAAATCGTGACCCAAAAGTAATATTTTGCGATGAACTTGATTGCTATGTTATGGCGCTGTACCTGGAAAAAGGAGAGTATTGTATTTTAAAATCGGACAATTTGGTTGATTGGATAGAACTACAACGTATTCAGTTTAATGGGGAACGAGAATGTCCCGACATTTTTCCGATTAACTGTGGAAACGGCGAGCGAAAGTGGATTATAATGGGGGCTCACGATAGATATTTAGTGGGGAATTTTCAAAATGGAAAATTTTTGCCGGAGCAGGCAGAACTGTCACTTCACTATGGGCTATCCGGCTATGCCGGCCAATCTTTTAGCAATCTCCCCCAAGGAAGGATTGTAAGAATAGTATGGGATAGATGGAAATTACCGGCATCAGGTTTTCGTGGACAAATGGGAATACCGGTGGAACTAAAACTATGTAAATATGAGAATGTTTACTATCTTGAAGCAGCACCTGTTAAAGAAATTGAAGATATCTATACTCACACGAAAAACTTAGAAAATGTTTTGATTACTATTGAAAATGGTTTTTTTGAGACGTTGGATGATGCAGCACAATTGGTAAAAATTAAAAGTTCCTATATAGCAAACGGAGCTATGAATATAAGCATATTTGGAAGAGAAATTAATTTTGATTTTTCCAAAAATGAAATAAAATTAGGTGATGCTACTGCACCCATATCTATTACGCGAGGTTGTTTGGATATAACTTTGATAGTTGACCGATGTAGTATTGAATTATTTACTGACAACGGAAAAATATATGTATCATGCCTTGACGGATATACATTAATGGACAGAAATCTGCCATATATAAAAATAAACGCCTCTACAAATATTAGTCTTGATAGCATCGAAATAAATACTCTTAAATCGATATGGGGTTGATAAGATGAAGATTTTGATGTGTTGTATTTTGGCACATTAGCCTTGCGTAAAAAATATAATTTAGATTCACTTAGCAGGTTTTTAAAAGTCAATAAAATTGAAGAAAGTCGGAGGCCCAAGCGGGTCTTAGGA
>JAZNIM010000183.1:0-19378 GCA_045577475.1 Eubacteriales bacterium | reverse complement strand
ACAATATATCTCAATGATTTTATGAAACGGTATTTAAACAAACTACATCAGAAAATGCTGACAGATAATAAACAACTTGAAACCGTCAGAAAACAAAACAGACGGTTGATAGAGGATTTGAACGGCGAATATATTTACTCGACTGAACTTGTAAACTGTTTCCCAGACGGCAAAATTCAAACCGTAAACTCCATGAAATATCCCACAAGAGAAATAAAATGCGGTTTGCAAATCGAATTTAAATATCACTATTTGCGGCATACCTACGGCACACTCATGGCAGAAATGAACACGCCGCAACACCTGCTTTGCAACCAAATGGGACACAGCAACATTCACATCACCCAAAGATATTATATCGCTGTTTCAAAATCAGGCGTTGAAATATTGCAAAACAATCTCAATAAACTATGATGAGAGGGCGTAAACCCTCTCATTTTTAATACATTTCCTCAATACCCTTTATGTAATTTTTAAATTCGGCTCGTACTTCCGGCGGTGAAACAATCTGAACTTTTTTACCAAACCCCAGAAGCCAACCAAAAAACTGATTACTAATCTCTACTTTTGTTGAAACAGTAAAATGCTTTTCATCACTCTGGAAATACAAAACATCTTTTTTGCCGAAACGGTCAATGGCGGTATCTAATAGGGGATTAATGAACTGCAAAGTTACTCTTTTTTCTTCTCCACCATACATTGAAAATACTCTTTGCGTGTATGATTTCAAATCAATGCTGTCAAATTCCTTTTCGCCCTCTCGTTTTTCTCCGACACATTCAACATTTTTCATTCGGTCAACACGGTAATTCATAAACTTTTGTTTTTTATCATCAAACGCAAGCAAATAATAATTTCCGTCATTGATAAGTAGTGCAAAGGGACTAACAATGTAATCATCTCCGTGACGGCGTTCAACCTGCTTTTTCATGTCGCTGATTGTGTATTTCAGATACTTGAAACTTATCTTTTCGGGAATGTGTTTTTTGCCGTCAATTTCTTTGCTCATGGCTTTGTTGATTTCTGCAATACTGTTTATAACACCTGCATTGTTTGTCTTTACTCTGTCTGTTAAAAGAACATCGTGTTTTATTGATTTTGCCTGCCTCTTGTTGACAAGCTCGCAGACTATATCCACAAGAAAATCAGACTGGGATTTATCAAGGAATTTTGCCGAGTAAACACATTCTGCCAACAGTCGAATTTCATCTGTACTATATTTGAGAGGGCGTGCATAGAAACCGTATTTGTTTTTGAGAATTAACTTTTCTTCGTTGTATTCATCCTCGGCAAGTATCTTTTCGGCTTTTTCTGCTGTGCAATATTGTTCAAGCATTATAAACGCTTTGTTTATTTCTTCTATGTCTTTGTAAATGGAACGGCGTTCTGCGTAAATGCCGTATTTAACATCTAATTCTGCCACTATATTGTCTGCTATAATTGGGTGTTGTTCATCGGTGTTTTTGAGTAAATACTGCATGACAATATACGGTTTCATTTTGTGGTGATTTTGCTTGCCGTGGTTCAAGTGTGGGTGTTTCTTGTATTTCTTTTCTTCCATAACATCAGCCTCCAAAAGTATTATAACATATTTGCATAAAAATTGGAAGATGTATTGATTTTTTTGTTGTAAAGTGATATAATACAGATACCACATACTAATACTTTAATAATCGATAAAAATGTAAATTGGGTATTCTCTTGGAATATCCTTGTTTTGCTATTCTATTATTGTAATATCAAACAAATTTGTGTTTTGTTAAAAACGCAGGCTTATAATATGGTATTTGTTTGATATTCATATATTAGAGTATAGTGTGTGGTAACATGTAATCTAAAGCCTCGTTTTTGTGCGTGGTAATGGATTCTGTTGCCACGCATTTTTTATTGCGTGAGACTTTAGAAAGGAGTAAAAAACAATGGGTGAATTTTTAATAGTAATTTCAATATTTATATATTTTATTATTGCCGCATTAGGTGCGTCTTTTATGAGAAATGCCGCCATACAAAAAGGGTATGGTGATGATATTCACGCATGGGCAATTTGTTTCTGGCTCGGAATATTCGGATATATTTATATAATGGCATTACCCGATAAAATATCACAAAGTCAGAATCAGCAAATTATCGAATTATTAAAAAAGGGGGAATGACTTATGGTTGAATGTCCTATTTGTAAAAAACAATATTCAGAATTTGCAACAGAATGTCCGCATTGTAAGTCAAACATAAATAAAGATACTGGCAAAGTGAGTGTTTCATTAGAAAATTTGCCAAAAATGGAACAAATACCTACATATTTTCAATATGTGATTGCGGCTATTTTTGTAATATTATCTATTGTATCAATTCAAATATCTGGTTTCTCTGAGTTTAGAATTGGTGCGGCTTTTGGCAAAATTTGTCTTGTTGCGTTGGCTACTGCAAAAAGTGCCTTAAATTTAACATTGTTAGGTTTTGGAACTATCATTATTGCAATGATTTCGATTTCAATATATAGATTTATAACAAAAGGAAAACAATCTATAACGATCTTTTTAGGATTGTCTGTTGTTACTACTTTGGTATTTTATATATTGTGTAAATTACTTCCCATGCTCTTTATAAACATTGAAAGTGTTCCAAATGAAGTTGCAGGATATGTTGAAAAACTTATGAATAGTATTCCATTATATTACACCCTTACAATTCCGATTTATACAATGATATCATATTGGAATGTTTGTAATTTAGGAATGAAAAAAGGATTGTTTATCAATATAATCAATTTTGCAATTACAGTCATCGTTTTATTTATTAGGATTCCAGTTGTTACATCACTTTTATTAAGTTTTGAAATGTTATACTTCTTTGCATTTCCGTTGGTTGTTGATATAATTATAATTGGAATTTCATTCTTTATGAACTGTTTAAAAAAGTAAAACTATAAAAAAATAAAGTCAGACAATTAACAGAAACCATTTTATAATATTGGTGTTAATTATCTGACTTAAATTTTATCTATTTTTCCAAAAGAGAAACATATTTATAGACGGTTGTACGGCTCATGTCGCACACTCTGGCAAGTTCTGAAACATTCAATTTGCCAGACTTCAAAGACGGATAATGCCGTAAAAAGGATGCAGGAATATCTTCTTTTGTTACTTGCGGTCTGCCGATATTTGCCCCTTTTGCTCTGGCGTTTTCCATGCCAGAACGCACCCTTGCACGAATCATTGCCAATTCTAATTGACTGAAAACGCCTGCCATTTGCAGAAAAGCCTCACTCATAGGATCACATTTGCCGTTGCGGCAGTCAAGAGTTATGCTTCCGACTATAACAAGTTGCAGATGTTTCTCGCGAATCACATCAATGATATCACATAACTGTCTTGTGCTTCTGGCAAGTCGTGATACTTCAAGTGTTATGATTGTGTCGCCCTCTGATGACGTTTCAAACAAAGCTCTCTGTTGGTCTTTGATTTTACTGTCACCATGTTCATATTCAAGAAAGATTTCTTCTGCACCTGCTTCTTTCAGTTCCCTGACCTGTCGGTTTATGTCTTGTTTGGTTTCATTTATACTGCACCTTGCATATCCGTAATTCATAACTTTATCCTTTCATTCACTACGCAAGGTTTCCCTTGCGTAGTGATTTTATGTTTAGCAAGAAATTGTAAATCTACGACTTGCACTCTGCTTTGTAAATGCCTTGTAAAGCTCACCATACATCTTCTTGAAGTTTGTTGTATCAAAACGGTTGCTCAACACGGAAGTCCAACGGATGATGTAAGAACCTGCAACAAGTTCTTCGGTTTTTCTTTCAAGCATTTCTTCCTTGATGCTGTCACGGATTGCTTCGGCTTCTGCCTTTGCCTGCTCCATGAGTTCTTCCCATTCGTTAAGTGCTTCGATTTTTGTAATAAGTTCTGCCTTTGTCATTTTCAATTTCTCCTTTTGGAATTATTTGTTTGAGGTGTTCCTCTTGATTACATTTATATTATACTACGAAATTCGTATTTTGTCAATACCTTTTTCGTAATTTCTTTTACGAAATTCAAAATATTTTTTCGCTTTTAGTATTGATTTATTACGAAAACCGTGTTATAATGCTAAATGGAAAGGATGTGTTTTTATGATTAAGTTTAAGGTTAAAGTAATGCTTGCCATTCGTGAAATGACACAAAAAGAGCTTGCCGAAAGAACTGGTATCAGACCGCCGACAGTTTCTGCAATTTGCACAGGTGCGGTCAAGCATTTGCCAGTAGAGGCGTTGAATGAGATTTGCAAAGTTCTTGACTGTCAGCCTGCGGATATAATGGAGTATGTTCCTGACGAAGTTTAGGGCGTTCAATAAAACAACTGGTTTCGCGAACGGTTTTTCTGGCATACAAAATGCCAAAAGTCAGCAGAAAAACGGCGTGTTTTTGTTCAGGTAATTCAGCACACCCTTTTGTGAACATATGGGGGCGTGGGTTTCGGGCAATAATGTTTTTCAAAGGTGCTTGCCGTTTTGGTGTGGCACGCTCAATCTTGGAGAGGTTTTTTTATTCTGAAACACGGTTGTTATGTTCGTATTCGGAAATTGTGTTTTTCATATTTTACGACTTTGACGGCAATAAACGACAAAAACGGCAAGTAGCTCATAAAGAATTACTCGCCGTTTCTTATTTGAAATCTTTCAGTATTTCGTCAAGTGCCATATCAAGTGCCGTTTTCAGGCTTTTATGCATGATGCTGAACAATTCTTGCTCTAATACTGACTTCTTCTTTTTCTTCTTCTAATCTTTCTGATTTGTCTACCTCATTTAACTTTTACCTCACTTGTGATATTAACCTCATCAACTGCATCCGCTTCAGCCTGCCGTTCGGCAAGTTTCTTTGCCATGGTTCTTCGCTGTGCAGTCAATATTTCCTCTGGGGTATATCCGTCAAGATGCATTGTTGGGTAATAGTCTGGAAGATTCTTTTCGATAGTTGACATACAATCTTTCCTTTCATATTTTATTTCTGGCTTCTAACAAAATTCAGCCGCTTGCGGCTGAAAATTTTGATAAAGCCGTTTTTTGTTTCTACTATATTTGAAAATTGAATTGTATGATTTAATGGTCTTTGGCTTTTTAAGTTTTACATTTAACACTAATAATATAATTGGTTACTGTTAATAAAATGACTTAAATCACCCCCAATTCTCTTTCAATATCGTTTTGAATGAGATTGCACAAAAACTCAACTTCCTTGTTATAGATTCCATTGATTTCCGGAATTGCTTGTTTCCTTGCAACACCGTCATAATTGCAACGCATATTGTATATTGCATCAAAGTTCGAATGTCCGTTTCTGATGTCGCTCCAATATTCACGCCATGCGGCACTGTATTCGTCTTTTTCAACGATTCTTTGCTTGTCTTTAAATGCAAAGTAATAAACAAAATTATTTGTATTCAGGTCGATGAAATTTTTGCAGTATAATTTCATCAGATAATTTGCAATGGTTTGTCTTGAAACATCTCTATGTACCAACCTCATTCGGTTTTCCTGCACTTCATTTGGCATGGCTCTGAACTCAATATCGTTGAAATAATAGTAATAATAGTTTCGCAATTTATAAAAATCAGTATGACCATCAAATCCCAATTCTGTAATGCAATAAATTTTGAATGGATTCTCAATGTCTGTTATTGTGAAAACTGCGGATTCTCCCCGTCCTTTAATATCAAACGATACACCGTTTCTCTCAAGTTTTCTTTGCAGTCCTTCCATGTCTTTTGTTCCGAACATGGCAGTCATTTCGGGTTTGCTATATGATTTTGTCAACTCTAACATCTTTTCATTCCTTTCTTTTTTTAGTTGTAATATTAACGCAAATATATATAAACAATTACTGTTAAATGTAAAACTCAAATTTTTATGATGCAAGTTTGAGTGTATTTTCTTCCGCTTCTGGAATCTTGATTACTGGTGTGTAAAGTTTCCCGTTTCTGATTTCAGGCATTTCCTCGTAGTTCGGGAATTGTGCAACAAACCAATTATAAACAAACTTTCTTTTGCACTTCTGGATTTTTGCAACTTCTTTTACCAATTTAAACATTTCAAGAAGTTCGTCTGAATTTTCGTAGAGTTTAATGTAGTTTTCCATTTTTGTATAGGTTATCCCGCCGTATGGCTTACTGTTGGATGCCTTACGTGAAAAATATGCAATTTTCAAATCGGGGCAGAGAGAACGGCATTGTTCCATGATTTGACCTTCTTTTGAATTGGGACAGGAAACTGCCTTGCCTGCAAATGCCTTTGAAATGGTTAATGTTCTTGTTGCAAAATTCATTCTGTAATCTTTCATTTTTAAATCTCCCTTCATTATTCGTTAATGCCATTTTCTATTTCGTCAAGTTCTGCGGCGGCAATACTTTCAGCTTCTGCATCTGTAAAGGATGCAGAGTTTTCCTTGTATTCGGGATAAGTTTCTAAAAACCACTTCTTTGTGAGAGGGTACTTTGCACCTTTTGCTTCGGCAATTTCTTTTACCTTTTCAAATACTTTCAATTTGTTTTCGCTGTCAGGCTGTGTCAAAATGTATTCTTTCATTCTCGCAAAGTTTAGACCGTTGTATGTTTTCTTGTTTTCCTTTTTATCAATTTCTTTGGGTACTACATTGAAGTCAGGATGCTTTTCAAGCATTTTTGCAAGTTCTCTGTATTCCTTACTATTACCCTTGTTTGCTCTCTTGATTGCTGCGTTAGAACCGATGATTGCCTTGTTTTCAAAATCGTAGTTAAAATAATTTTTCATGATAGTTTTCTCCTTTGAATTAAATATAAATTTTAGTTTTTGAATTTTAATTATAAATTTTAATAATGATGAAAGTTTGTTTGTGTGCTGGCGTTGTTGTTGCTCATGGACTTCTCATTTTGTTTACCTCCTTTAAGTTTGATTTGAAAGGTTTTTGTTTGTTGTCCTTGCCCTTTCTGTGATTATATTATATCATTTGTGTGGAGGTCAGGAGTCGTTATAATGGTACACAAGAAAATTCTATGATATTTTTTCAAGAAAAATTTTGCAATAAAAAAAGACGTACAATAGTTGTACGCTTTATGCTCAAAAAAAGTATGATTTATGTTCGATTGTGCAATAAAGTTGTAGGTACTTGTTTCGTGAACAAAGTATGTTGTATAATGATAAAAACTGGTACAAGATTAAAAAAGTACAAGATTCAAGTTTTTAGGTGTATCAAAAAACAAAAAAGTACAAGAAAAGTACAAGCCAAATGGCAAAAAGAGAATAAAAAAAGAAGCAGATTTCTCTGCCTCTTGATTAAGTATATTTGGTTTTAAGCCGTTTTTCGATTAGCCGAAGTATCTCTTAAGAAGTCCCTCAAGACCTCTGCCATGTCGAGCTTCATCTCTTGCCATTTCATGAACAGTATCATGAATAGCATCAAGTCCAAGCTCCTTAGCACGCTTAGCGAGGTCAAACTTGCCTGCGGTTGCACCGTTTTCTGCATCAACTCTCATTTCGAGGTTCTTCTTTGTGGAGTCTGTTACAACTTCACCAAGGAGCTCTGCAAACTTAGCTGCATGCTCTGCTTCTTCGTAAGCTGCCTTTTCCCAGTAAAGACCGATTTCGGGATAGCCTTCTCTGTGTGCAACTCTTGCCATAGCAAGATACATACCAACTTCTGTGCATTCGCCTTCAAAGTTTGCTCTGAGATCCATGAGGATGTCTTCTCTTACACCCTGTGCTACGCCTACAACGTGCTCTGCTGCCCATGTCTTTTCGCCTGCCTGCTCGTTAAACTTGCTTGCGGGAACTCCGCACTGAGGGCACTTTTCGGGTGCTGCTTCTCCTTCGTGAACATATCCGCATACTGAACATACATACTTTTTCATAATTCATTCTCCTTTGATTATATAATTTGTTTTTTAGTTTATGTAACCGCTACACCGTGTGCAATTCACTTTTGTATTGATTACAAACTTATTATAACAACAACTTTTAATTTTGTCAAGAGTTTTTTGAAAAAAAGTTTGATTTTTTTAAAAAAATAATTTGCAAAAAGAGAAAATAAACCCACATCAGCAAATATTATTTTATCAGTCTTCATATGCGTATGAAATTACATATACTTCAACTTCATCATATTCAAAATAATCCAAAACCCAATTTTCGTCAACAACGGTTGCACCGGGCTTTATTTCATCGTCTTCGTCAATGCAAAAACCCCATTCTCGTTTAACAACGCTTCCACTCTTTTTGAACAAAACCTCATATTGCGGGAACTGCGCAGCTTTGCTTCCGTTGTTTGTGATAGATACATACAGCTTGTCGCCGTTCAAATAAGCTTTTGTTTCAAGCATTGACGCACATTCAGCATAATAATCTTCAAAGCTTGCCGACATATCAAAATCCACAGAAGCATAATCCGAATAACTGTGGAATACAGCCAAACATTCACTTCCCGATCCGAATGCATTTTCTAAATACATATCATCATCAATTTCATTTCCGTATGCATCTCTGAAGTGTGCAATAATGTACGGTGAAACAACACGGTCGGAGCCGTTTCGGATAACAAGACCGATGTAGTGGTCATCATCCTCATCCCACTCATATGTTCTGAGGACTTCCAAACCTGAAATGTTATTTATTACAAACTGATTACCTGTCTGCTGTTCTGCATTCCCTGCATTTCCGTTACCAAGCATTACAGTTTTTGTGGCATCGTCCCAGCCAACGCTGAGTCCCAGTGCATTTGCAACGGCACGTACGGGAAGATAGGTTGTTCCGTTAATAACAAAAGGTTCAACATAGTTACCGTCTGCATCGGTAGGCTTTACCTCATTTCCGTTAAGGGAAATCTTAATGTTATTATACGCAAGCTGCACCCATTCGGTTGCCTGCTTTGCAAATGATACTCCCCCCGTAAGTGTGCAGCCTATCAGCAAGCCTGCAACAAGTCCTTGAATTCTTTTTTTCATTTCAAACATCCTTTTGTCTTTTGTTTTTATACGATTATAACCCACTATAGTTAAAATGTCAAGCTTTTCACAAAAAAGCAGTGCAAGCATTTTTTCTGCCTGCACTGACATACTGTTTATTTATTCCACATCACAAAGCCGTAGCTGTCAAGTATCTGAAAGAATTTTGCAAGTCTTTCATACAGCGGATGTGCTTTTTCACCGAAGTGCTCATCCACCTTTTGTGCGATTGCCGTAATATCGCTTTTTCCGTCAATAAGCGGCCACACAAAGCTGCCGTGTTCATCAAGATGAACATAGGAAATCTTAGGCTTTTTGAAAAGCTTCTGAGCTATTCTGTTAAAAACGCCTTTGTTCTCAATTTCAAGAGTAACCTTTCCCTCTCCATCAACCGACCATCCGATTTTCTCGTTTCTGACGGGAATTTTTTCAAGATAGTTTTCTTTGTCTTGCTTTTTCATGGCTTACTTTCTTTTCTTCCAAAGAGAGAATTTAAGCACTGTAAGAACGGTAATTGCAAGAAGAACAAGTCCGCCTATATCCGACACAACTGCAGGAATACCGAGCTTTGCTGAAAGGTTTATAGCCTTATCAACGCCGAATACCGCAAGAAGTGCAAGAAGAATACCAACAAGACCCTCGCCTGCTATCATACCCGAGCAGAAAAGAATACCATCGTTTACAATTGCCTTCTTTTCTTCTTCGTTCTTTTTGAGCTTATCAAGAGCAAGTCTTACAAGACCGCCTATCATAATGCATGCGTTAAGCTGTACCGGCAGATATACACCGATTGCAAAGGGAAGAACGGGAATTCCGATTACTTCAACAACAACTGCAATAAATACACCTGTAAATACAAGTGCCCAAGGAAGGTTGCCGTCCATAACGCCTTCGATGATAAGCTTCATGAGTGTTGCCTGAGGAGCTGCAAGCTCTCCTCCGCCAAAGCCCCATGCATTATCAAGAAGGTAAAGTGTGCCGCCGATTGCAAATGCCGCTGCAACAACGCCTACAACTTCACCAATCTGCTGCTTTTTAGGTGTTGCACCTAAAAGATAACCCGTTTTCAAATCCTGTGATGTATCACCTGCGATTGCAGAAACGATACAGATAATAGAGCCGATTGCTATAGCACTTGCCATGCCTTCTGCACCAACAGCACCTGTTGCTTTAAGGATAAGTGTTGTAATAAGAAGTGTTGCAATAGCCATACCTGAAACAGGGTTATTACTGCTTCCTACAAGACCAACCATTCTTGAAGAAACGGTTGCAAAGAAGAAGCCGAAAACAACAACTATTACAGCACCCAAAGGACTTACGGGAATTGCAGGAACAAGCCATACAAGAAGTGTAAGCACAACGATTGCAACAAGTACAATCTTCATGCTGATATCCTTAGCTGTACGTTCATTTGAGCCGTTCTTTGCACCCGCCATGCTCTTCATTGCACCCGTAAAGGTTTTAACAATTAGAGGAAGGGATTTTATAAGGCTGATAATACCGCCTGCCGCAAGTGCACCTGCACCGATATATCTTATATAAGTACTCCAGATAGCACTCGCTCCGCCTGACGCAAAAATTTCACCTATGGTCTGTGTTCCGGGAGCCATAATAATATTCTCACCGAAAAGAACTATAAGGGGAATAAGTACAAGCCAGCTGAGCATACCGCCTGCAAACATATAGGAAGAAATTCTCGGTCCGCAGATATAGCCGACGCTCATAACCGCAGGATATATCTGTGTTCCGATTTCACCGGCATAGCCTTTGACTCTGAAGGAAACCTCGCTTGTTACCAGCTTTAAGCCGTCAATGATAAACTTGAAGAGTGCCGCAAATCCCATGCCTGCAAAAACCGTGGAAGCATTTGCTCCGCCCTTTTCGCCTGCAAGAAGAACCTCTGCACATGCAGTTCCTTCGGGATAAGGAAGAACACCGTGTTCCTTAACGATAAGTGCGTTTCTGAGGGGAATCATGAAGAATACGCCGAGAAGTCCACCGAGAAGAGCTATTACAGTAATCTCAACAAGACCGGGCTTTGACATTTTTCCTTCAGCCGCCCACAGGAAAAGTGCGGGAAGTGTGAAGATTGCGCCTGCCGCAAGTGACTCACCTGCAGAGCCGATTGTCTGAACAAGGTTGCTTTCAAGAATGGAGTTTTTCTTCATAATTACGCGGATAACTCCCATTGAAATAACCGCCGCGGGAATTGAAGCGGAAACCGTCATACCTACTCTCAAACCGAGATATGCGTTTGCCGCACCGAATATTACCGAAAGAAGGATACCCATGATAATAGAAGTTACTGTTATTTCGGGGGTTACCTTTTCTGCGGGAATATACGGTTTAAAGTTTGTGTTCTTATCCATAAATTCTCCTAACCGCCGCTATAAGCGGCTAAATACAGTATTACGTGCATTATACCACAGTTTAAGCTAAAAATCAACCTTTTTTTAATTTTTACATTCCTTTAATACATTGACGATAATATCATACACATCCTTTGTGGAGGTAATTCCAAGGCGTTCGCTTGTTGTATGAATGTCGTGCATTTCGGGACCTATGGAAATACAGTCAAGTCCCTCAAGTGCCGAGGAGAACACGCCGCACTCAAGTCCTGCATGAATTGCTTCAATTTTAGGCTCTGTGCCAAATCGTTCCTTATACTTTTCCTTATAAAGTGTCTGAAGTTCAGAGTTTGCATTATATTCCCATGACGGATAGTGTCCGCCTGTTACGACCTCACAGCCAGAGCCTTGTGCAAACACCGTCAGTCTTTCCTCAAGTGCCTCAATGGCAGAACGCTTATTGCTGCGAAGCGTAAAGAGCATTGACACATTATCAGCTTGGGTTTTCAATATTCCGAGATTTAAGGAGGTTTCCACAAGTCCTTCAATTTCCGCACTCATTTGCATTACGCCGTTAGGTGCACACATGAGCAAATACACGGTTTTCTCTGTGTTTTGTGCCGAAAAAGCCTCGGACAAAACATTTTCTTCCACCTGAGTATCAAGCTCAAAGCCACTTTCACGTGCCTTAATCTCAGCTTTAATCACATCGCCGTACTGCTTAACGGCTTCAGCTGCGGCTTTTCCGTCATCTGTGGCAATTCTCGCCTTACAGCTTACGGGAATTGCATTTCCCTTGTCGCCGCCGTCTATACTGACGATGCTGAACTTATGTGTTTTCAAAAGTCTGCCGAGAATTCTGCCCATAAGCATATTGGCATTTACTCTGCCGCTGTTTATTTCAACCCCCGAATGACCTCCCTGAAGTCCTCTGACGGTAATTGTTACAAGGTCAGCCGTCTTTACTTCTCGGTTTACGGGAAGAATCATTCTGAAATCGCTTCCCCCTGCACAGGAAACCGTTACAACGCTTGCATCCTCAGAGTCGATATTTATCATTTTTCTGCCCTTGATTTTATCAAGGCACAAGCCAAGTGCTCCGTCCATGCCCGTTTCTTCATCGGTGGTAAATATTGCTTCAATGGGCGGATGCTGAAGGTCATTTCTTGCGAGAATTGACATTATCATGGCAACGGCAATTCCGTTATCGGCACCCAGCGTTGTTCCCCTTGCCTTTACATAATCGCCGTCAATGTATATATCAAGTCCGTCCTTTTCAAAGTCAATCTCAACCCCTTCATCCTTCTGGCACACCATGTCAAGATGTCCCTGCAGAATTACGGGCGATGCGTTTTCGTATCCCTCGGTTGCGTCCTTGAAAATAACAACATTATTTAAGCTGTCCCTTTCGGCTTTAAGATTATGCTTTTTTGCAAAATCCATACAGAAAGTGCTGATTTTTTCCATATTTCCCGAGCCTCTGGGGATGCTGCTTATTTCTTCAAAGTATGTGAACACATCCTTGGGATTAAGGTTTTCAAGCTTTGGCATTTCTTTCACTCCGTTTTTAATTCTTAACATATTACTTTAACAAATTACGATTAATTATACCACTATCACGAAAAAAAAGCAACTGTTTTAAACGGTTACTTTTACACGGCAACGTCTAAATGTTACTTTGTGACAGTTTACCCACGCAAAATTATAAAAAAGAGCCGCTTCGCTGTATGAAGCAACTCTTTTGAAAAACAGTTAATCTCTGAAAACCTTTTTAAACGCCTCAAGGTAGCCGTAGCCGTAAAGCTCATCAGGCTCAAAGAAGTTACCCTCCGTCCATTCGTTCCAAGTGGACAGGGTGAAGAATTTGCCTGTATGCTTATCGCTCTCAACAAACTTTTTCATTTCCACAAAGGATTTTTCCACTTCCTCAGGCGTGTTGTTAACCGTTATGGGACAGAAAGGCCAGCCTGCTCTCTCCTCATACATATCCGACTGAAGCGTTCTTGGGCTTGAATCCCAGCCTGTTGATACATTGACATTGAAGGGTACGCTAAAGAACTCGTTATCCTTTTCAATTTCCTTTATGCTGTGCTCTCTGTAGTCACTGTATTCAACCTTAGGCCATTCCTTGCACTCGGGCATATTCCAGCTATAGCTGAAAATACTGTCGATTGTAAGCTCAACTGCCGCCTTTTCCATAAGTGCCTTATCCTTTGTTTGGTAACCCGGGAAAAGATGGCGCTCGGTGGTAAGGTGTATTTCAAAGCCTTTTTTTGCAGCCTTTTCTCTGAATTTGCGAATTACTTTTCCTGCATTCTCAAGTCCGCCGAAATTGTCCGAAAACTTTGTAAAGTTCCAGATTCCAAAAAGGATCTTACCGTCTATTCTTATATAGTTGCTTTTGGTAAAATAGTGCTCAATGCAGTAATCCGTAACCTCATCCATAAACGCCTCGTCTATGTCGCCGCTTGCAAGCTCGCAGTTTTCATGCATGTATGCCGCAGGATGAACGTATATGGGGTCATGGTTGCACCACATTACCGCAAATTCGCATTTATCACAGTTTTCTGCACCCAAAAAGCCTTTATCAATACAATCTCTGCGATATGGTCCTTCATTCTTAAACCAGTAATAATCAAAGATAAAGCCGTCAACGCCGTACTTATTAAGAGTATCAATTTTCTTTGCAAAAACCTTTGGGTCCGATTCATCCTCATATCCCCAAAGCGGTTTTTTCGGCTGAAGATGTCCTTCAAATCTCGGGGTTGCATACTTTACGCACTGCCATTCCGTCCAGCCCGTACCGTGCCATTTATCATTTAAAGAAGTGGGATGCCAGTTTGGAAAATACCATGCATATGTTTTTATATCAGTCATAATTTTACCTCCGTTTTGATTATTATGTCATTATAATACTCCCGAATACCCAAAACAGCAATGAACAATTCACCCAATTAATTGATTTATTTGTCCATCCCCGTTGACAAAACAGAACCCTTAGTATAAAATAGCATTGCGAGGTGACAAAAATGTCTGTTTCCAACAATCTTTATTTTGCAATTGAAAAAATAAGTCTTGCAAGATTCGGAAAAGACAGTCCCGGCAACGTATACCGCAACTACGAAAACGGCAGAGGAGTTTGCGGTCTTGTTCTTAACGTTTCAGGAGAGTCCGAGTACCTTTTTTCCGACGGCACAAAAAAAATACTCTCCCCCGGTGAGCTTGCACTTTTTTCCGAAAAATGTGCATATGTAATAACCAACTGTTCAGACAGCCATGACTTTGTGCATTACACCGTAAATTTTGAAGCATCCACAGCCTATTCTCTCCCCTTTGACAAGGCTTACCTTAAATTAACCGATACAAGCTTATTATGCCGTGCTCTTGACAGGCTGCTTGAAGAAAACAAAAAAGGTACTGTTGAAGGACAGATGAAAAGCATGTCGCTTCTTTACGGAATTCTTTCCGAAATTATTGACAACGACGACATTATACCCGTTGACAGACGTGACTACAAAACCATTCTTCCTGCCATCAACCTCATTGAGTCGCAGTACTCTGACGATCTGAGTATTGACATTCTTGCAAAGCAATGCAGAATGAGCAAAACAAACTTCCGTCGTGTTTTTATGCAGGTTTGCGGCACTTCTCCCATTGAATACCTTATAAACACCCGTATAAACAATGCAAAGGAGCTTGTGAGGCACACCTCCTTCAGCATATCTGAAATCAGTGCAATGTGTGGCTTCAACGACGTGGAGCACTTCTGCCGCACCTTCAAAAAGCGTGTGGGAACAAGTGCGGGGAGCTATCGCAAGGGAGTCACAACCCCATAAAAGATGCTTTTTCAAAAAACAGCTTTATAATACAAACAAAACGGCAGCTTCATCATAAAGTGAAATTGCCATTTTTTCTTATTACTTTATTACCTCAAAGGTCTGATAATTTATGCACAGCGTATCCTTTTTACGAAGGTATCTGTCAAGATTACTGCCTACTCTCACAATTTTTATCAGCTTATCAAAGGTATCAATTGTCACAAGATTATACAAGTCCTGTGACGGCATGCCCTCGGTTCTGTCTGCATCATTATATGCTTCACTTTGATAACAGCTAAGAGCATCAATTGCAATACACAGCTGATTGGGAAATTCTTCATTATACCCGATATAATCCATATGTACATGTCCTGCCAGCCATGTAACAAAATTTCCTCCTTTATCAATGAAGTCTGCAACCTTTTGCTGATAGACGCTCATTGATTTATCACCCAAGCCATCGCCTCTGTCAAGGGTTGAAAAATTGCAGGGTATCTTTTTCATATGAACGGGATAATGCATTGCAATAACTACGTGAAGCTTGTTTTCAAGTACACTGTCAAGCACTTTTTCAAGCCACTCCAGCTGTTCCTGACGGTCTTCGTCAACAAGAATACTGTTAAGAACAACCAGCCGTACCGTATTTTGGGGATAATCCTTATAGTAAAAGGTTTTATTTTCCTGATAAACGCATCCCCACCGGGAAATAAAGGGAGCGAACAGCCGCTTATAACATTCCTCCTGAGAAACACGCATTTCCCAGTTCCAGCCCTTATCATCGGCTAAAGCATCATGATTTCCGATACAGGAAAGCACGGTACCTGCACGTTTATCTTTACCCCAGAAGGTAAAGTCTGACAACCATCTTCCTTCCAACACATCACCTGTGCAAATACAGTCCTCAACACAGTCGCCGTATTCCTCCATAAAATCGCAAATTCTGCTCATTGCAGTTCCATCGCCGTGGATGTCGCTGAAGTGGAGAAGTGTCAAAAGCGGCAGCTGATTTTTAAAGCCCCAGATTTTTCCGCCGTTTGAGGGTTTTCTTGATTGCAAAAGCAAATTTTTGATGTTTACATCCATGATTTTTCACCTTTCGTCTATCTCTTTTTATAAATAACAAGTTCAGGATTTTCGCCATTTTCTTCATAGGTACAGACAAGCAAAAACTCCATATTTGCTGCAAATCCGAAGCATCTGTTACCGCCGAATTCACACTCAAGCTGATTTCCGAGATACGTGGCATTATCGTCAAGGAATTTTACCGTTTTTCCGTTTGGAAGACGGTATTCAAGGTTGATGTAACCTCCGACCAAAGCATTAAGACTTTTAACCGTCGGCATTCCTTCAATATGTAAGTCGTTAAACTCATCAATAAGCTTCTGTTTAATTCGTTAAACTTTTCCGCACCGTCAAGATTTTTATAATTTTTCCAATAATTGAGCTTGGGAAGCATATTCTGCAAATATTCACGAGCCTGCTCACCGGTAAAGTGTTCATTCGCCATATTTTTCACGCAGACTTCAATCAAATCATCCATATCGTGATACATATATTCGCCGTCGGCATAGCACCACTTACAGTATTCTTCATTGAACAATCCGTCAGTTTCACGGCTTATATTTGAGTCTTCAAGAGGCATACCGCAGCATTGACAAACAAGCTGTCTTGGCGAACCCAGCAGTGTATTGATTGAAACATCAAACAGCTTTGACAACAGCTTCAGGGTTTCTGTGTTGGGTACAGTATCACCGTTTTCCCAGCGTGACACAGCCTGACGGGTAACAAACACCTTCTCAGCAAGTTCTTCTTGGGATAATCCGTTTTTGGTTCTAAGTTCAAGAATAATATCTTTTGTATCCATATATTTCATCTCCTTAAACCAATTTTAACGTAAAACGGTCAAAAAAGCAAGCAACACGTAGTTGCGGTAAGTTACTTAAATTGGAATTAATTTATCAACCATAAAACCAATTTCTGCTTTTTTCGAAGCGTGTTGTTTATGCTTCAAAAAAGCCTTTTTCAATCAGCCAGTCGCCTATTGCCGTGATTTTGATTTTTCTGTTATGCATTTGCGATAAAACACTATTAATGTTGTATACAAGCTTTGTTGGTGGATTTAATCATTAATATATTATTTCATTGATTATCTGTTTTTAAAAGCCTTTGAGCAATCGCTGCAATCGCGCGAACATAAGTTCTAAAAAAACTATTGACTTTTTCGTTGATTTGTGTTATAATATCAGTAATCAAATAAAAGTATGAAAATATGAGTATTTTTACTGAAATATTCTCTTTGTTATTATAAAAAATAATATGTCTCAAAAACCAGCTGAAAGGATTGGGGTCACTACTGCTGATGCACAAAACCTTATTAAAAAGTACAGCGGAACCGGAAGAAAGCAAGGAGTAAACAAAGAAATTGTTGATTTCAAAAAAACGATAGGTAAATATGTTGACCCCACTACGGGCAAATCATATGACACTACCATGGGCACTATTCATTATTCAAAAGATGGTGCACACATAGTGCCGGCAAGACCAAAAAAATAATTCAAGGAGTATTTTATGCTAAATAAAAATGAAAAGAATACAATATCAAAATTTATGCAAAATCTTGATACATGCGAGAATGAAACCATGACTTTGATTTGGAATGACGGAAGCAAAATCACTGCATCATTTGATACATGCTTTGAAGATGAAAGTGACTGTAATGCAGATGACGAAAACTATGAGGAATTTATATCATTTGCTTTCACTGTATTGGATTATGAAGGTAATCCACCGGTTTATATTACAGAAGATGATTGTTTTTTAGTGAGTTATCATAACTTTCCCGACATAGTACTGACAGAAAACGGAGAAAAAATTAATTAACATGATATATTTGACGGGAGACACACATATTCCAACCGATGTAGGAAAGCTTTCTTCAAAACGATTCCCAGAACAAAAAGAAATGACAAATACGGACTTTCTCATTATATGCGGTGATTTTGGAGGAGTTTGGTGCGGCGACAACGAAGAGTTATACTGGCGCAAATGGCTTGACAACAAGAACTTTACCACCTTATTTATAGATGGAAATCATGAAAATTATGATATGCTGGAAGAATACCCGGAAATAGATTTTCTAGGAGGTAAAGCACACAAAATCAGCAATAAAATATATCATCTCATGATAAGAATTCGAGAAAAGAAGGCAAAAGCTGGTGGGGTCGTGAGCTTCCATCAGAAAATGAAATAAATGCAGCTATCAAAAACTTGACAAAAGCAAATTGGAAAGTCGACATTGTTATAACGCATTGTGCTCCATCCTCAATTCAGAGGTTGATTAACCCCTCGTACGATGAGAACATACTCACAGATTTTCTCGATAATGTAAAAGAAAAATTGGTTTTTGAAAAATGGTATTTTGGGCACTATCATATTGATAAGCAAATAGACAAAAATCTTTTTGCTATTTTCAATTCAATATCAAAGTATTAACTCTGCATTATTACAAATCACATTAGATTGGTATAAGAGGACTAATTTCAACACCTGAAAGCTCTATGTTGGCGGGAACGAAAACAACGCCTTTCTCGTGCTCAAAGTTAAAGAAGGAGTAACGAAATAGTTTTTCTCAATTACGTTTTACATAAACGTGGAAATGGTATTCTTTATCGTATCCGGATTCTTAATTCCGAGACTTATGGTAAGACTTCCTTGAGGATCCGCATCGACAAGCAAAACCTTTTTACCAAGTTTTGCAAGACCGACTCCCAGATTTAATGTTGTAGTTGTTTTTGCAACTCCGCCTTTTTGATTTGCGATTGCTATTACTTTTGCTTCACTCATAATTGCTCCTCCTGTGCATTAAATTTGTATATGAAACACGGTATTTTTCGAAAACAGAGAGTTAAATTTGAATTTTGAAGTGATGAAGCTTACAACAACCGTGTTCACATTTCGGTATACAATCATTTGGAAGAAGCCACCCGAATGTAAGGAAATGCACCGTAAGGAAAAATCCCCATAAACGCAAAAAAAGACTTGAAAACGTAATGTTTTCAAGTCTTCTTGTGGCTCCCCCTGCTGGGCTCGAACCAGCGACATCATGATTAACAGTCATGCGCTCTACCGACTGAGCTAAGGAGGAATATAAAGCAGAAAGGGATGAACTAAGTCATCCCTCCATTTGCCTTCACATGGAAGGTGTCAGCATCGACCTATCTTACCGGGCCGTCTCCAGCCGAGTATTGTCGGCACAGGTG
>JAZNIM010000182.1:0-9162 GCA_045577475.1 Eubacteriales bacterium | reverse complement strand
CTGTTTGGCACAATAATTCATAAGAATAAGGGTTGTGAGGACTGATGAGGCTTCGTACCCTTGTAACGGATAATTACAGAAATTTAGTCCAAAATCCACCTGAGTTTTCCTCGGGTCTGAATATTCTCTGCGGAAGCAATGCAGCAGGTAAAACCAATACTCTTGAGGCAATCTACTTGTTTGCGGCAGGAAAAAGCTTTAGAACAAAGTCGGACAGGGATTTTATCAGACACGGTGAGAGCTATGCACGTGCTGAAATTACGTATGATACCGCACAGTCCCGTGGAAAAAGCATGTCAATTAACTTTTTGGCTTCGGGACAGAGTACCGTCAAAGGTATGTGCGTTGAAGGCTTCAGGGTTGAAAGAGCCTCGGAGTTTTTGGGAAACTTCAGAGCTGTGCTGTTTACACCGGACCATCTGGAGCTTGTGAAGGGTGCACCCGAAGAAAGACGAAGACTGGTTGACATGGCACTGTGCCAGATAAAGCCGGGGTTTGTAAAGGCTCTGAATGAGTACGGCAAGGTGCTTGCACAAAGAAATAACTATCTGAAAAATGCAAAAATAAGAGCGAAGAAGGCTGATACCGATTATCTGGATGTTCTTAATAGGCTTCTGGCTTCGGCAGGGGCGGTTGTTACAAAGCAGAGAGGTCTTTACTGCGAGTATCTTGACAGAATATCATCTGAAATCTACGGTACAATAACCTCCGACGCCGAAAGGCTGAAGGTGGATTATGTCAGCAGAGTGAGAGTGGAAAACATGTCTGACGAAAAAGAGTGTGCCGAGGCTCTTTATAAAATGTATGTACAGACTCTTAGTAAGGACATTGAAACAGGCAGAACTTCTTGCGGACCTCACAGAGATGAGCTGATGATTTATATATCAAAGGAATCTGACGGAGCTGATAATGCAGTAAACCGATTGAAAAATTCCGTCATGCAGTCACCTGAGGAGGACGGCGAAAAAGAAATGACCTCGTTTGCCGCCCGCACCTTCGGCTCTCAGGGACAGCAGAGAAGTGCGGTGCTTGCAATTAAGATGGCTGAGGGGGAAATCGTTAAGGAAAGATGCTCGGAATACCCGGTGTTTTTGCTGGATGACCTTTTCAGCGAGCTTGACAGCGAAAGAAAGCACAAGCTTTGCAGTATGCTTGAAGGCCGTCAGTGCGTTGTCACTGCCTGCGACAAGGCTTCAATTCCCGCAATGGCGGATATGAATATTATAAATGTAAAAAACGGCAGGTATCAGACGGAAGGCTGTTAAGCCGGATACTGTTACACACCGAAAGGAAAAACTATGAGCTACACAAGCGGAAAAACAAATCCGTATATCAATATAGGCGGCACGCAGATTGTTTCCAAGGACGAGCTGCTCGGAATATTTGACCTTGATGCCGCCAGTACAAAAACCGACACCAAACGTTTTCTCTCAAAATGCGAAAGCGAAGGTCATCTTACTTTGGTGGGATTTGACATCCCCAAATCCTTTGTTCTTTGCACAAGCGGAAGAAAGGAAAACGTATACATGACACAGCTTTCAACAACCTCAATTGAAGGCCGCTGGAAGCGGAAAAATGCGCATCTGTAATTTTTATTAATATAGGCGTAACCCAAATACAGACAAGGAGCAAATGCATTACCATGAATGACAACAATCTCAACACAACAAACGCTCAATTGAATGAGGCAGGTGAAGGCTTCAGCGAAAACGTAAGCATGAAGGATTCTGCCGTGGACGAAAACGCTCACAAGTATGACGAGAGCCAGATTCAGGTTCTTGAAGGTCTTGAGGCAGTAAGAAAGCGTCCCGGTATGTACATCGGTTCAACAAGTGTACGCGGTCTGCACCACCTGATTTACGAAATCGTTGACAACTCCATTGACGAGGCGCTTGCAGGTATCTGTAATAAAATTACCGTAACGCTTCATGAGGACAACTCCGTTTCCGTACAGGACAACGGCAGAGGTGTGCCTAACGGTATTCATCCCAAAATGGGTATTCCTACTGTTGAGGTTGTATTTACGGTGCTTCATGCAGGTGGTAAATTCGGCGGCGACGGCTACAAGATTTCGGGTGGTCTTCACGGCGTTGGTGCTTCCGTCGTAAATGCTCTGAGTGAGTGGACGGAAATTGAAAACTGCCACGACGGAAAGAGATTTACCGAGCGTTTTGAAAGGGGTATTGTGGCTCGTCCCATCAAGGATGAGGGTGCAACTGAAAAGCACGGTCTTTACGTTCGCTTCAAGCCCGACCCTGAAATATTTGATGAGCTTGTTTTTGACTATAAAACCGTTCTTACAAGACTTCGTGAGCAGGCGTTCCTCAACGCAGGTCTTACCATTGAGCTTATCGACTTACGCGACATTGAAGAAGAGGAAGAACTTGAAATTACAGGTGATGAAGGTACTCTCTCCGATGAAGCTCAGCTTGACGATGAGGAAGAAATGGAGGAAGGCATTCTCACCCTTGAAAAGGGGATGGGAAATGTCAAGGAGGAGCACAAGCGTCATGCGGAGCTGTGCTTTGAAGGCGGAATAAAGAGCTACGTTGAATTTCTCAACAACAAAAAGCATGCTAAGATGCTTCATGAGGATGTAATCTATGTTGCAGGCAAAAAGGGCGATGTAACAATTGAGGTTGCACTTCAGTATAACGACACCTATAATGAAACGCTTGTTACCTTTGCAAACAACATCAACACCATTGAGGGCGGTATGCATGAAACAGGCTTTAAGAACGCTCTGACAAAGGTGCTTAACGAATACGGCAGAAAATACGGTCACTTAAAGGCTGACGACAAGAACCTCTCGGGCGAGGATGCAAGAGAAGGTATCTGTGCAATCGTAAGCGTAAAGCTTCCCGAGGCACAGTTTGAAGGTCAGACAAAGAGCAAGCTGGGTAACGCCGAAATCAAAGGACTTGTGGAAGCTCTTATGCAGGAAAAGATGGGCGAATACCTTGAAGAAAATCCTGCAATCGGAAAGACCATCCTTGAAAAGGCAATTCAGTCGGCAAGAGTAAGAGAAGCGGCGAGAAAAGCAAGAGAGCTTACAAGAAGAAAGTCGGCGCTTGAAGGTACAAGCCTTCCCGGAAAGCTCGCCGACTGTCAGACAAAGGATGTCAACGAATCAGAGCTGTTCCTCGTCGAAGGAGATTCCGCGGGCGGCACAGCAAAGGTTGGACGTGACAGCCGTTTCCAGGCAATTCTTGCAATGAGAGGTAAAATCCTTAATGTTGAAAAGGCAAGACTTGACAGAATATTCTCAAGCGAACAGATTAAGCCTATTATTATAGCAATCGGCTGCGGTGTGGGCGAAGAATTTGACATGGCAAAGCTGAGATACGGCAAGATTATTATTATGGCGGATGCCGACGTTGACGGTGCTCACATCAAAACACTTCTTCTTACACTGTTCTACCGTCACATGCGTCCTCTTATTGAGGAAGGACACATCTTCTGTGCCATGCCTCCTCTTTATAAGGTGTATAAGGGCAAGCAGGTAAGATATGCCTTCTCCGATGAAGAAAGGGATATGTATATTGAAGAACTGGGTAATAACGGTGTTAATACTCAGAGATACAAGGGTCTTGGTGAGATGAACGATGACCAGCTCTGGGAAACTACCATGGATCCCGAAAGAAGAACTCTTATCAGAGTTGATGTTGAGGATGCTATTAAGGCTGACGAAACCTTCTCACTTCTCATGGGTGAAAAGGTTGAGCCAAGACGTGATTTTATTCAGAGAAACGCAAAGTATGTTTCCAATCTTGATGTTTGATAAAATTAAATAATTGTTCACAAAAAACTTTGTATAATTGTTGACAAACAGAAAAGTTTGGTATATAATATCATTTGTGACTGCCCGAAGGACGGCTTTTGCGTGCCTGAAGGGGTCGGAACAGGAGAGTGTGATGAAAAACCACTCATCGGACGGCAGAGATTTGGAAAATGCCGTAATCCGAAACAAAAAAACAGCCGATGTATCAAAGATTTACAACGGCGAGCTTTCTGAAATTGTACTGGACTTTCAGCTTGAAGGAACAAAAGATGAGTTGACGGAGTACGTTTTCAAGGACGAACCGAGTGTGCACGCAAGAGTGTACGAAAAGGCAAGAGGTCGTTCGGGTGCAGAAAGCTATATTGCCCTTGACTTGAAGATTGAGGGCGAATACACCTGCATGTGTGCAAGGTGTACTAAAGAGTTAACAAAGACGCTTTGTATAGATACAACCTACGGTGTAACAAGAGATGAGGACAATGACAGCGAGGAATACGTTATAGCTCCTGCGGGAATTCTTGACGTTGAAGAAGCTGCACGCACTCTGTTCTTTCTCTCGCTTCCCGCAAGAGTACTGTGCAACGATGACTGCAGAGGGCTGTGTCCCGTTTGCGGTACCGACCTTAATGTGTCTGCATGCTCCTGCAAGGCACCTGAGAGAGGAAACCGCCTGACAGATTTGAAAAAACTACTTGACAATTACCAAGAAAAGTAGTAAAATAGTCTTTGCTTTGAATATGTTTAATAATTTACAGATTTAGGAGGTGCCGAAAAATGGCAGTACCGAAGAGAAAGGTCTCCAAGGCGAGACGCGACAAGAGACGTAGCAATGTATGGAAGCTTAGCTTGCCCGGCATGACAAAGTGCCCTAAGTGCGGAGAATTCATTCTTTCACACAGAGTTTGCAAGAACTGCGGAACATACGCCGGCAAGGAATACATTTCCACAGAAGAAAAAGCACAGGAAGCGTAAGTCACGCGGTAAGCGGCAGAAGCTTTGTGCATAGGCTCAGCTAAAGTAATAAGGGAAGGTTTTGCCGTTTTGAGCAATGCCTTCCTTTTTGCTGTTTGTGGCGGGCTTGGTTTTTTTTGTTTTTTGAAATGAGGTGAGTTTATGGTAAAAATAACGGGTGTTGAAAACAAGTCACCTGCAATGAAAGCGGGGATTTTGCCGAATGATACCCTTATCAGTGTTAACGGCAATGATATAAACGATGTGCTGGACTACAGATTTTACATTACCGAAAAAAAGCTGGATATTATTGCAGAGCGTGACGGTAAAGAGATTCTGTTTACCATAAAAAAGCCTCAGTATGACGATATAGGTCTTGAATTTGAAACCTATCTCATGGACGAAAAGCATTCCTGCAAAAACAAGTGCGTGTTTTGCTTTATCGACCAGAATCCTTGCGGTATGAGAGAAATGTGCTACTTTAAGGACGATGACTCAAGAATGTCATTTTTCTACGGTAATTACGTCACTCTCACCAACATGAAGGAAAGTGAGATTGACCGTCTTATAAAGATGAGAATTTCACCTATTAATATTTCCGTACACACAACAAATCCCGACCTCAGATGTAAAATGCTGAACAATCGCTTTGCAGGAGAGTGCCTCAAATATATGGAAAAGCTGAAGGAAGGCGGAATTTCCATGAACTGCCAGATTGTTCTTTGCAAGGGTCTTAACGACGGCAAGGAGTTAGAGAGAACCCTTGATGATTTGAGTGCTCTTTTCCCAAGCGTTGAAAGTGTTGCGGTTGTACCTGCAGGTCTTACAAAGCACCGTGAGGGACTGTATCCCCTTGAGGATTTTTCAAAAGGCGAGGCTCGTGAAGTTATAGAGCTTGTGGATAGGAAAAGATGTGAGTTTGAACAAAAATTCGGTCACAGACTTGTGCAGTGTGCCGATGAATGGTACTTAAAAGCAGAACTTGACCTTCCGAAAGAGGAATACTATGACGGTTATCCTCAGCTTGACAACGGCGTGGGACTTATTACAAGCCAGCACAACGAAACGGTTGACAGAATCCAAGAACTCCTTGAAGACGGTTTTGTGCTTGATAAGCCAAGGTTTATTTCCACAGTAACGGGAAAAGCCGCCTATGGATTTATCAGCAGTATGGCAAAAAAGCTTGAAGAAGCCTTTGAAGGACTGCGGTTTGATGTTCATATGGTGGAAAACGAGTTTTTCGGTCATTCTGTTACGGTTGCGGGACTTCTGACGGGAGTGGATATATATAACGCTCTTAAAGATAAGGAGCTGCCTGATACCCTTCTTATTCCTTCGGTAATGTTAAGACACGAGGGAGATTTGTTTCTTGATAACATGAGTATAGACGAGCTTTCACAAAAGCTGTCCAGTAATATAATTCCCGTTTCCTGCGACGGCTATGAGTTTGTAGATGCGGCTTTGGGTTTAATCTGACAAACAGAAGCAGGATATAACAATAAGAAAGCGAGGGAAAACAAATGTCAAAACCGATTGTTGCCATAGTCGGACGTCCGAATGTGGGCAAAAGTACATTCTTCAATAAATTGATAGGCAAACGCCTTGCCATTGTAGAGGACACCCCCGGTGTTACCCGTGACAGGCTTTATTACGAGGTGGAGTGGTGCGGCAGAAGGTTCATGCTTATAGATACAGGCGGTATTGAACCTGACACCAACGACATTATTATGTCACATATTAAAAATCAGGCTCAGATTGCCATAGATTCCGCCGATGCCATTGTATTTATGACGGACATACATGCAGGTGTTACCGCTGATGACAGAGAAATTGCCACCATGCTCAGAAAGTGCACAAAGCCTGTGGTATTGTGTGTAAACAAGGTGGACTCGGTGGGTGCGGTGCCTCCTGAATTTTACGAGTTTTATGAACTGGGACTTGGCGACCCGTATGCTGTTTCCTCGGTACACGGAAGCGGAACGGGTGACATTCTTGAGCATCTGTGCGAAATTCTTCCTGAAGAGCAGGACGAACAGGAGGAGGACGACAGAATCAAGGTTGCGGTAATCGGACGTCCCAATGCAGGCAAAAGCTCACTTGTCAACCACATTCTGGGAAGCGAGCGTATGATTGTTTCCAACATTGCGGGAACTACTCGTGATGCCATTGACTCGGATATTGAAAATGAGTTTGGTAAATACGTTTTTATTGATACGGCGGGAATACGCAAAACGGGAAAAATCAATGACAGCATTGAAAAGTACTCAATCCTGCGTGCCGAGATGGCAGTTGACAGAGCCGACGTGTGTCTTATAGTTGTAGATGCTACGGAAGGCGTGACGGCACAGGACGAGCGTGTTGCAGGTATTGCACATGAAAGCGGCAAGGCTTGTATTATCGTCATAAACAAGTGGGATTTGGTTGAGAAGGACACTCACACCATGGACAACTACCGAAAAGAGGTTTATGCGGCACTGTCCTACATGACCTATGCTCCCATTATTTTCATTTCAGCAAAAACAGGTCAGAGAGTTGAGCGTATTTACGAGCTTATCAACTATGTGAACGACCAAAGCTCTATGCGTATTTCGACGGGCATGCTCAACGACGTTCTTGTTGATGCAACAACCCGTGTTCCACCGCCTACAGATAAGGGCAGACGTCTTAAAATCTACTACATGACCCAGACGGGTGTTAAAGCTCCTACCTTTGTCCTCTTTGTGAATGATGCCGAGCTTTTCCATTTCTCCTATCAGCGGTACATTGAAAACAAGCTCAGAGAAGTCTTCGGCTTTGAAGGAACGCCCATAAAGCTTGTTATTCGTCAGAAGAATGAGGACGACGAGGTTAAATTATAGTTTTGTTTGGAGTTCGCCGTCTTGTGACGGCGATTTCTATTATCTGATTTATCACTTTCTTAACTCAAAAGAAAGGAGAATGACTTTGAATCTTACTAAAGCTCAGAGCGATGCCATTGCTGCACGTGACCTCTCTCTTATTATAAGTGCAGGAGCAGGAAGCGGAAAAACCGCTGTTCTTACTCAAAGAATACTTGAGCGTATATGCGATGAGAATGACGACTGCAACATCAGTGATTTTCTCATTGTTACTTTTACAAATGCGGCTGCTAAGGAGCTTAGCGACAGAATGAGAAAAAAGCTTACCGAAAAAGCAGGAGAGTGTCCCGGTAACAGGAAGATTGCAGAAAATCTTGCACTTTTGCCTCTTGCAAAGATAAGCACAATCAACTCATTTTGCTATGAGGTGGTTCGTACCAATTTCCAGAAGCTTGGTCTGTCTGCGTCTGTACGCATAGGCGACGAGGCGGAAATGAATGTTATCAGAAACAAGCTTATGAACGAGGTTGTGGACGATGCCTTTGAAAGCATGGGAAACGACGGCGATTTTCTCACGGCATACGAGATTTTTTCTTCCGCAAAAAATGACGGCGGTTTTGTGGATACGCTTTTGAATTTGCACAGGCTTCTTACAAACATTCCGGATATCGAAGTGTTTAAAAACGATGTTCTTGACAGATACACCGAATGTGCAGGCTGCGAGGAATACTTTGACACTTTCTACGGCAAACAGCTTAAAAGCATGACATCAAAGCTCTTTGAAAATAACATGAAAAGCTTTGAGTCGCTTATGAGAATGTGCAGCACCGACGAGGCACTCAGTGCAAAATACCTGCCGGTGCTTGATGCCGAATATGAGTTTTCACGTCTTGCTTTGCATACCCTTGAGTTTGGTTACGATAAATTAAAGCAATTGCTTGACGGTTATAAGCCGAAAAGCCTTGTTGCTGTTAAAAACACGGAGAATCCCTCACTCAAGGAAAATATTAAAAATGCAAAGAACAGCATATGTGGCGAGGTCAAGGAGCACATTGCGGACTTTTACTGCTGTGACGGCGTTCTTTTGAAAGCGGCGGCTGAGGATACGTGGCGTGTACTTAAAATGCTGTTTTCTCTGGTGGAGGATTTTGATGCAAGGCTTACAAAGCTGAAAAAAAGACGGGGCATTATTGAGTTCTCGGATGCTGAGCGTTATACGTTAAAGCTTCTCGTTGAAAGCACTGAGCCTTTTCGTGTTACAAAGCTTGCAGAAAGCTTACGTGAGCGGTTCAAGGAGATATACATAGACGAGTATCAGGACGTAAATCCGCTGCAGGATCTTATTTTTAAGGCTCTTGCAAGAGTTGACGGAGAGGATAATGAATATACAAGATTCATGGTAGGGGACGTCAAGCAGAGCATTTACCGTTTCCGTGGTGCAAGTCCCGGAATTTTTCTTGGCTACAGGGATTCCTTTAGAGATATTGACAGCCGTGAGGATGGAAAACAGCGCAGAATTTTTATGAACCACAACTTCAGATGCTCAAAGAGTGTGGTTGATTTTTCAAACTATTTATTCAGAAAGCTGATGGG
>JAZNIM010000181.1:0-6848 GCA_045577475.1 Eubacteriales bacterium | reverse complement strand
CTTTCTTATGCCTTAATTACACGGTCTTCTTCTTGATAACGGAAAAGCCCTTATAAGCTGTTACGTTACCGCCGAGTGTTGCATCACCCATAATGGTGTTGAGACCCTTGTTAAACTGGAAGTCTTTTGATACTGTGATTTCATAATCACCGAAAAGACCCATAGTATAACATTCGGGGTCACCGTAAAACATTGTGGGTACACCTTCAGCAGATGCTGTTGCCTTGCAGTGTGCATTGGCATGGGAACAGATGGTGTAGGGCACCGAGAGACCGCCGTTCTTAATAATACCTGTGTTGGGGTTTGAGCCGTCAGGCGTGATTTCATACACTGCCTTAAGCTCATTCTTGCCACGTACCTTGCCAAAAGCATCAAGGTCCTGCTTGTTGAGGTAAAGACGGGCAAATCCGCCAGCCTCTTCATCAGAGCCGTGACCGAATACGATTGTTGAGAGTGTGTTCTGGTCGATTTCGCCAGAGATAACGATTTCGTGACAAATGGCATTGCCGTCTTTATCTTTGGCATTATATACACCCATCATATTTCCGTCGGTGCTGCCTCTGACGATGAGCTTTGCGGCAATTCTTCTCAAGCCCTTGTAAGCAAGCTCCTTGACCTTTTCTTCGTACTTATGAGGACTTACCTTCTCGTACTTCTTTGAGATGCTTGCCATAACCGTAATATCGGTATTCTTGATGCAAGCAATACCGAGGTCAGGGTCCTTATCGGTTGCAGCTTCGCCCTCTGTGATTTCTTCGCCTTCAAGAACGGTCTTTGCAAAAGGAATGTCGATACCGCCTGTACCTGTCAAATCCTCAGAGTTAACCTGGTCAACAAGCGAGGACACAGCACGAGGAGCATCTGAAATATTTTCGGTTGTCTTGGTAGGTGAAGCAATTTTGCCCGAAGAAACAAGAAGGCTTCTAACCTCGGCATTTGTAATCTTCGTTCTCTTTTCCTTTATAAAGGACTTGGATGCGTTTTTCTTTTCACCTGTTCCCACAGCATTTCTCTGAACGCCGAGACGTGTAAGCATATTTCTTCTTGCAGCACCTTCATCATCGGCACCGCTTTCAAGTTCTTCCTTCTTTGCAAGCAGTTCCTGCTCTTCATCGTTAAGACTGTCGATTTCGGTTTCGATGTCTTCCTCTGTTGCCGGGTTGCCTTCGATGTCGGTAAGAGGTGCGCCCTCATTTTCCAGCATTTCGGCGATGGACTTCTTTCTGTCCTCGATTTCTTTGAGTCTTGCGTTAATCTGTTCAAGAGACATTTTTTCTTCTTTCCTTTCAATTTTGGTTTTATTTTTATTGTTTTTAAGTTTTTCGCTAAGGTCTTTTCTGCTTCTTGCAAACACTTCGGTTTCATCGTAAGCAGGTGTTTCTGTAGCAGAAACATCAAACACAGCTGTTATTTCAGTTATACGTCTTACGTTTTCACTGTCGAACTTGTTACAACCTTCTGCAGGTATGAAACAGAACGACATCTGTGTGATATAACCGCCCTTGATTTCTTCCCACAGTTTTCTGCCTTCGTCCGTTCCGCCGAGGTATGCCCAGAATTTGAGACCGTGTTCATCGACCGTAAGCTTGAGCGTACCGTTGCCGATAAGGGCAACTGGCTTGCCGTCGTGATTATAATACATAAACACATTCGACATATCAGCCTTGTCAAATGCGCCGGGAAGAATGACTTCGTAATACTTTACTCCCTTTCTTTCAAAGAGAAAAGCCACCTGATTAAAGACTGCAGCATATCCTTCAACCACATATTCGGCACCTTCCTGTGCCGTAAGGCTGAAGGAACGGAAAAGTCTGTTTTTGTTTTTCATTTTCTTTACTCCTTTGCTTTGATTTTGATTTTTTCAACATCCGAAAGCTTTGAAATTTCGATATATTCCTTGCGGATAAAATATTTGTCTCCACCGGGAACGGGAGGCAATCCCCAAACGGCATTGCACATATTCTGTGTCGCCAGACCTCTGTCAAACATTTCACGGCAGTATGTGAGCTTATCCTCATTTCTCATTGTCTGAAGTCTTGAGCCGTCCCATGTAATACTGTTGCCGTGAGCAATCTCACGCTTTGAGTATGTCATATTTGTCATAACCTGCGAAAGCTGCAGAGCAAAAGGCTCAACGCTTCCTTCGTAGTATGCCGACCATTCATCACCCACCGCTTTATTTTGAAGAATGGCATCATTCATACCGAAGTAGTCCATAACATTTGTGCGGATTATCTCAAGCTGTTTGGGATTCACAATACTTGTTGCCGCCTGCGCCTGCTTGATATCGGTGTAGGTGTTTGGGAACAGAAGCACGGCACTCTTGTTGTCGGCACCGAAATTCTGCTTTGTGAAGTTTGCCGTTTCACCTTTTAAGTCCTTTGCAGTTGCAAAGTTTTCGCTTCTCGCATAAAACTGGAAGTTTGCGGCATTCTCAACGCCCGTCATAATACCCTCGTTCTGAACATCCATCAGTTGAAGTGTAGGTTCAAGAGCATCATTATCCTCACCAATGATATCATTTTCATACTGATGCTTTGTCATTACACCAACATACTTGAGTTCAATTGCTGCCTTTTCACCGGAGCTGAATGTGTATTCAAGCCAAGGTGTGCCGAACTCGTCGCTAAGTATTTTCGTTCTGTTCGGCAATGCCGGATAATAACCACATATCCAACCCGTTACATCGTCATACACAGGAAGTATGTGGCAGGTATTGTCAACTTCAAGTATCGTCCTTACCCGATACAAGAACTGTGATGTAGTCTGCCATTCATTCGGCTTCCAGGCAAGTATGTTCTGCAGTTCTTTATAAGCTGTACCTGTTATGTGAGGCATAAGCTTTGACGAGTGAACAGCTGCGGCGTGGATGCAGGCTCTTGTAAGGTGCATTTCATATATTTCGGGATGTTTTCTGTAAAATGTGGGGTCTCGGTTGTTGGGTAATACAAAATACTTGTTAAGTATCTTGCGTTCATGTTTAAGTCTGAGATTCTTTAAAAGTCCCATTTGATTTACTCCTTGTTTTTCAATCTGTCGCCAACCTGTGCGTAATACTTCTGTCTTACACACAGAGCATCTATAATCGCAACAAAGCCGTCAATATGACATTCGGCTGTAATCTTAATCGGTTTATAGCGCCGTGTACTTGTATTAACCTGTACACCCGTGTCATAAAGATGTGCTTTAAGAAGGTCATTTTCAGCCATGACAATTTTGCCGTCATCTACAAGTCCGATAAATTCATCCATAACGGGTGTAAGATTTTCGCCCTGTCTTACATCGTCCATGTGAAAGCCTCTCTTTTTCATGCCGTCAACAAGATACTGACTTGACCAACGGTCATACCCTGTCCACAGTGGAAGAATTTCCCTCTCGCCTACAAGGTCTTCAAACCATTTTTGCACATCATTATAGTCAACGTAACTGTCACCGCTGAAGGTCAGCCAGCCCTTGTGTTCCATTATGCGATACGGCACTCCGTCTCGGCTCGTTGCTTCGTCAACCTTATCTCTCGGCATAAAGAACTGCACAAACACATACAGTATCCCGTTTCTTTCAATGATGACGCAGGCAGCCGTAAGGTCACGGGTCTGTGACAGGTCAATACCGCCCACACAATATACCGACGTAAACTCATCAAGTGTCGGTGCATCTGAGGTAAAGCAGCCTTCAATCTGTTTTGCAGACAGCCAAGCACGCTGTGATGACTGCTTAACATTGCAGACCTTGATAAGAAACTCAATCTTCATTGCCTCACTGTTCTTGGCAACAATAATTTCGTCAAGGATACTCTGACGGCTGACAGATACGTCCATATTGGGATTCGACTTCTTGAGTTCTTCGATATCGTCCCATTTGTTCTCATCGTCAATCATGTACAGGAACGGGCACAGTCTGTTTTCCTTTTCCGGTGCCGTACCGTTCAGGAACTGAGTTGAACGCCTGATAAGGTCGTCATATATACCGTTGTTCTCATAGCCCGCTGTTGTGATACTTAACAGCAACGGCTGTGTTCTTGCACCTCTTGCCGATTTCATAACGCCGTACTGTTTGATACCTGCATAGCCTATCCAGGAAGCAATCTCGTCGCAAACAGTGAGATGCGGATTATAACCGTCAGACTTTTTTGCCGAAAAAGCAATAGGCTTCATGGTTGTATTGGTTGCCGATATGTGAACGTCGCTTCGTCTCTTTTTGGCGTAAGAACTGAGCGTGTCGTCGCTGAGTATCATATTGAGTGCATTGTCAAATACAATCGCTGCCTGGTCAAGCTTGGGGGCAAGACAGTATATTTTAGCTCCGTATTCGCCGTCGGCGTATGCCATATAAGCGCTTATTGCAGATGCCAGAATTGACTTACCGTTCTTTCGTCCGATAACGAGAACAACCTCTCTGAAATGACGGTATCCGTCAGCATCAACAACTCCGAATATAACGGCAAGAAATGCTTTTTGCCAGACTTCGAGCTTAATAAGGTCGTGACGTGTTTCCTGGTGTCGGCAGAAGGTTTCAATAAAAGTGATTGCTTTGTCTGCTTTTTGGGAATCGTAGAAGAATTCTTTATCTGCAAGTCCCTTGAGAACATACTCATACAGCAGTATTATGTATTTGCCGACAGTATAAACGCCATTGACGATACCGTCGTAGTACACCGCAATGTGGTTATTACTTAAAGGCATTCATAAACTCCGTAAGTTTGTCGCTCTTTTTCTCTTCCGGGGGAACATACTTCAAAAGTGTGTCAATAATTTTGGTGTAATTCTTCTGAAGCGAGATGTACGATGAGAGTGAAACAGACTGCTTGACCCCCGTCTGGTGTTCGCCGTTCTTGTACTCGCATTCATAGCCTTCGACGTTGATAATTTCCTGCAATTCTTCCATACAAACAGCCGTAAAAGCCGCTGACTCAACGAGTTTTTCAACGGTTTTTTTCTGTTTTTCGGGTAAGTTTTCAAAAACAGCACGAAGTTTGCGAAACTCTTTTTTTATTTTTTTATCTTTAGATTTATCGTCAAACATTTCGCTTCCTCCTTTACTACACCCCCGCATATGCGACCTGCAGAGTAATTTACACCTTGGCGTGAGGGTCGATTGACACCCGCAGTCAGTCGGCTGATGGGGGGAGTGCAGGCATAAGCTTGCCATCTGCTCCGAAGGTGTAACGCCTGTTCAATTTCTTCGGGTCTTTGATATTTTCGTGACACTTCCAGCACACATACTCCAGGTTATTGTGATTGAGTGCTATATCGGGGTTGTTAATATTCTCAGGCGTGAGCCATATTACGTGATGCACTATCTCTCCGTGTCTGTCACCGCAATGCTGACACATACCGCCGTCCATTGCCACCCGCACCTTTACAAAAGAAGCACGGCAATGTTTCCACGCCGTGCCTTTATAGAATTTTTCTGCAAACGGCTTCAAGGCACTTCTCTCCTTTATGCCTCATTATACCGCTTATGTTGAACCTGTTACTATCAGGTTACAAAGACAGTCCTCTGTTAGTTGCACACATACGTCGGGCAACTTTCAGCCACCTATACACCTGTGCTTCACTGCAAGGGTACTCCATTGCAAAGCGCCGAACCCGAAGAGTGATACTTCCGTGACAGATGTCATACCTCGGAAGTATGCAGTACACCGCTTTAACTGCATCTATAATCACATTGTCTTCCTGTTCCTCAAGTTGCGTGAAGGTCTTTTCAACAGCTTCGACATCAAGCCGAATACTCTCGTCCAGCTCTGACACATCAATGTTTTTACTTTTGCACAGCGCCCACACCCTGTACATATTTGTCACATAGTCTCTTGTATGGTCTTTAATCACTCAGCTGTTCCTCCTTTCAAAAGGCGCACGTATAAAGGCTGATTCTTTAAACAGCCTTGCATAGATATATATACCTCCGTTGTTACCGTTGTTGATAATCTCAAAATCTGACACACCGTAGCCGGGATAATTCTTCATAAACTCAGAGTATCGCTCTGACTCAGCAATGTCCTTGACAGCTCGCTGAGAATATTTATAATCGTCCTGCTTTTCTTCAGGCTTCTGAAGGTTTCGGGAAGCTGACCAGGATTTGAACAGCAGCGGACTTTTTGTCATATAGCAGGAAAGACCGGCGATACCGTTCTCGGTGAATTGCAGGCGCTTAGTGTTGGCATAACCAAAGCCCCAAAGCTGTTCAATGTCATCACGCTTCAGTCCTTCGGATATAATGCAGTGAAAGTGAATGAGTCCTGATTTTTTTCCGCATTCACATACCCATATGTATTTCAGTTCCTTGCCTGCGGCGAGGTATCTGCGCTTGAGCTTTTTAAAAAAGTTCTGAATGTCCTTTTTGGCTCTGTCGGCATCTTGAGGTTCGCAGCCTTCGGCGTATGTAAGATGGAGTGCCATATCCCTTCTTGTAAAGTTGCGGTGAATGAGCTGTTCAAGCTTCAGATGCTTGTGCTTTTCATTGAGAAGCTCCTGAGCTTCGCTTGTAGGTTTAGCTCTCGACCTTCTTTTCTTGGCTTTTGTAAAGGTCTTAAAGACTTGCACATAAAGGAAGTCATTGCACATCTTTTGTGTTTCCCGATAATAGTTTCGCATACGTCCTCCGAATTACCACACATCACGCCGGGGGAAAGTTTTCCCCCGGCGCCCCTTTCTGTTCTTTAAAGAGAGAAAGATATATATTACTTTTATAAGCTCAGCTTGTCCGTTAAGTTAATATACTACATACAAGCCTAAAAGCCCAAAGGCTTTCTTTTTTCATATTATATATAAGCCTGTCATCATCAGTGCAGGGAGGCAAATTCCTGCAGACTCCCTCTCGGTGAGGGGGTTTCGACTGTTATATACCTT
>JAZNIM010000180.1:0-18806 GCA_045577475.1 Eubacteriales bacterium | reverse complement strand
AGAACCTACTTAGCTCGGGTTTTATTGATATGATCTCTCTGTCGAAGGATGTGTCAATGATCGAGATTGATGTGAGAGATGAGTGGCGTGGCAAAAATTTGATTGAATTAAATCTCCGTAAAAAATATGGTTTCAATATCGTTGCTATCAAAAAAGGCGAAAGAGTAAACGTAAATATCAATCCCGAGCAGCCTCTTGAAGCAGAAACCACGCTAATCGTTATCGCCAATATAGCTAAGTTAGGAAAAATAAAATAGGTCTAACAAAGCACTATCGGTGCGTAGCCAATTTCTCTGAAATTGTTAAAGGGTTTGGGATGTTTCCCAACAAGTACGCACAAGTGGGTACCGCCGTGCATTGCTTGCTATTCCGTAAATCTCATAATAGCAAGTGCCATTTCCTTAAATGGAAATCGGCGGCAAACGCCGCCTTGTCTGCCCAAAAGCTGCACACAAGAACAAAAAGACCTCAAGGCTGAGGTCATAAGTCTGCAACAGGTTATTGAAGAACAGGAACGACAGGCAGAACATTTGTAACAGTTTATCCAAAGGGTAAATAGAAACAGCGAACTTACGGAGCTTACGCCTTACGCTCTCAGAGAGCTTGTGAAGGCGGTTTATGTTGAAGCACCCGACAAGTCCAGCGGTAAAAGAAAGCAGAAGATTCATATCTCCTACGAGCTCATCGGCTTTGTTCCCGTGGATGTACTGACAAAAGCAGAACAGGCATGACCGAAATCATGCCTGTTCCAAGAAAAATTGTGAATTACTGTTTTACCAGCAGGGAGCCTTTTGGCTCCGTTTTGCTTTGGTTAAAAAATCTCCCCGCCCGTGAAGATGTAATTCTCAAGGTTTGAAATAATACTTTCCCAGTATTCGTCGTCGTTCTCGTCTGTGTAGGCAAAATCAATTAGCTCACAACCGTCGGAAATGTACTGAATTGCACTTTTGTACTCTCCGTATCTGTCAAGCAGCATCCAAACACCGCTGTCCAGACCTTCTGATACCATTTTGAGAGCCATGTATGCGTTGTAGGGAATAATGCCTGCCTCGTCGCAGGAAATGAGATAATTGAAGGAGTCGTAGTCCAGACCATCGGGAATTTCTCTTTCGTTAAGCTCAAGGTCGCTTTTTGCAACTGAAAGGGAGTCCGTAAGATACTCGGCATCAAGTCCGTTGTCTTCAAGATAGGATGTGATAAAGCTTTCCGTAGCACCCGTCAGCTTGTACATTGCTCTGAATTCCCCTGAAAAATCGGGAAGCTTTGCAATCTTGCCGTCGTATATGGCAAAAAATTCGCCGTCGGCATAAAAAAGCTCGCCTGTGTACCTGAGTGCTTTCTTTTCAATGAGTTCTACCAGTTTTTGCATAAATATCTCCTCTTAAAAATTTTACGGGGAATATTTTACTATAAATGAAGTGGGTTGTCAATAGCTTTTTTAGAAGTATGACGGTCGTACAAAAAAAGTCCCCAAAACCAAGAATATTCTTGACAAACAGTTCCGCTTGGTGTAAACTTATACAAGGAAATCAAAATAATATAAGGAGTAAAAATACGACATGAGTTTTTTTGATGCCGTCTACGATGCGGGCGGAGTTGTGGAAGCAGGGGCAGGGTGGATACACCCGTCAAGAACGGTGGACTTTGATGAGATAATATATGTAATCAAGGGTACGGTCAAAATATTTGAAGAGGACAGACGGTATGAGCTTCATAAAGGTGACTGCATTGTTCTGGAAAAAGGCAAATACCATGGCGGCTACGAAAGAGCCGATAAGGATGTGCAGTTTTACTGGATACAGTTCTTTTCGGATTATGAAGGCTTTTCACAGATGAAGCATGTGTCCTTTGGCTCGTCCTCGACCCTTACGGTGCTTTCGGAGCAGCTTATGCATGCAAAGAGTAAGCCTACATATCCCCGTGAGGCAATTGATTGTTATGTACGCCTTATGCTTAGTGAAATAAATGTTGCCTCCTTCAAGAATACCAACACCTCCTATCCCGTGTGCGGAACGGTGGCAGAGTGGATTTCCAAAAATTGTTCACGTAAAATAGAAGTTGAAGAAATTTCCGCAAACTTCGGATATAATAAGGATTATATTTCAAGAGTGTTCAAAAAGAACTTCGGACTGAGCCTGAAGGAGTATATCGACAGCGAACGTATGAAGTACATAAAGGGTGTGCTTCTCACAACGGAGTATCCCTTAAAGCAGGTGTCAAGAATGTGTGGCTTTTCGGATTATAAGAGCTTTCTGAAGTTTTTTTCATATCATAACGAGGAAACTCCGCATGATTTCAGAAAAAAGTATTTCAGTATGTCAAAGTGATGAAAGGGAAAGGTTATGAATAGTAACGAAAATAAAAAGACAGCTCCATTTGCGGGGCTGAGAATGTTGATAAGCGGAATTCTGGTTTTTGCGGGAACGCTTGCCTATATACCCCAAAGCGGAATAATAAGAGCCTTGCCGATACTTGCGGTGATGTCGGCGGTGGGAGATGTGTTTTATAAGAGCTATTTGTATAACTGCGGTTGTGCATTTGTTTTTTCATTTTGCCTTCTCAGCGTCAACGGAAGCAGTATAGGCTTCTGCGGTGTTTACTCGGCTCTTGCGGCACTGTTCAGTCTTGGAAGCATTTACGGTGTAAGACTTTTGCGTGCTTCCTATAAGACAAAAAAGGCAGAGCTGAAGAAAAAGTGCACTGTAAGAAGTATAACCGTGCTTGTGCTTACCTTTGCAGTTTATATGCTTGTTTGCGGAAATATTATCGGCATTGTTTCCGCACGCATGTCAAATCATGAGTATATCAGAAAGAACTACGGTGACAGCATACAAATCCTCCACACAAGCTTTGATGCCATTGACAGAGAGTATAAAACATATGTGAGCTTCAGGCACGAAAACTCGGTTGTGGGTGACAGAGATGACTGCTTTGTAAGTAAAACACGTGATAATATACGTGATTATTATGAAGGTGTTCTTTTGGAAGAAGGAAAAAAACTGCTGTCAGGAAGGCTCAAAGAAGCGGTTGATATGTTTGAGGTAACAAATTGCGGCATTTGCTTTGAGGATGGTGAGATTATCAAGCCTTCTCAGCAATACCGTGATTTTGAAGAAAAAGCATGGTATGTTGTAAGCCTGTATCACATTGTTGATAATGAGCAAGCCTTTAACAGGCTGTATGAGGATTGTACACAGGCACTTGAAGGCTTTGAATTCAAGGAAATTATCATATGCGGCGGCAATGCACAGGAGGTTCTGTATACAGCAACCGTTACAAAGGACAACGGTGTCGTAACACCTGAGCCGATAAAGGCTTTTGAAGAAGACTATCTTGAACAATACGGGGTTACTGAAAAAACAGTGCTTGATTACTGGTTGAACAGGTAAATATAAGTTGAGGAAACTGCTTTGCTGAGTGAAGCGGTTTCTTTTGTTTAGGCTTTAAAGTTACAATTCTATATCGCAGGGGGGGTCGCTGTCTGCGGACAGCGGGTCAAAAGAAGGTCGACACCGCAGTGTCGAAACATCTTGCCAAACAAAAACTAACCACAAAAAGAAAAAAGAACTGCCTTCATTAAGAAAGCAGCTCAAAAAACTAATTCTTTTTGTACTGATACGTAGGAACAATATCACTTACAACACTTCTGATGTCGCAGTTGTCATCGTACATGCATCTGCCAAGCTCGTCGAATTTTTCCTTGAACCATTCCTCGTCAAACTCAATGGGCTTGCCGATGTGTATCATCTTGTTGTCTGTGCACTTGAGACCTTCCTCACCCATGAGAAGCTCCTCAAATAGCTTTTCACCGGGTCTTAAACCGATAAATTCAATCTTAATGTCCTTGTCAACCTCATAGCCCATAAGTCGAATCATGTTCTTTGCAAGGTCAAGGATTTTTACGGGCTTGCCCATGTCAAGTACAAAGATTTCGCCGCCCTTAGCCATAGCACCTGCCGTAAGAACAAGAGAAACCGCCTCGGGTATGGTCATGAAGTATCGGATGATGTCAGGGTGCGTTACCTTAACGGGACCGCCCTGCTCAATCTGCTTTTTGAATAGTGGAATTACACTTCCGTTTGAACCGAGAACATTTCCGAAACGAACCGCTACAAACTCGGTTTTGCTGTGCCTTGAAAAGCTCTGCACAATCATTTCGCATATTCTCTTGGAGGCACCCATGATGTTCGTGGGATTTACTGCCTTGTCGGTGGATATAAGTACAAAACGCTGTGCACCGTATTTGTCAGCCATCTGGGCTGTCTTGTATGTACCGAATACGTTGTTTTTGATTGCTTCGTTGGGACTGTCCTCCATTAAAGGTACGTGCTTGTGCGCCGCTGCATGATAAACTATCTGCGGACGGTATTTGCTGAACACACATTCCATTCTCTTGGAATCTCTTACCGAGCCGATAAGTGCAAGAACGTTTTCCGAGGGATAATCTGTCTTTATTTCGTTAAGAATATCGTATGCATTGTTTTCATAAACATCGAAAATAATCAAAAGCTTTGGGGAATATCTTATAATCTGTCTGCAAAGCTCACTGCCGATTGAACCGCCTCCCCCTGTGACTAAAACAACCTTGTCCCTGACATAATCCATCTTTTCCGATGCATCAAGATCAATAGGAAGTCTTTCAAGCAGGTCCTCAATTTTAACGTCGCTTACATGTAAAAGCTCTTTGTCATCCTGCTTGTGAATTACATCGTCAATCGAGGGCATTGTTTTAAGCTCGCAGCCCGTTTTTGCACATAGGTCGAGAATTTCACGCCTTTCGTTTCTTCCCAAAGAGGGGATGGCAAACACTATTACGTCAACCGCATATTTCTTTGCCGCAGAATAAATGTCGTGGCGTGTGCCTACAATTTCAACGCCGTTTATGAACTTTGAAATTTTAGTTTCGTCGTCGTCAATAACACAAACAACCTTGCTGTTGGAAAAGCCCTTGTTTTTGGTTATGTCGGAAATAAGAATACGTGCCGCCTCGCCTGCACCGATTATCATTACACGGCGGCTTGACTGGTTGTCCTTTGGGTTATTTGAAAGACTGTTGCCGATGTTCACGTAGGTTTTGACAAGAAGCCTCGGAACAACCACAAATGTTACAGACAGGAAAAGGTTAATAACATAAACGTTAATTCCCAATGCTATGTCATTGAATATCAAAGCGGAAACAACAAGCATAACCGATGTAAATATGGGTGCAAGAGCAAGCTTTATGTAATCATAAGAGCCTGCATACTGCCACAGAACTCTGTAGGTGTGAGTCACACCCATAACCAGAACATGTGGAAGCACCGCAAGCAGGAAGGTTATAAATTCCCTGCCGTCAATTGCACTCATAAATTCGCCGATACTGAAATTGCGTGCAATAAGAACAGACAGCATCATGCTTACGCACAGTATCATTACATCATAAAGTATCCAGAAAAATATCGAAGACTTGCTTTTCACAATAAGCACTTCTTTCTATCGTTAATTCATTTAATTATACTACAACACAAATAATTTGTCAAGGTCACATAATTACATAATTTGTGCAAATCATACCAATTAAGCCATAATTTCTCTTTTTTTTGCCGTAAGACTTGACGGAAATATCACACTTTGTTATAATAACAGTGAGAAACAGAATGTTTTTTTAGGAGTGAATTATATGAAAAAGCTTTTTTCAAAGATTTTTAAAAGCGGTGTCGTGGGAACGGTTGTTGTAATAGCTCTGGGTCTCGTTCTTACATTCTTCCCACAGACGGTTGCGGATACGATTTTTTATGTACTGGGAACAGTCTGCCTTGTTGCGGCATGCTTTTATCTTTATAAGTGCATTAAAAAGGAAAGCTCGCTTTTGAATGCATTTTCTGCCCTTGCTTATCTTGCCTTGGGACTTATTCTCGTGATTTTTCAGAGTCCCATTTTTTCGGTGCTTCCTCTTACTGCGGGAATATGTATGCTTGTGTTCAGCCTTCTCAAGCTGTATACTGCGTTTTCCTTTCGTAAGACCAACAGCACTTTGTTCAAAAAGCTTCTTGTACCCTGTGTTATAAATGCAATTCTCGGAATTGTGCTCATTCTTACCAGAAATCTTGCAAATGACATAATTACCCGTATTATCGGTGTAATTCTTCTTTACTGTGCCTGCGAAGGTATTGTTACAAAGTTGCTCGTGCGTGCAGACAGTAAGTTCGGTGCAGCTGAGGGCGGTATTGCAAAGAAGGAAATTGAGGCCGAGTTTTCCGACCCCGATGAAATGAATAAGGAATAATTATCTTCTGTCAATGAAATCAAGGGTTGTTGCACTTTTATGCAGCAACCTTTTCTAAACGTAAAAAATAATTGTTTGAACGGATAAATATATACAATGACCGAAAAACTATTGCTGCAAAATACGGTTACTTGCTTGTGCCCCGATAAAAGAAGAAAATACGGCTGTATAATATGCGGGGACGATGCCGAATTTCTCTTGTTAAACGATAAAAGCTACTTCCACACAGATACGCTTGAAAAAATTGAAAAAGCCTTTGAGAGCGGTAAGTCCGCAGTTCTTGTCACAGGCGGCGTTGGTACGGGGAAGACGCACATACTCCGCCGTTTTGCTTATGAAATACGTAAAAAACACTCAGCTGTAATTTTTGCCTGCTTTAATAAGGCGGGGTATTTGCTCAGAGAAGCCGAGGATGATGCCAATGACAGCTATTTTGTAAAAGACTGTTTGATACGAATTTTTTCACGGGTGCTTGATTACGCAGACAAGCTTTCTCTGTCTTACTTTTGTACGCAAAGTGCCGAGCAGCTCCTTCTCAGCCTTTCGGATAGGGAAGCGTTTATAATAATCGACGGCGTTGACACCGAGGCAGTTCCCGAATATGTATATACACTTGCGGATAGGGGGTTCAGGGTTCTAATCAGTTCTGACACTGACCCGAAATACGATAAAAACAGGATTTGTGAAATTCGCCATATTCCAAATGTACCTTGTGTTTCTCAGAGTGCAGAATACAGTAGCCTGTGCACCCTGCTGAATAATAATCCTCACGCTCTTTTTCTTGCATGTTGCTTTATGAAGGAATTTGGCTTTGATGAAAAACGCATGACGGAGTGGATAAAGGCTGTGGACAACGGCGAAAGTACATTTTATATCAGGCTGTTTTACCGTCTTGCAGGCTTTTCAAAAGAGGAAAATGAGTTGCTTATGAGCTTGGCGGTTATTATGCAGTATGGTAAAGAGGATATTCGTGTTTGCAAAAAGCAAAGCTGTATTTATACAAACAGGACGGGAGCTGTTTTCTCAGGCTCTTTCGGTGCAAGAATATCAAGACTCATGAGGCTGGGATTCGTCAAAAAGCTATCCGATGGCAGCATATATATGGATAAATCCATTATACGCTTTGTCTTAGATGAACTGAAGCCGGATGCTGAAAACTGCCCGCACTTAATTCGTTGTATTTCCCGCTTTTCAGACCGTGAGCTGTCAGACAATACGGCGGCTGCTTGCAAGAACAAAAAAGATAAAAGCCAAAGTGAACAGGAAAAACTTTCGTTTTCGGGAAGTCTGCTTGATATTTACGGCTACTTTTCAAAATCCGACAAAAAATATAAAAAACGTATTTACAATCTTGTTATGTCATATGTAGCTTCAAGGAACGGACAACTGCACGATGGCGAAGCTTTCGGTTCGCTTTTTCTTTACAATAAAAGTTATGTTGCTTTTCTTTTTCAACAGGTCGTTTCCGGTAATTACAGACGTTATATATACGCAAATTACTCGGTTAATTATGGAAAAACACCCAATTATACGCCAAGAATCTGTGCATTGCTTGATATAACGGAAGTATGCATCTCCTTTGTACGTTTTTCACAAGCTGATGGTACTAAGGATTGTAAGTATATATACCGACTGCTTGAAGATACACTTAATAAAATACCGTGTGTACTTAAAACGGGAAGCTTTTCCGTTGGGTATCGCTTGCAGGTTTTAACACGGGTTATGGATATCTGCTGCGATTCCTTTATGAACTTCCAAGCTTTTTCTCCCGAAGGTGTTTGCATGCAGTCGAGTGGAATAAACCTTCTTAATGATGCGGACACACTTGGTCTTTACCGTTCATTCGGTAAGCTGTCGTTGGAATTTCTGAATACTTTCAAAAGCATGCCAAACATAAATGCTTCCTTTCGCAGGGGAAACATCTATAACCTTGCAAAGCAGTTTTTGACACAGCTTTCTTTGTTTTACAACAGATTAACACGTGGCTTTGACGAGTTCTTTGATTTTTATTCCATAGAACAAGTAAATCCCAATATTGATAAGTCTTTTGCTTCTCTTTCGGATGAGATGCTTGACGAGCTGTTGGATAAAGCAAGGTTTTGCGTTGAGCATGGATATGACTGTAACAGTGAAAAGCATTCCGGTGAATATGCCGGCACAATCGTGTCGGTTCTTGAAAAAAGCCAAAATCCGCTGTTGCTTTCCTGTCTTATTACAGACGGAAAATTTTCTGTTTCCGAGCATTGTATAAGCAGCCTTGTTAAGCTTGATTTTATCGGTGCTCTCAGTTCTAACCCTTATATGAAAAAGAAACTGTTTTCCAAGCTGTATGTGCACTGTGCTTTCCAGCTTGCTGAAAATATACGGCTCATATCATTCTATGCCTATGCTCTTGACAGAATATCCGGCCTTTGTCCGATTGACGGTGCTTGCCTTGATGAAGCTTGTGAATATATATGCTTGGCATTCATCAGTGAGGTTTGCTTATGCCTTGAGCGGCAATATAAATCAAGACGTCACACCACTTATAATAAGGAGAAATTGAAGGACATTGCTAAGTGCCGAACTTTTGACCTTGTTATGTCCCTTGCCGAGGTCTGTTACAGTGACCTTACGGCATGTAGATGTATTGCACATGCTGTTATTGACCTTTATTTCGGAAAGCCGAAGTGTCATGACAGCAACACTCTTAAAGAGGCTTTTTTAAGCATAGTTTACGGGAATTTTTTTAGTGATACGGTGCTTTCACAGGAAGGCTTGAAGGTGCTAATCGGCATGCTTTGTGACAAAAACGATGCACAACAGTTGTATTGTGAAATAGCGGAATATGATTTTTCAAAGGCAATAAAAATCCAGATACATGAAAGAACGATAAATGTAAAAACATGAAAGAAGGATACAATTATGAGTATTGAAAAAGACGTAAGAAATTTTCTTAACGGTATCAGCGAAAACGGCAAGATTTATTTTGACTGTGAAACAGACAAAAATCCCATCAGCTACAAAGCGGGCGAGGAAATGATTTTCAGGCTTTGTGTAAAAACAGGGGATACCCTTGTTCCCGTTCCCTTTATAAGCGTAAAATGTGCAGGAGATGACGGGGCGGCGTCCGAAAGCATTGTTGCTTGTGAGGATGACGGTTATTTTTGTGTAAAAACATGCTGTAACACCGATGGCTTTGTAAGAGTTATAGCAAAGGCACTTGACGAAAATAAGCAACTTATAGAGGGAATAGACGTTTTTGAAGGCGGTGCAGGTGCTGACGTTGACAAAATCCGTCTTTGCACGGATACTCCTGATGATTATTTTGAATTCTGGGAAAGCTTAACGAATGAAGCAAGGTCAATTCCCGTAAAAGTGATTTATGAAAAAGACCTTGAAGCAGCAGACGGTTTTATTGCCAAGGATATGAGGTTTGAAACCACTGCAGGAAAATTTCTGTCGTTAATTGTGACCTATCCCAAAAATGCAAAGCCGGGCTCTCTTAAGCTGAGAATGAACTTTTTGGGTTACGGCATGACAAGTGCTCCTTTGGGGTATTCCTCCGATTCAATGGTTATCGGTGTCAATTCCCACGACGTGGAAAACGGGTTGACTGCTGAACAATACAACGAAATAAAGACAACTTTATACCAAAACTACGGCTTTATTGCAGAAGAAAACAAAAATCCCCGAACAAGCTATTGGTACAAAATGATGCTTCGGGATATGCAGGCTTTCTTTATTTTCAAAGACCACGAATTATTGAACAAGAAGGATTACATCTTTATCGGCGGAAGCCAGGGCGGTATGCAGGCTTGTCACTTAGCTGCTCACTGCGGATATGCAAGCGAATGCTATTTGAATGTTGCATGGTGCGTTGACTTGTTTGCAATTGAAAAAGAAAAGAGAATGAGAGGCTGGCGTCCCGACCCAAGTGTTGCAATGAATTATTATGATACAGGTCTTGCTGCAAGCTATCTCAAATGTCCCGTTTACATTGAGGCAGGTCTTGGCGATTACGTATGTCCTCCATCAGGGCAGATGGCAATGTACAATGCAATCAAAGCCCCAAAGCTTTTGAGATTTGTACAAAATCAAACACATCCTTACCGTCCTGTAATCAAAAGGTATTTCAGCCTGTGTGACGGCCATCCCAACCCCGATTTCAAGTTCTGATATAAAAGTGAAATATTGATACATTTTTTCAAAAAAACGTTAAAAAATCAGCTTTTGGCTATTTACAAAACTAAATGTGGGTGCTATAATTGATGTGTATACAAAATATTCCATTTTTGGGAAAATCGGAGGCATAAAATGAAAAAGAAAATTTTAACGATTCTTGCAGTTACAGCATGTGTTCTTTTACTTATGCTTGTTGCAGGAGCAGAAACCTACGGTAAGTTTTCCTACTTCCATAACGGCAAAGGAATTACTATTTTGGGTTATGACGGTGTAAGCATATACAGCGATGCTATAGCGGAGGATGTAGTTATTCCTTCGGATATTTACGGCGTTCCCGTAACCGAAATCGCAAGCAACGCATTCACAGGCTATAAGATTGCAAGCGTTGAAATTCCGTATACCGTTGAAACACTGTACGACGGGGCTTTTGAAGAGGTTTATGATCTTGCCTTCATTCTTGTGCCCGGCTCTGTAAAGAATCTCGGCACAGGCGTATTCAAAAATTGCCCTGATCTTAAAAAGGTCAACCTTCCCGTATCACTTACCTATATCCCCGATTATACCTTTATGGATTGTACTTCTCTCGAAAGCGTAACAATCCCGGAAACTGTGGGAAGTATAGGTGACGATGCCTTTGGTGGCTGTGTAAGCCTTCAGACAATTACAATTCCCTCATCCGTAAGCATTATCGGCGAGTATGCCTTTGGCTACTGTACAAGCCTTTCAACCATCAATTTTGCATCTGATTCAATGCTCACCTCTATCGGCTATGGTGCTATTCCCTATGGCTATTCTCTCTACAGCGTTACCAATGCTCAGGCTGTAACAAGAATCAACAGCAGCTATTTTGACTATTTCTACGGTCATGTGCTTCTGAATGACATTTACGGCACGCAGATTCTTATACACGAGGACTATGCTGCCGATTATATTGCAGCAGGCTGGACTGACCTTCCAATGGTAACAATGTATGCACCCGACGGAAGAACTCAGGTTGTTCCCGTGGACAGAGTTGAAGCGGAAAAGGCTGTGGGCTGGACCGACAATATTGCAGATGTTCAGACTACCGTATACGCAGCCGACGGAAGAAGCAAGGTTATCTTTATAGGAAATCTTGAAGCAGAAAAAGCTGTAGGCTGGGTTGAATCCGTTACAGTATATGCCGCAGACGGCAGAAGCAAGCAGATTCCTCCCTACATGGTTGAAGCGGAAAGAGCCGTAGGCTGGTATCCCAACATTGACGACGTTATGGTGACGGTATATGCCGCAGACGGAAGGTCAAAGAAGGTATTCCTTGCCATGGTTGAAGCAGAGAAGGCGGTTGGCTGGTTCACTGAGCCTGTTGTTACAATGTATGCAATGGACGGCAGAACCCTGAATGTTCCTCAGTCGCAGGTGGCGGCTCACAAGGCAGTTGGCTGGTACGAAGACCCGAGCGACTGCTATCAGTGGGTATACTCCCTTGGCGAATCCCAGTACATTCCAAAGGCAAAGGTATGGGAATGGACAAGTGTTGGTTGGAAAACCACTCCCTATGCTGTTACAATTGACGGTTACTTTGATGTGGGAAGCTATGATGACGTTAATGTTTACTTTGATTTTTACAACAACACAGGCAAGACAATAGACTACTTCTCCTGTGATGTATATTTCTACAACAAATACGGCGGATACTTCTACTGTGATATTGGAAACAACTACACAGAATCTCTTTATTATAATGAAGATTACATCTACGGCTATGTTTCTCTCTACAAGGACTCTATTTGCTGGGATGAGTACAACCTGTTATCCAAGATTGTAATGTCCAACATTTACATTGAGTATACCGATGGCTCTTATACTACAATAAACGGTCAGGTTGCGTTTACTAAGGAATAATTTGTTTTTCAAACGGGAAGCTGCTTCATTTCGGAGCGGCTTCTTTCTTTGTATAAGAAAACCACCGGCTGAACCGGTGGTGCTATCAAAAAATTTCAATTTCACGTGCTGCATTGTAATAACCCGCACAGGTGCAAATCTGAGGAATGCCGCCCTGCCAGGGAAGAACTGTGTCATAATCAAAGTGAAGGTGTCCCGCAATGACACCCTTAATTAGGGTTTGTTTTGAGGCAAACTCGATAAATTCAAGTGTTTCTTTATTTGGCTTTTGCTGAATATATCTGTCTGGCGGATAAGGCTCAAGCATGTTTTCCGGTGTACCCACAAGGTAAGCACACGGTCTTTGCTTTTCAGACATCATGTAGTTGTATAGCTCATCTGTGTGTATCGGATTGTGCATGGCAAGAATAATCGGCAAACCTTTTTTTATTTCTCTTTCAAGAGCAGTAGTTTGAAATGATGTGAAGTTGTAATAAACATTGTCAAGTGTTATAATATTTACACCGTTGATTATTCTTGAATCAAAGCGGAGGTTTTTGTTCGGATGCATTTGCTGAACCTTATCAAAGGACTGCATTTTATAAGCTTCATCTTCAAAAGCTTCACCAACATACTGTGAATACTCATGATTGCCGACTGCAAAAATGTAGTCAGTACCGTCAAAAGCTTTTTTTACATAGTCGGAATTTGCATAAGAAACAAAATCGCATATGTCACCAGTGCAAATAATTGTCAGATTGTTTTCCTTTGCATATGCAACAGCACCCTCAAAGAATTTAACCTGAGTCTTGGCAAAAGACTTGTTGCGGTTCTGTGCAAGCTCCATTTTTCTGCTGTCGTTTCTTTCATCGCAAAGACAAATGTGAAAGTCGGTAATGTGTAAGAGCTTAAAGGGACTCTTTGCACCTGCATTTATTTTAGCATTAGATATGTGTAATGACTCATAAGGCATTGAAATACACTCCTTTCATCGTGAAGAGTATATCATTATGGATATTTGATGTCAAGTAATTTTCAAGTATTTATTGACAAAATTGCCTGTATACGATATAATTAGATAAACAAAAAATACAATCTGTAAAGGAGATAAAAAAATGAAACTCGGTGTAATTACAGTACCTCTTTATGACCGCAGCCTTGATGAGGCTCTCGGTTATCTTAAAAATCTCGGTGTTGAATCCGTTGAAATGGGATGCGGCGGCTTCCCCGGTGACGGACACAGCCACAGAGAGGAGCTTCTGGGTGACAAAGCAAAGCTTCAGGCATTCAAGGATACCTTCAAGAAGCACGATATGACAATCAGTGCACTTTCCTGTCACGGCAACGCAGTTCATCCCAACAAGGAAATTGCCAAGAAGTTCCACGACGACTTTGAAAGAACCTGTATTCTTGCAAATGAGCTTGAAATTCCTACGGTTATTACATTCTCAGGCTGTCCCGGCGACAGTGAAAACGCAAAGTACCCCAACTGGGTTACATGCCCCTGGCCCGATGATTTTCTTTCCATCCTTGAATGGCAGTGGAATGACGTGCTTATTCCTTACTGGCAGAAGGAAGCAGAATACGCAAAGGGCTACGGCGTAAACGAGATTGCATTTGAAATGCATCCCGGCTTCTGCGTTTATAATACGGAAACAATGCTTAAAATCAGAAAAGCAGTAGGTCCTACAATCGGTGCAAACGTTGACCCGTCCCACCTTATCTGGCAGGGAATGGATCCTGTTGAGGTTATCCGTGTTCTCGGTAAGGAAAAGGCAATCTTCAACTTCCATGCAAAGGACACACGCATTGACAAGACAAATACTGCCGTTAACGGCGTACTTGATACAAAGCACTACTCCGATGAAATCAACCGTTCTTGGGTATTCCGTTCTCTCGGTTACGGCAACGGCGAAACCTTCTGGAGAGATATTGTTTCCATGCTTCAGCTTGTAGGCTACAACAAGAGCCTTGCAATTGAGCATGAGGACAGCGTAATGACCTGCACCGAAGGTCTTGAAAAAGCTATCAACTTCCTCAAGAGTGTAATCATCAAAGAAGACAAACCCGGCGGAATGTTCTGGGCGTGAGCGGGGTACGCCCCGCGGCGAATGTCGTAGGCGACTCTTGATGATAACTGATTATCGGTTCTCGTCCAGGCCGGTTTGACCGCCATATACGCAAGCGGTCAAAACTACTCTTGGTTCGTTCTGTGCACAAGTGGTTTAATGTGCTGAATTGCCGTTTTGCCGTCAATAAGGAGGACGGCAAAACCACTGAAAATACCAAATCTCGCCCACTGTTTTCGGTGGGCGATTTAAATATATGTTGAATTATCGGAGGAAAGATGATATATACACTTACACTTAACCCTTGCCTTGACTACGTAATGGATTGCGAGAAGGTGCTTTACGGAGAAACCAACCGTTCAAAATCCGAGAGCATAACCTTCGGCGGTAAAGGCATAAATGTGTCATTTGTTCTTAAAGAGCTTGGATTGACTTCAACGGCACTTGGCTTTGTAGGCGGATTTACGGGGGATGAGCTTGAAAGGCAGGTTAAAAATCTGGGACTTGAAACCGATTTTGTGCATGTTAGCGGCGGCAACACAAGAATAAATGTTAAGGTGCGTGGCAAAGCTATAACCGAGATAAATGCATCCGGCTTTACAGTAACCGACGATGACCTGAAAAAGCTGTATAACAAACTCCAAAGCCTTACAGACGGCGACACGCTTGTAATGGGAGGCAGTGCACCCAAAGGCTCGCCTGACAGCATTTACGAGGACATATGCAGTTTTGTTTCGCAAAAAGGCGTACATCTTGTGGTGGACACAACGGGGCAAAAGTTACTTAATTGTCTGAAGTACAAGCCGTTTCTCATAAAACCCAATAAGGCAGAGCTTTGCGAACTGCTTGACTGTACCGTAAACAGTGATGATGAAGTTATAAATGCGGCAAGACAGCTTAAAACCATGGGTGCTGTAAATGTGCTTGTATCAATGGGTGCACAAGGTGCATTGCTTTTGGACGAAAACGGCAATGTGCAAAAAATCCCGGCACATAAAATAACACCCGTAAATACAGTAGGAGCAGGGGACAGTATGGTTGCAGGATTTCTTGCAGGTGCAGAGGAAGGATATGAATATGCTCTGAAGTTGGGTAATGTCTGCGGTGCGGCAACGGCAATGAGAGAAAACCTTGCGAACAAAAGCGACATCCAAAAGCTGATGCAGGAAACCTTGTGAGTTTTTGAAAATTTGTCTTGACAACCCCTTAAATTTAGTGTATAATAACAGCGTTGCAATTTAATACACAACACTGGGGCGTCGCCAAGCGGTAAGGCAGCGGACTTTGACTCCGCCATTCGTTGGTTCGAGTCCAACCGTCCCAGCCAAAAATCCCGCACGCCAGTGTGGGATTTTTACTTTTTCACTTTTCACTCTTCACTTTTCACTAACCCTGCGGGATTTTTGGCAAGGTTATAAGTAATAGTGAATAGTGAAGAAGTAAGGTAGCTTTTCGCTGGGCGAAAAGCATTTTTTATTATAAAGGTTGAAAAGTAATAAGTTTTATGGTATAATAGAGCAAAATCAACAGGAGGTGTGTACTATGTCGGAAAGTCCTTTGATGACAAAATCAAAAGCGTTTGCTTTAGAGGTGATTCGTGCTTGCAAGGTACTACGAGAAGCAAGATGTGAAAGTGCACTTATCAATCAGTTTTTACGTTCGGGTACAAGCATCGGTGCAAATATTCGTGAAGCTTTTTATGCTCATGGAAAAGCAGACTTTGTAGCGAAGCTACACATCGCACTTAAGGAATGTTCCGAGACAGAGTATTGGCTTGAACTTTTGATTGAAAGCGGATATTATTCAGATAAAATGATTTTAGATAGATGTATTGAAATAAAAAGAATTCTCATAGCATCTATTAACACGGCAAAGGAAAACAAAAATGCATAATAACATAATTATTCGCATTGGCACAGAAATTGAAAAACAACAGTTATTAAGCGACTATCCTCATGTTAAAAATGTAATTCGAGATGACGGTTATTTTGTTATTGCTATGATTGAAGATACTATTGTTGGATTTCTTTGGGCATTTAAAAGAGAAATTCCGGCACCTGTTGAAAAATATGAAATATTTATAAATATAATTGAGGTTATATACACAAATCTTCGTTGCCAGGGCGTTGCGTCTGAAATGTTGAGCAAAATTACAGAAATTGCCACAAAGGAACAAGTATATCAAGTTCGTGCTTATTGTGATATTGACAATATTCCTTCTCATCGTTTGTGGCTAAAAAACAGATTTTCCATAAATCCTGTGAAAATGCCCGATGGCACGATTTCGGGTTCTTTTGTGAGTTTAGTTTTATAAAAATTCAACTCCGAAACTTATCTTTTCACAATGAAACTTAACTAAATAAAAAATGCACCGCCCGGTGCATTGTATCAAAGTTTGTGAACGTGTAACTTGTTTTGGAACATTCCAAATCGGAGTTACACGTTTTTTTGTTTTATTGCCCGCCATACTGAATCATTCATTGAGAAAATAGCTCTTTCTGTACCTCATCGGCGAAATACCCGTGTGCTTTTTAAAACAAGTTGAAAAATAAAAGCTGTCATTAAAACCGCAGGAATGTGCTACGTTTTCAATGCTTACAAAGGTGTTTTGAATTAATAGAATCTTGGCTTGTTGTATTCTTAGTTCTGTCATGTATTCAAGCGGCGGTTTTCCCAGAACTTTTTTAAAGCATCTTCTCAAATAGATGGGGTTGTATCCGTACCCATCTATTTCTTTTTTTAAATCAAAGTTTGTATTTGAAAGATTGTTGTAAATTGTATTTTTCAAATCATTTACAAAGGGATAGCCGTGTTCGTTTTTGGAAAGCTTTTTTATGTAGGAACAAATGGTTTCGGTAAGATTGTCGGCGATGTTTGAATAGTGAAATTCTTTTTCGGTCAATATTTTGTGAAGCATGTTCATAAGGACAAGAACATTGCTGTCAATATCATGAGTAAAAACCACGTCATAAAAGTCAAGCTTTTTCGCAGACATAAACATATCCGTAAAGTAAACATCTGAAATGTTTGAGTGTGTGATGCCGGGCGGTATTACCATAATACTTCCTTCAACCGCGGTGTATTCTTTGTCGCCGATAAAAGCAGTTGAATGACCTGAAGTGCATAGAATTATTTCCCAAGAGGGGTGAGAATGGGGCTTGCAATAGTTGAGAGGCATTTTACATTTAGCACATAAATCTGTATTCATAATGATATCTCCCATAGTGTTGATGAATTATTCACTATAATTCTATTATAAAAAGTTTGTTTTGTCAATATTTGAGTTTGTATCACCCGTTTCAAATTGTATGATGATATAGTACAATTAGAAAAAAGCACAAATAAAGAGGAGCGATTGATATGAAAAAGTTGGTTTCTGTAGGTCCTAAACAAAATAAACTTATTGAAGTGGAAATGCCTACTATTGAAAGACCCGAGCAGGTTATTGTTAAAATTAAATACTGCGGAGTTTGTATGTCAGAGCATTACGCATGGTCAACCGCAAAGGAAGGCTCAAGCTTTGGCCATGAGGGTATGGGAGTTGTAACCGAGGTGGGTTCCGGCTGTAAAAGAGTAAAAGTGGGTGACAGAGTAAGCGGACCGCTTTACGGCGGAGCTGAATACATAGTTGCCGATGAGGCTAATTGCAGTGTAATTCCTGAGAGCGTAACAGATGAAGAAGCAATTTTAGAGCCTCTCGGCTGTCTTTTCAGTGCGGTGAGCAAGGTGAGAATTCCCGTCATCGGAGATAAGGTTTGCGTTGTGGGCTGCGGATATATGGGCTGCGGAGCAATAAGCCTTTTAGCAAAAAGAGGTGCACATGTTGTTGCAGTTGACATAAGAAAAGAATGTCTTGAAAATGCAAAAAAATACGGTGCAAAGGAATGTTATACACCCGACGAGGTTAAGGCAAAGTATCTGTCGGCAACAACGTCGGCGGTTGCAGGCGTGTTCAACTCACAGAAAGGCTTTCCTCTTGTAATGGAATGGGGAGAAACCAACGAATCCTTGGATTTGGCTATCAATTTAACTGCACAGTGCGGACAGTTGGCTATCGGCGCATATCATACGGGAGAAAAGCGATTGGTAGATGTGCAGCAGTTGAATGTAAAAGCTATTGATATGTTAAGCACTCATCCGAGAGAATGGCAGTTGTTGTTGGATGGCTGTAATAATGCACTGAAGCTTATTGAAGAAAATGATTGGAACTTCAGAAGCGTTGCAACAAAAATCTATCCCATTACCATGTTTGATAAAGCACAGGCAGAGCTTGAAATCAAGTATGGTAAATGGATGAAGTCACTTGTTGACTGGACAAAATTTGAGGGCGAACCATACATAATTGAATAATATTGATAAGGCGGAGTTTTCTCCGCCTCAGACCGCTGACAAACCCGTCAGCGGTAATTTTTTGCTTGCAAAAAACGAAAAAATATGATATAATATAA
>JAZNIM010000179.1:0-9535 GCA_045577475.1 Eubacteriales bacterium | reverse complement strand
TTGTGTGTGACGTTGCACCCATCAGTGCAAGACTCATTGTAAATCCCGCAAGCCTTAAATTAAAAAAGAACGGCATTGACAAGATTATTGACAGCATTGCCGATGTGCTTTAAAATGACACAAAGAGGAAAATAAAATGCTTAACATATATAAATTAGGAACAGCCGAGTGCGATGAATTTCTCGGCAAGCTCTCCAAAAGAGCACAAAGTCCCGAAAAGTGGGTTATAGATACTGTAAACGAAATCTTAGACAACGTGAGAGAGAACGGCGACAAGGCTGTTCTTGAATACACGGAAAAATTCGACAAGGTTTCTCTTACCCCTCAAACTCTTGAAATGTCAAAGGCTGACCTTGAAAAGGCGGCACAGGGCATTGACAAGGATTTATATGCAACCATGGTAAGGGCTGCTGAAAACATCAGAAAATACCATGAAAAGCAGTTGAGAAAGACCTTCTTCATGGACGAGGATAAGGACAAGACCATCGGCATGAGAATTACGCCCATGAGAAGAGCAGGCATTTATGTTCCCGGCGGAAGTGCGGCATATCCCTCAAGCGTGCTTATGAACTGCATTCCTGCAAAGGTTGCGGGGGTAAAGGAAATTATAATGACAACACCCTTGCGTGACGGGAAAATACCTGCTCCCGTTGCGGCGGCGGCACTTATTTCAGGTGTTGACAGAGTATTCCTTTGCGGAGGAGCACAGGCGGTTGCGGCACTTGCTTACGGAACGCAGACAATTCCTCAGGTGGACGTAATTGCAGGTCCGGGAAATGTATTTGTAGCAACAGCAAAGCGTCTTGTATACGGTACGGTTGACATAGACATGATTGCAGGACCCAGCGAGGTTCTTGTTGTGGCTGACGAGGGTGCAAATCCTGCATATGTGGCAGCAGACCTTCTCAGTCAGGCAGAGCACGATGCACTTGCTTCAAGCGTGCTTGTGACGGACAGCGAGGCTCTTGCACAAAAGGTTGCAGTCGAGCTTGAAAAACAGCTTGCGGCACTTGAAAGAACGGACATCGCAGGTAAATCTATAGATAATTTCGGTGCGGCAATTGTGTGCAAAAGCATGGACGATGCCTTTGAAATGGCAAACAGCATAGCACCCGAGCATCTTGAGGTGCTGACAAAAAATCCCATGGCTGACCTTGACAAGGTGAGAAATGCAGGCTCAATTTTCCTCGGTGAGTATTCACCCGAGCCTTTGGGTGATTATTTTGCAGGCACAAACCACGTGCTTCCCACAAACGGAACTGCACGTTTTGCTTCACCTTTATCGGTTGACACGTTCATTAAAAAGTCCGGCGTGATTTTCTACTCCCGTGAAGGTCTTACGGAATATAAGGATGACATTGTACGTTTTGCAGAAAGCGAAGGTCTTACTGCTCACGCAAATTCAATTAAGGTTAGATTTAATTAATGTATTATTGTTGGCGGATATAGTGTTACTTTAAAACAGAAAAGAGAAAAAACATGTTCAATGAAAAACTATTTGCAAACAAATTAAAAAACATAGAGCCGTACAATGTGGATACAGGCAAATACAAGGCACGTCTTGATGCCAACGAAAGCTTTATCCCGTTAAGTGCCGAAATAAGAAAAAAACTGTCGGAAGCGGTAGCCGATTTTGATTTCAACCGCTATCCCGACCCCCATGCTTCAAAGCTGAAGGAAGCCTTTTGTGCTTACTACGGTTTAAAGACGGGGAATGTGTGTGTGGGCAACGGCTCGGATGAGATTATAAGCCTTCTCATGAACTGTTTTCTTGATGCAGGCAGTGCCGTTATGACCTTTACTCCCGACTTTTCGATGTATGCATTTTATGCATCCCTTGCGGGAATGAAGGTTGTAAGCTGTCCCAAAAACGAGGATTATTCGGTGGATTTTGACAAGGCGGTAAAGGCAGTTAAGGAAAACGGCGTAAAGCTTGTGATTTTCTCGAACCCTTGCAATCCCACGGGTAAGATTGAGCTGAAGGCTGACATTGAAAGGTTTGCCGAAAGCTGTCCCGACACAATTGTGGTTGTGGACGAGGCGTACATGGACTTTGCCTGCATAAAGCACAGCGAGAGCTTTCTTAACGAAACCGAAAAGTACAGCAATATAATTGTTCTTAAAACGCTGTCAAAGGCGTTGGGGGCAGCATCCTTAAGGATTGGCTTTATTGTGGCGGACAAGCGGTTTTGTGACATGTTTTTTGCGGTAAAAAGTCCGTACAATGTAAACGGTGTGTCACAGCTTTACGGGGAGATTTTGCTGAGAGAAAAGGCATATCTTGACGAATGTACTGAGAGGCTGTGTGAGTCAACTCAAAAAATGCACAGACAGATTTCGGAGCTTGGTCTTGGCTGTCCCGACAAAACATATACAAACTTTGTATTCTACAGGGATGAAAAGGCGGAAGAAAAACAGGAATTTTTACGTCAGAACGGCGTGCTTATAAGAAAATTCGGCATCGACGGCGGTGCGCTTAGAATTACAAGCGGTACGGACGAAGAAAACGGTCTTGTAATTGATAATCTTCGTAAATTCAACAAGTAAAGGCGGATTGTTATGAGAGAAGCTGTTATTAAAAGAAAAACGGGCGAAACTGACATTGAATTATCCATCAAGGTACTTGATTACGGCACAAAAGGCTCATTATCGGGCACAAGCGGCATAGGATTTTTTGACCACATGCTGACGGCATTTGCTTCCCACGGCGGCTTTGAGGTTGCACTCAAATGCAAGGGCGACCTTGAGGTAGACGGTCATCACACGGTGGAGGACATCGGAATTGTTCTCGGCTCGGCACTCAAACAGGCGGCAGGGGATATGAAGGGAATAAAGCGTTTTTCAGACATTCTTCTTCCCATGGACGAGGCACTTGTTATGTGTGCTCTTGATTTTTCGGGACGTGCTTTTCTTGCCTTTGACAGCGATTTCAAGGCGGATGCGGTAGGCACTTACGACACTCAGCTTACCGTGGAATTTATGCGTGCACTTGCCATGAATGCAGGCATTACCCTTCACTTAAAGAAGATGTACGGCGACAACGACCACCATGTGACAGAGGCTCTTTACAAGGCTTGCGGCAAATGTGTGGGAGATGCCCTTCGCATTATTTCAGATGATGTTATGAGTACAAAAGGTGTTTTATGAAAACTGTAATTATTGACTATGGAATGGGCAATCTTCATTCCGTGAAGAATGCCTTTGATTTTATCGGAGAGGATGCTGTTATCAGTTCTGATTTCAGAGATTTGGACGGTGCGGATGCCTTGATTCTGCCCGGTGTGGGTGCTTTTCCCGACGCATCTAAGGTGCTGTTTGACAGCGGTGCGGCAGACAAAATAATTGAGCTTTGCACCGTTAAGGAAAAGCCGCTGCTTGGTATTTGCCTTGGCATGCAGCTTTTGCTTGATGAAAGCGATGAGGTCAGAACAACAAAAGGGCTTGGTCTTATACACGGCAGATGCGAAAAAATAACGGATACAGGTCTTAAAATTCCCCATATGGGTTGGAATGACCTTGTTATTGACGACGAAAAATGTCCTCTGTTTTCCAACACCAAAAACGGAGATTACGTGTACTTTGTACACTCCTTTAAGGCGGTGCTTGACAGCCGTGAAAGTCTGTGTGCTCACACCTTCTACGGCGAGGAAATTCCTGCAGTAATCGGTAACGGCAAAAATGTCTTCGGTGCTCAGTTCCACCCCGAAAAGAGTGAAAAGGTGGGACTTGACATGCTGAAAAGCTTTACAAAGTTTGTCAGAGAAATATAGGAGAAAAACATGATTATTTTACCTGCAATAGACATTTTAGGCGGAAAATGCGTCCGTCTTTTCAAGGGAGAATACGACACGGCAAGACAGGTCGCTTCAAGTGCCGAGGAAACCGTAAAAAGCTTTGAACAAGCAGGTGCGGGATACATCCACATGGTTGACCTTGACGGTGCAAAGGAAGGCACAACCGTCAACCGTGATTTATTTGCACGACTTGCAAAGCTTACAAGCGTTCCAATCGAGCTTGGCGGCGGAATACGCAACATGGAAACGGTGGACATGTATCTGAACATCGGAATCTCCCGTGTAATCTTAGGCTCTGCGGCACTCCGTGACAGGGAGTTTTTAAAAAGAGCCGTTGACAAATACGGCGAAAAAATTGCTGTTGGCATTGATGCAAAAGGCGGCAAGGTGAGTGTTTCGGGTTGGCTTGAGGATTCCGACAAGGATTACATTGAATTTGCCAAGGAAATGGAGTCGGAAGGCGTCAAGAACATCATTTTCACAGACATTTCAAAGGACGGAACACTTGAAGGTCCCAATCTTGAACAGCTTGGTGCTCTATCAAAAAGTGTAGGGTGCGATATCACGGCGTCCGGCGGTGTGCACAACATTGACGACATAAGAAACTTGCGTGATATGAATCTTTACGGTGCTATCGCAGGCAGAGCCATATACGACGGTACTCTGGATTTGAAAGAGGCTGTGGAGCTGACACATAAGGGGTAATATGCAACAATGGCAAAATTAGAAAAAACGATTACAGGAAGTTTTGATGAAATATTACATAAAATCGAGGACGGTATACTAAACGGAAGTATATCGGCGAGCCTTGAGGAAAGCAGCGATTTTCGCATTGGTGACACACGCTGCAGCGTAAGGGTGTTTGAACGGTACAGCTATATGGGAAAAAACAGGGTGAGTATGAGCGTGACCTTGTTTGGCACAGGAGATACCCTTCAACTTTCGGCAATTACATCGGGAGGAAGTCAGGCAATGTTCTTCAAAATTAACACCTTTGGAGAGGAAGCTTTCCTCGACAAGCTGAGAGAAATTCTGTAAGCAAGTTCGAGAACCGCTTTGCACAGAGCTTTGTCAGACAGCCGAAAAGCGTTTTTTGAACGGCGACAGCAAAATAAAGCTCTTTGCGGAGCTTTCTTTCAAGAAAGCAACATTAACCCGACATAAAACTAATTTCAGGAGTAAATATGTTAGCAAAAAGAATAATTCCCTGTCTTGACGTAAAAGACGGCAGGGTAGTAAAAGGTGTAAATTTTGTAGGATTGAGAGATGCAGGCGACCCGGTTGAAACGGCGGAGTTTTACAACACTCAGGGTGCAGACGAGCTTGTATTTCTTGACATAACCGCATCCCACGAGCAGAGAAAGACCATGGTTGACGTAGTTGAGAGAACTGCACGCAAGGTATTCATGCCTCTTACGGTAGGCGGCGGAATAAGCGACGTTGAGGACTACAGGCGTATGCTCAATGCAGGTGCAGACAAGGTTGCGGTGAATTCTGCGGCAGTTAAGGACAAGTATCTTGTTGCACGTGCTGCTGAAAAATTCGGTTCTCAGTGTGTGGTGGTTGCCATTGATGCAAAGAGAACCGATACAGGCTTTAACGTATACATACACGGCGGCAGAACTGACACGGGAATAGATGCGATCCAGTGGGCAAAAGAGGTTGAAAGTCTTGGCTGCGGCGAAATACTGCTTACAAGCATGGATGCAGACGGCACCAAAAACGGCTTTGACATAGAGCTTACGGACATCATTTCAAAAACGGTGAACATTCCCGTAATTGCCAGCGGAGGCTGCGGAAAACTGGAGCATTTTTCGGATGTGTTTGAGAAAACAGGTGCGGATGCTGCGCTTGCGGCAACACTTTTCCATTTCCGTGAGCTGACAATCGGCGAGGTTAAGGATTATTTGAAGGAGAAGGGCATATGGGTAAGACGTTAATAGATGTAAACAATCTTGACAAGTACTTTGCAAAATCCGAGCTTATTCCTGCCATTGTTCAGGACTTTGAAAACGGCGATGTGCTCATGCTTGCATATATGAACAAGGAGTCTTTGGGCAAAACTCTCCAAACGGGATACACCTGGTTTTACAGCCGTTCAAGGCAGGAGTTATGGAACAAGGGGGCAACCAGCGGACATTTACAGAAAATCGTAGAAATGTATTCCGACTGCGACGACGACACCTTCCTTGTGAAGGTAATCCAGACAGGTCCTGCCTGTCACACGGGAAAAAGAAGCTGTTTCTTTAACAAAATGATTGGCGGGGAATGCCCCGCGGCGAATGTCGCAGGCAACCTTTGAGAAAAGTACATCATCGGTTCTCGTAAAGGCCGTCCTGACGTGCCATTAATCAAAGCGGTCAGGACTACTAAAGGTTCGTCTACTGCACAGGTGCAATATTGTACATACTATCCGTTTTGACACGCCATAAACGCAAGCGGTCAAAACTGCATTTGTTGGTTTTGTGCAAAATTTGACGGATTTTTTCTGTATTCAGATAAACGAAAAGGAGAAAATATCATGACAGACAACGTATTAAAAGAGGTTGAAAACGTAATAGAGTCAAGAAAAAACATGAACGAGGAAGGCTCATACACCTGCTATCTTTTCAGAGAGGGTATTGACAAAATTCTCAAAAAAGTGGGTGAGGAGTGCACAGAAACCGTCATTGCCGCAAAAAATCTCAAGTCGGCTGATGAAAATGCCGACAAGGACGCACTTAAATCTGACCTTGTAGGCGAGGTTGCCGACCTTTTCTACCACCTTCAGGTAATGCTTGCAGACCTTGGTCTTTCCATTGACGATGTGCTTGCACTTCATGAACAAAGAAATCTCAAGGTCAACAACAAGAAGCAGTTTAAGGTAGTGGACAAAAACACATAACTTACTTCTTTTTTTTCGAAAAGTCGGGAACGCCCGACAGCGGTGACGTGACCCAATTGCGGATGTCCGTACTATTGATGATGCCCGACCTGAAGTCCATTTGACCGCCATAAACGCAAGCGGTCAAACTAAGTGCTTCACCATTGGAACAATCAAACAAAACCGAGCTTCAAGTGCTCGACTATTTGTCCCTTGCACCAAACAACGGTGCAGGGGACTACTTTATTTTCGAAAAAGAATAAGTAAGCCAAAAGAAATAGGGAAGACTTAGCCGATTTTGAGTTAAGTTTTTCTAAAAGTGTGAAAAAATCCGTGTGGTCGGCTTTTTATTTTGGATAAACATTTATTGTTTTAATGTTGCACTTTTTTGCATAATCAATGGTATTCTTTGTTCCTCCGCTTGTGCCGTTCCATACAGCAATCACCTTAGGAGAATGGTCTACCATCCATTTGTTTCGCATTTGAAAACAGTTGTAACTGAAATTTGGACATATATATTCAACATCATTTGCTTGATTTAGAATAGAGTTAAACTCATCTTTGTGTTTACTGCTCCACTTTTTTTCAAAACCTTCAAATGGAACTGCGGCGACAAGCTTTATGTGTGGATATTCTTTTTTTAATGAAATGATAATTTCTGCTGCCCACATATCTACTCCGCAAGCCATCCCTGATATGAAAATTCTGTAACCGTTATTGATGCTTTTTATTATTTCTTTGTACAGAACTGATTTTGCTTCGTTTTCTGAAATATCAAGCTTCGACGGACGGTGTCCCGTAAAGCACGCACATATCGTTTTATTATTCTTTTCTTCCAACATTGTTGTACCTCCTCTGTCTTTTTATAAATTATATCATATCCGGTTACGATTATCAATAGTAGTATTTACTACTATATTTACAGGCTTTTTTGTACTTTCATTTGAGTAGTATAATATTGTCAAGAAAGATGGTGATTGTGTGGATATAATAGAAAGACTTAATGTAATTTTAAAGAGAAACGGGTGGACGAAGTACCGTCTTTCCAAGGAAAGTAAAATACCCGAATCCACATTGTCAAACATATTTCACAGGGGTACAGTTCCCACAATTTCAACGCTTGAGGTTATTTGCGATACAATGAATATTTCTTTGGCAGAATTTTTTTCGGATGACGAGCTTGTTGTCATGACGGATGAGTTCAGGGCGTTTTACAATGAGTGGAAGTATTTATCCCCTGATAAAAAGAAACATATTATTCAGACAATGAAATATATGAAGTGATTAAAAAAGAAAAAATAAAGTTTTTTTAAAAAAGTACTTGACAAACAAAAAACTTTGTGATATTATAGTACCGTTGTCGAGAGAAAACGGCAACGGCTCTCGGGGGGTTAGCTCAGCTGGGAGAGCATCTGCCTTACAAGCAGAGGGTCACAGGTTCGAGCCCTGTACCCCCCACCATAAAAAATCCTGTCGCAAGATGGGATTTTTTTATTATTAATTATTCATTATTCATTTGGCGACAGGATTTAATGAATAATGAATAGTGAAGTCGCTATGCTGATGAATAGTGAAGAATGAAAGATAGTTTTAATCCTGCTGTATGGCAGGATTTATTTTATTATTATTATTGACACGGTGGAAAAAATGTGATAATATGATTGTGCGAAACAAATTTAATAAATAGATTAGCGGTATTTTACATGGGTGTATTATGCCTTTTTTGCCATATTGTTTTTTGAGTTTGATAAAAATGCAAATTCCTTAAAATGATATGGCTTATCGCTAATCTTTTAAATTTGTTTCGCGGCAATCGGAGTTTGCGTTTTTTGTGCGTCAGCTTCTGTTAAATGAACATAAGGAAGATATAAAGAATGGCGATACAATGGGCTTTTTGCTCGTTGTATCGCCTCATTGTTTATTGAATAAATATTAAGTTAATTCCTGTATATGCTGTGACACATCAATAAGACCGACAGCGGTATAGTAAATGTCAATCTTCTGTACTCTCTGACCGCTTGACTTATCTACTGCGTGGACTTTGATTTTGTCAATTAAATCATTTACCACTCTTGCAGAAAGCTCCTTGATTTCTGTGTACTGACGGACAATACTTAGAAAATACTCAACATTGTCGACCTGTTCGGCTTCCTGATTGAGTTCGCTCTCAAGTGCCACTGTGTCTTCAATGAGTTGCTTTTGTTCTCTTTCATAATCTACCGACAGCTTTGAGAATCGTTCATCGCTTAATTTGCCGCTGATATTGTCCTCGTAAATCCTTTTGAAGATTCCGTCAAGTTCAGATATTCTTGTCTTGTTTGCTTCGAGCTTCTTTCTTCGTAAAGCGATTTCCTTTTTCTTGTCTTTTGCAGATTTATCCACAAGACTTTTCACAAATTCGCTTTCAAAGGATTGCAAGTATTTCAGCATTAAATGAACCTGTTCAAGAACTACATCGTAGAGTACATTTTCACGGATGTAGTGCACTGTGCAAATGCCAGTGTTGCCTTTGTAGTTGGAACAGACAAAATAGTCGTGGTCTTCTTTATGTGCTCTGCTTGTACAGAAGTAAAGCTTTGCGCCGCAGTCTGCACATTCCAGAAGTCCCGCAAAGATACTCTTTTTACCCGACTTGGTGTATCTGCGTTTATTCTTTCTTAGCTCTTGCACCTTTTCCCACACAGAGAGTTCAACAATAGGTATATGCGTATTTTCAAATACCAGCCACTTATCTTTGGGAAGCCTAACCTTTTTGTGAGTCTTGTAGTTGACGGTAGCAGTACGGAAATTCACCGTATGTCCTATGTAGGTCATATTTTCGAGTATACCGGCAACACTTCTGTTACACCATACGTTACTCATATTGACTTTTGTTCTG
>JAZNIM010000178.1:0-4378 GCA_045577475.1 Eubacteriales bacterium | reverse complement strand
TATGAAGATTATGACTCCTGTATTCGACGGTGCAAACGAGCAGGACATCGCAGAGTGTCTTGAAAAAGCAGGTATGCGTCCCGACGGTAAGAGTATTCTTTACGACGGACGTACAGGTGAACCCTTCGATAACCCCGTAACAGTAGGTATCATGTACTACCTCAAGCTGCATCACCTTGTTGACGACAAGATTCATGCACGTTCCACAGGTCCTTACTCCCTTGTAACACAGCAGCCTCTCGGCGGTAAAGCCCAGTTCGGCGGTCAGCGTTTCGGAGAAATGGAAGTTTGGGCGCTTGAAGCATACGGCGCAGCTTATACACTTCAGGAAATCCTTACCGTTAAGTCTGACGACGTTATCGGTCGTGTTAAGGCTTACGAAGCAATCATCAAGGGTCAGAACATCCCCACTCCCGGCGTTCCCGAATCCTTCAAGGTTCTTATACGTGAGCTTCAGTCACTTGCTCTTGACGTAAGAGTGCTTGACGACAACGGCAATGAAATTGTCCTCAAGGACAGCAGTGCCGAGGAGCTTGAAAACGTAAGAAATGTTGTTGCAGACGATCTCGGAGAGAGCGTAAACGACGGCAAAGGCTTTGACGGCTTCTACATGGAAGACGAGAACGGCGATGCAATTGAAGAAGAATCCGATTCCTACGATGACGACTTCGACAGCGATGCTGATTTCTACAGTGAAAACGATCCCGACAATATCGGCTGATAAAGCTCAGAATAACGACGAAAAGGAGCGAAAGAAAAGCTAATGGGAAACGAACGCAACGAATTTGATGCTATTAAAATCGGTCTTGCCTCCCCTGAAATGATCCGTTCATGGTCACACGGCGAGGTTAAAAAGCCCGAAACTATAAACTACAGAACCTTAAAGCCTGAAAGAGACGGTCTTTTCTGCGAAAAAATCTTTGGCCCTACAAAGGACTGGGAATGTCATTGCGGAAAGTACAAGAGAGTCCGCTACAAGGGCAAGGTCTGCGAAAAGTGCCACGTTGAAATTACCACAAACAAGGTAAGACGTGAAAGAATGGGACACATTGAGCTTGCTTGTCCCGTATCCCACATCTGGTACTTCAGAGCAATTCCTTCAAGAATGGGACTTTTGCTTGACATCTCCCCCAGAATGTTAGAAAAGGTTCTCTACTTTGCAAGCTACATCGTGCTTGATCCCGGTGAAGGTACAGGCCTTGAAAAGATGCAGCTTCTCAGTGAGCAGGAATACCAGAAGGCAAAAGAATACTACGGCAACGACTTCAGAGTAGGCATGGGTGCAGAAGCTATTAAAGAGCTTCTCGGCGAGCTTGACTGCGAAGCACTTGCTGCTGAACTTAAAACAGAGCTTGAAACAGCCGTAGGTCAGAAAAAGGTAAGAATCATCAAGCGACTTGAAGTTGTTGAAGCCTTCAGAGTTTCAGGCAACAATCCTCAGTGGATGGTTCTTGACGTTATCCCCGTAATCCCGCCGGATATCCGTCCTATGGTTCAGCTTGACGGCGGCAGATTTGCCACAAGCGACCTTAACGACCTTTACAGACGTGTTATCAACAGAAACAACAGACTTAATAAAATGATGGAGCTTCATGCACCTGAAATCATTATCAGAAACGAAAAGAGAATGCTTCAGGAAGCAGTTGACGCCCTCATTGACAACGGCAGACGCGGAAGAGCCGTTACAGGTCCTAACAACAGACCTTTGAAATCTCTGTCAGAAATGCTCAGAGGTAAGCAGGGTAGATTCCGTCAGAACCTTCTCGGTAAGCGTGTTGACTACTCAGGACGTTCAGTTATCGTAGTAGGTCCCGACCTTAAGATTTACCAGTGCGGTCTTCCTAAGGAAATGGCTCTTGAACTGTTCAAGCCCTTCATTATGAAGCGTCTTGTTGAAACAGGCAAGGCTTCCAACATAAAGGATGCAAAGAAGAAGGTTGAAAGAGTAAACAACGAGGTTTGGGATGCACTTGAACACGTAATCAAGGATCACCCCGTACTTCTCAACCGTGCGCCTACACTTCACAGACTTTCCATTCAGGCATTCGAGCCTGTACTGGTTGAAGGACGTGCAATCAAGCTTCATCCTCTCGTATGTACTGCGTTTAACGCAGACTTCGACGGTGACCAGATGCCTGTTCACGTTCCCCTTTCCGCAGAAGCACAGGCGGAAGCACGCTTCCTCATGCTCTCTGCAAACAACCTGTTAAAGCCTGTTAACGGACGTGCTGTTACCGTTCCTTCTCAGGATATGGTTCTCGGTTCTTACTACCTCACCCTGCTCAAGCACGGTGAACCCGGTGACGTAAGAATCGACGAAAACGGCAACGAAATCTACCGCACCTTCAGAAACTTCGATGAAGCTATGATGGCATACTCCGTAGGTGAACTTGGTCTTCACTCTCCCATTAAGGTAAGAGTTGAAAAGCAAATGCCCGACGGTACAATTAAGAGCGGACTTATCAATGCAACTCTCGGTCGTCTTATATTCAACAAGCCTATTCCTCAGGATCTTCACTTCATCGAAAGAAATGAAGAAAACGAGCTTGACCTTGAAATCAACTTCGTGGTTACAAAGGATGAGCTTGGTCAGATTGTTGACCGTTCCATCAAGTATCACGGCATTTCCAAGACAGCCGAGCTCCTTGACGAAATCAAGGCTATGGGTTATAAGTACTCAACAAGAGGTTCAATCTCTATCTCCGTATACGATATGACCGTTCCTCCCCAGAAGAAGGTTATCATCGCAGAGGGCGAAAAGCAGGTTGACGTAATCAGCAAGATGTACAAACGTGGTCTTCTTTCCAACGAAGAAAGACGCGAGCGTGTTATCAAAGTCTGGGAAGACGCTACAAAGGATGTTACCAACGCACTTCAGGCAAACCTTGACGAGTTTAACTCCATCAAGATGATGGCTGACTCCGGTGCGAGAGGTTCTATCAAGCAGATAAGACAGCTTGCAGGTATGCGTGGTCTTATGGCATCTACATCAGGTAAGACAATCGAACTTCCCATCAAGGCTAACTTCCGTGAAGGCTTGAACATCTTGGAATACTTCATTGCTGCCCGTGGTGCCCGTAAGGGTCTTGCGGATACCGCTCTTAGAACGGCTGACTCAGGTTACCTCACAAGAAGACTTGTTGACGTATCTCAGGAAGTTATCGTTCGTGAAGAAAACTGTCACGACAAGATTGGTCTTTGGGTTGAAACCATCAAGGACAACAACGAAATCATCGAGCCTTTGGCAGACAGATTGCTTGGCAGATACATTATCGATGACATCGTTGATCCCGCTACAGGCGAGGTTATTGCGAAGGACGACACAATGCTTACAGAGCATGAGGTTGACAAGATTATTGCTGCAGGCATTGAAAAGGTACATGTACGTACTGCTCTTAACTGTCATGCAAAGCTTGGCTGCTGCGTACACTGCTATGGTGCAGACCTTGCAAGCGGAAGTCCTGTTAACATCGGTGAATCCGTAGGTATCATCGCAGCTCAGTCTATCGGTGAACCCGGTACTCAGCTTACCATGCGTACCTTCCATACAGGTGGTATCGCCGGCGGCGATATTACACAGGGTCTTCCTAGAGTTGAAGAACTCTTTGAAGCAAGAAGACCTAAGAAAACAAGCGTTGTTGCTGACTTTGACGGTGAAATCACCATCACCGAGGATAAGAAGGCAAGACACGTTAAGCTTACAAGCGCAGCAGGCGACGAAGAAAAGGTTTACCTTATTCCCTACGGCACAAGAATGGTTGTACAGAGCGGCGACTACGTAACACGCGGTCAAAGCCTTACAGAAGGTAACATCAGTCCTGCCGATATTCTCAGAATCAACGGACTTAACGCAGTATACAGCTACATCATCAAGGAAGTACAGCGTGTATACCGTCTGCAGGGTGTTGAAATTAACGACAAGCACATTGAAGTTATTGCCCGTCAGATGACAAGAAAGGTTAAAATTGAGCATCCCGGTTCCACCGATATGCTTATCGGCTCACTTGTTGACATTACCGAATTTGAAACAAAGAACGCTGAAATCAAGGCTCGTCTTGATGCAGGCGAGGTTGGCATTGCAGAAGCAACCTGCTCACCCGTGCTCTTCGGTATCACAAAGGCGTCCCTTTCTACCGAGTCCTTCCTGTCAGCAGCCTCCTTCCAGGAAACCACCAAGGTTCTTACGGAAGCGGCTATCAAGGGTAAGATTGACCCGCTGGTTGGTCTTAAGGAAAACGTTATCATCGGTAAGCTTATCCCCGCAGGAACGGGCCTTGAGCGTTACAGAAACGTTGAAGTCAGCGCAGAAGCAGAGTCGGAGCAAAAGTTCATATAAAGTTTCGTTTTTGCAAATACGCAAGTGTTGAAAAAAACGCTG
>JAZNIM010000177.1:0-11511 GCA_045577475.1 Eubacteriales bacterium | reverse complement strand
TGCATCAGAACCAAGTTCAGATGCATCGAACTCAAAACTGATAACAGCACTGTCAAATTCACCTTCAACATTGAAATCATACGCCTGTCCCATATAACCCGGCATGTCTTCAGGAAAGAATGTTTCATTATCCACTGGTTCAATGCTTAATGTTTCAACCTGTTCACCGGACAATTCCATTTGAACTGATGCTGTTGCACCATCGCCATCATTGTCGGCAGTCAAGTTCATACTAAACGATGTTTGAGCTACAAGAGGATCTGTTCCAAGCTCAATTTCTTTACTATCAGATACTCCGTCATCATCAGTATCTGCATTTAATGGATTTGTATTATATGTTTCTTCTTCTTTGTCAGTAAGACCATCGATATCTGTATCTTTTGATGCAGGGTCTGTTCCGTTTGTAATTTCGGTTTTGTTAATTATTTCGTCTTCGTCGGTATCTTCATCACCATCAAGAGTTCCATTCTCATCAGTATCATTGCTTAAAGCATTGAGGTTAAGAACACTAATTTCAACAAAATCTGACAGTTCATCTTCATCTGTATCAATCTTTGTTTTTTCAGTTCCATAGAACTCTTCAAGAGGGTCTGTTAAACCATCACCATCTGTATCTGTTGTATCAGTAATATCCACCCAACGAGCATATACGGTAGTATCAGCAGTTATAGCTGTGTTTGAGAAATCAAATAATGCCGTAAAGGTATTATCAACATACCAACCAACAAACGCATATCCTTCTCTGTCGGGATTTGCTGGCATGGTTGCTTTATCGCCACTATTTACAGTTTGACTTGCAGGAGCACCAATTGCACCCTCATAGTTTAAATCAAATGAAACTGTGTACTCAACGCCAACGCCATCCTCAACCCACCAAGCATACAAATCATAATCCTCATAGATTTCATCATCGAAATCAAAAGGCTCATCGCCGTCATCGTCGAGGTACCAGCCATCAAAGGTGTAACCGTCACGCGTGGGTTCGTCAGGCTCATATGCATACTCACCGTGAGGTACAATCTGTTCATCAGGCATATTTTCTACATTGCTGCCGTTAGCGTGGAAGGTAATGGTATATTCTTCATCAGCCATAATTGCATGTTCAACAACTACTCCAAGAGCCGCCGCCTTCCAGTCATTATCTCTGTCCCAATGTGCATAAAGCGTTATATCATCGGTAATGGGAGTTGTGAACTTGAACAGCTTTCCGCCGCTCTTCTTTGTATACCAACCTTCAAAAACATAACCGCTTTCCTTGGGAGTCTTTGGTTCTTTCGCCGATAAACCTTCTCCGACAACCTGTGCATCAACCTTTTTGCCGTGGCCGTTCATTGAGAAGGTTACGGTGTACTGATTACGAAGGCTAACCTTCTTACGCATGGATTCATTGGTCATACGTGCAATAATTGCTGCAACTTCGCTTCTCTTGATATTGGATTCGGGAGCGAATGTTCCGGCTTCATCATTACCAACCATGATACCTGCACGGTAGAACATATACACATCGCCGGCATATGCTGCATAAGCAGCAACATCGGGAATAATTCCGTCTGAAACAACGTTGATTTCACCAAATGCTTCTGCAGGCATGGAATTTGCAAGAATAGATACAAATTCTGCTCTTGTTGCAGGCTTAGAATAGTCCATATCCGCATTATCAAGAATGCCGTAAGCCGATGCATAATCAACATACGCCTGATACCAGGGAGTGCTTTCGGTGAAATTATGGTCAATACCATAATAAATGGAGTGTACACGTGCTGCGATTGTAACTGCTTCCGCAAGAGTTACACCGCTCTCCGTGTCAAATTCATTGGCTGATTTACCGCGCATAAGACCAAGCTCATATACAGTTTTAACGTCTGAATAGAACCAGTCTGAAGCCGTAACATCAGAAAATGTGTTTGCATCATAGGAATTACGCTTTGCGTAGTTGCCTAATCCGTACGTTCCCGCAAATGCAGTCATCGGAATCATTCCGATACACATGAGCAATGCAAGAACCATGCAAAGGAACCGCTTGAAACTTAACATAACATTACCTTCCTGTTTTTTTATTTCTCATATGAGATTTTTGCATCTGCAGACAGCAATTATTGTTATTAAGCCTGACACAAAATACCACAATTACCATTAACAAATACAAGAAATATTGTACTACTTTTATCACAGTTTGTCAATATTTATATAAAAAGTTAACATTTCTTTTCTATTTTATCTTATTTTTTTATCACGAACGACAAAAAAGAGTCACCGAGGGGTAACTCTTTTATCAAATATTTTGAAAACTCTGCTAATTTACAATTATTCAAAAATAACTTTATATGTCGCAATTCTCCAAGGTGAAAGTGCAATAGGAACGTAATACTTCTCAACCTTTACCTCAGAACGCACTTCTTCATTAAGGTTTGTTTCGTAAGCAACCTTCAGACTTCTGCTAAATACAATTCTTCCCTCTGTATTATTACCCGAAGCATTGTAAACTCTGACGATTACTGCATTTTCTCCGTCTTCCTCGGGCTGCTTTACAATACTGAGAGCTATTCCCTCTCCCTCAATTCTCATATACGATTTACCGCAGGGTACATATTCCTCGGCAACAGCTGAGGTTGATGAAATCTGACCTACAGCAAGAACATCCTGCTTTTTCACAAGGTCGGCATATGTTACGTCCTTATCAAGAGGTGCAAGAATAAAACTGTAGGAAAGGTCACAAAGCAGCTGACCTTCTATCTCGCCCATGGTTCTGACCGTTCTTTGGAACGCACGCAGGAGAGTTACCATAATGTCGTTGTTTTCATATACGGCACATTCATGAAGTCCTTCTGCACTGATGAAAGCAATACCGTTTCCGTCTTCATCACGTTTACCCACAATACCATTCATCTGCTTTTCATACATTTCTTCTTCACGCCATGAGCCTGTGGTTACGTCCACACCCTTGGTGCGTTCATTCATACAGAAAGCCTGACCTGCAAAGTACTTTTCGCCGTATACGCCTGTGGGAAGAACAAGACGAAGTCTGTGGTCCTTTGCTGTATTGGTAAAGGAAAGCTTTACATCAACATGACGGCTTTCACGAGAAAGACCGATTACAAATTCAAAGGGAATTGTAACATACTCAGTGCTTCTTCTCTTACCGTTATTTGTGGGATTATTCACCATTTCTTTTGGAATATCCACAAGCTTTGTTACTCTGAACACAACTCTTGAGGGACTTTCCTCAAGCTTTTCAATTCTCGTATTTGCACCCTTGGAGGAAATTGCAAAGTCATTGAGAAGCTGACCGTGATACCAGCCGTCGCCGCATTCCGAATCGTCGTACAGCTCGCAAAGACCGCTGTACTTTTTGCCTGTCTTTTTATCAAGCAGGTCAATTTCGCCGTTTGGTGTAATTTCAAGACGGATATACTCATTTTCAGCGTAATTTGTACCGCTTAACAGCATTTTTTCCATATATCTGGAAGCCGCACTTTCAAAGTTAGGCACGACCTTATATTCCGCATAACCGCAGGGAGGAAGAACAGCTTCAAAGGTAATGCGCACATTTTCTCCGCCCTCGTTATTACCGGAATATACTCTCTTGTTATATCCCTTTATAACATCGGAAATACCGTAAGGCACTTTATTTCCTTCATTATCAAGCACATGGAAATTAGGTGCATTTTCTCCGATGTACGGGTCAGCAAATCTTGTAGGAAAACCCCAGCCTAAAAGAACATCTGCCGTTACCGTTTCACGTCTTTCAAAGGGCAGAGGATTATACAGCCTTAAAATATAGTTATGTCCTTCGGCTCTTGCAGGTCTGTTATTATAAAGAAAATCCTCGCAAAGCTCGTTTGCAATTTCCTTTGTCTGGTCAAAGCGGTAAACCATATCCTTATGCACCTGTGCTATAGAGCAGCCGCAGATTGAGTCATGAGGATGGTTTTTAAGCAGATAATCATACGCAAGCTTCAAGTATGAGCGTCTGAAGGGCTTGCCTTCAAGTGACGACAGTGCAAGCATTGGCTCAACAACCTTTTCAAGCTTGTTCTGACACTCGTCGTTCATCTTTTTATGGGTATAATAGCTTGAAAGAGTATGAGTAATAAGATGGAGATATCCGTTAGGTCTTTTTCCCGTCTTATTGACTTCACCCTGCCATACGGGAAGTGTATCCTTTACAGGCTCAAGAAGCTTGATTGTTTCTTCAAGATTGCAATGATGCACATTTATATCGGGATAAAGCTCCTTGATAATCTTAATATACTTAGCCGTATTTTTATGTATAGGCTGATGGTCAAGTCCGTCCATAAGAATTATGGCAGGAGTATTTGCACGTGCAATAAGCTTATCAATATTAATTTTGAAAAGCTCACGCATTTTATCTTCGTCATCTCCCACCTTCCTTGCAGCCTGACCCCAGAAGTCGCCGTAGCCGTCAGCTTCGGGAAGCACGTAATTTATACACTCGCTTCCGTCGGGAGCACGCCATACAAAATATGTCTTTTCATCTCCTGTTGTACCTCTGCCGAGAAGAGACAGCTTAATATCAAAGCCGCAGAAAATCTGAGGCATCTGTGCAATATGTCCGAATATATCACAAACATATCCGAATTTCCAAGGCTCTGAACCCCACTTTCTTGCAAGTCTTGAGCCATACATAAGATTTCTGATCAAGCTCTCGCCCGAAACGAGAAACTCATCGGGCATATTATACCATGGACCAACCACAATTTTCCCGTCTGAAATGAGTTTTTTCAGTCTTTCCTCATTTTCGGGAGCAATTGCTTTATAGTCTTCAAGTACAATTGTCTGTCCGTCAAAATGGTATGTGCCGAAGTCTTTATCATTTTCAAGGTGCTCAATAAGCTCATCCGTCATGTCAACAAGTCTGTGTCTGAAGCCCTGAAAAGTCTGGTACCATTCTCTGTCCCAATGTGTTCCGCTGAAATAAAATATATCGGTAACTTTCATATTTTCCTCCTAAATGCGTTTAAGTCATTGTGACAGGCTGAAGCTTCCCGTCTTTGATTTCAAGCTTATCAATGCAAAGAAGTCTGTTGTGAGCATATTTATCCCCGACTATTCTTCTATGGTATGCAACATAATACTGTCCTTTAAAGTAAAACGCACTGTTATGACCGGGACCGTCAGCAATTTCACCGGATTTAAGTACCGTATCATAACATTCAAAACCGGAGAGCAAATTCTCCGTCATCGCCGCTTTTACCGCGTAAGTTCCGTTTGTCCATGCACCTGACGAATACATAAGATGGTATTTGCCGTCAATCTTCATGACATACGGTGCTTCTGTATATCTTTCAGGCGTAATCTCTTTAGCAACACCGTCAGCACAAGGCTCTTCAACCTGCTTAAAGCCGTCCATGGAATCATTCATTATACAAATATTCAAGTGACTCCAGCCGCCGTAAAGCAGATAGATTGTTCCGTCATCGTCCTTGAAAAAGTGGGCATCAATGGGCTGTGCTTTATTATAAAACTTATTAAGCAGCGGTCTGCCGTCTGAAAACACATTTTTAAATGGTCCGTGAGGATCATCACTGACACCCAAATAAAGTCCGCCTGTTTCATCCTCGGGATGTAAGTCGTTTGCGGCGAAAATCATGTAATACTTGCCGTCTTTCTCCACAACGGAAGGTGCCCATATTGCAAAATCCGCACCCTTAAAGGTGGACATATCAAGTATATTTCTGTATGTTTCAAAATGTTCAAGGTCTTTTGTTGTAACAAGGTCAATGTTGAGCTGCTGTTCATATGGTAATGAATTTGTAACATACACATAAACCGTATCTCCGTAAACACGGGATTCGGGATCGGCATACCAGTTTTTTGAAATTGGGTTATTCATCGGACACCTCTTATTCGTTTTCTCTGAGCTTTCCTGTTTCGGGACTTGCATAGTGACCGTAGAACTGGAACACACCTCTGTCGGTTGCCGCCCAGTGTGCCGCATTAACAAGTACCTTCTTAACATTTTCATCGTAGAATGTGGGGAAAGTTTCGTGTCCCGGTCTGAAATAGAAAATCTTACCGTTTCCTCTATGGAAGGTGCAGCCGCTTCTGAACACCTCACCGCCGCTGAACCAGCTTATAAACACCGTTTCATCGGGATCGGGAATATCAAAGTGCTCGCCGTAGGTTTCTTCATGAGGAAGCATAAATCCGTCGGGAAGTCCTGCCGCAATGGGGTGATAGGGTGCTGTAATCCAAATTCTTTCCTTATCCCCTGTTTCACGCCATTTGAGGTTACAACCCGTTCCCATAAGTCTTTTGAAAACCTTTGAAAAATGTCCCGAATGTAGAACAACAAGTCCCATTCCTTCAAGAACTCTTTTCTGTACTCTGTCAACAAGCTCATCGGGAACCTCCCCGTGTGCCATGTGTCCCCACCAGAAAAGTACGTCTGTATCATTAAGCAAGTCATCTGTAAACTTACCTTCAAGCACTTCATCAAGTGTAATTGTTGTCGCCTGAATGTCGCCCGATGCTTCAAGTGCTTCCTTTATAACTCCGTGCATGCCGTCAGGGTATATAGCCTTGATATGGTCATGCTTATCGTGCCTGCCTTCGTTGTAGATAGTTACCTTAATCATTTTATAAATCTCCTTTTTCGATTTATATATTTTCTTCAATTTGTTTTGCTATTGCACCCGCTGTCATGCCGAAATGCTCATAAAGACCATCCACGGATGAATGGAATGCGTGAACTCCGTCAACGGCATTTATAACAATCTTACCGCTTGTTTTTCCGCAAATGCATGCTGCTATTTTCTCGGCGATTCCACCGCTTCTAATGCCTTCCTCAAGAAGATACACAAGGCTTGCATTTTTCGTGTGTGAAAGGATTTCCTCCTCATCAAAGGGATAGCATTTCACAAGCTTTACGATTTTAACATCCGTTTTATCCTTCAAAAGAAGTGCCCCGTCGTATGCGTTTTTAGCCGCTCTGCCATATGTAATTATAACAACAGAAGCATCCTTTTTGCCGTTAACACTCACAGTCTTATCCTTGTTGTATTCAAAGCCGCTTCTGTCATAATCCGTCTCATAACCTTTGGGATATCTGATAATATTCAGAGAGGAATTATTAATGCATTCCGAAAAAAGCCCTCTCATTTCTTCATATGTTTCGGGTGAATAAATGTTGCATCCCGGAACCGAAGAAAACAGCGACACGTCAAACAAGCCTTGATGTGTAATTCCGTCATCAGGCACAAATCCGCATCTGTCAAGAGCAAGAGTAAGCCCTATCTTCTGAATGGAAACATCGTGCATGACCTGATCGTACACTCTTTGAGCAAAGGTTGAATACACCGCACACACAGGCTTCATTCCTGCAAGTGCAAGTCCCGATGCAAAGGTTATTTCATGCTCCTCGGCAATTCCCACATCAAAGAATCTGTCGGGAAATTCCTTACTGTAATCAAGAAGTCCCGTTCCCTCACACATTGCCGCAGTAAGTACTGCAACCTTATTGTCTTTTTTCGCCCCGTCAATCATACATTCTCCGAAAACATCCGAGAAAGTGTGTGTTTTTTTGGCTTCTACACCCTTTTCCTTGTCAAACCTTCCAACGGAATGATAACATTCGGGGTGCTGTTCAGCGGGTTCATATCCCTTGCCCTTCTTAGTTTTTACAAGGACAAGGCAGCATTCCCTGAAGCTTTTTGCTTCATTTAACACATCCTCAAGCTTATCAATATCATGACCGTCAACAGGTCCGAGAAAGCGTATTCCCATGGAAGAAAAAAAGCCGTCATCCGCAACGAATATACGCTTGAGAAGGCGTTTTACCTTTCTTGAAAAGGCAACCAGTCCATCCCCTGCAACGGGAATTTTTTTAAGTCCTCTTGTCATTTTCTTTTTGAAATTGAAATAGGATTTACTGGTTCTTATTTTTGAAAAATGATTTGCCATGTTTCCTACATTTGTGGAAATCGACATTTCATTATCGTTGAGAACAATAATAAAGTTTACGCTCTTATCACAGTTATTCAGTGCCTCGTATATCATGCCGTTGGTAAATGAGCCATCCCCCACCACCGACACAACAAAGCTGTCCTTGCCCATCAGCTTATTTGCCTTTGCAATACCAAGACCTGCCGACACGCTGGGACCGCTGTGACCTGCGGTAAGTGTATCATACTCGCTTTCAAAGCGATTGGTAAAACCCGAAACGCCGTCCTTTTGTCTGAGGGTGGAAAACTCCTCGCGCCTTCCCGTCAAAAGCTTATGGGTATAGCACTGATGACCCACGTCAAAAATGATTTTATCTTCGGGAAGATTCAGCACCCTGTGAAGAGCAACTGTAGTTTCCACAAGTCCGAGATTTGAACCGAGATGTCCGCCGTTTTGGGAAACGGTAGTTATTATTTTTTTTCTTATATCCGAACAAAGCTCATTAAGCTCGCTGTCGTTCAGCGATTTTACGTCCTTCGGATTATTGATTTTTTCAAGCATACAATCAGCTCTTTTTCACTCAATTTATTTTCTTGTACCGTTATTATTATGTCTGCGGCTGCCGGTATATTTATTGCGTTTAAAATATCTGTAGTATATGGACAAACCGAAATAAGCACAGAACAGCACAATCGCCGTTACCGCAAACACCTTAAAGCCTGTTCCCGTCACAAGATTTTCTATTCTGCTGAAGAAGTACAGAACATTGCTTCTGTCAATTGCCACATCCGATACAAGGCTTACAGTTCCTATAACCTGATTATCTTTATATTTGACAACCATTTCACCGAAAACATCCCCTTTATTAACGGGAGAATATGCCTTTTCCTGAAAAACTCTTGTTTCCACCGTTATATCCTTATCCAAATCCAGTTCTTCAGGCATAAGCACCATAATATCCTTTTCGGGAAAAAGTGCAAGGTGATCAACATCAATGGCATTTTTCACGGGGATTTCGCATACAACATCCTTAACAGAGGTCACGCTTTTATAAGAAAATGCCTTCTTGCAAAAATCAAACAAAGCTATTAAATCAGTGCATGCATAGTTAACGTCTTCATCCTCTTGAGAATTAAGAACAACACCGAGATAGGTAAGACCGTCTTTATTGGTGACGGTAGATATTATGCAATGTCCCCCCTCGGGAGTACTGCCCTGAGTCATTCCCTTTGCGGAGCCGTAGTAATACTCATCCGTCATCACCTTTGACAGCAGCATATTTCTGTTTATCAGCGTTCGCTGCTCATCCGTCTGAGGTGTTGGCTTTACAACGTATCTTGTTGTATTTGAAATATCAAACAGCGTAGGAATATAGTACATATACTGGGCAATTATTCCCATGTCCCTTGCGGTGGTATGGGAGTTTTCGGTATAGAAGCCTGACACGTTTTCAAAGCGTGTATTGGTTGCACCAAGCTCGCTTGCCTTTTCATTCATCATTTCACAGAAAGCTTCTTCGCTGCCTGCCACATGCTCTGCAAGCACCAGTGCCGCATCGTTTGCACCTCTTACCAAAAGACCGTAAAACAGTTCTCTTGCCGTGAAGCTCTCCCCTGTTTTGATAGCCATGTTTGAGCCTTTTGCATTTGAAACCGCACTTTGCTTTGCCGTAATCATTTCATCAATATCATCAATGTTTTCATAAGCCACAATTGCCGTCATTAGCTTTGCGGTATTTGCAGGAGAGGTTTTTGTGTGCTCATCCTTTGCATATACTACAGTTCCCGTTTCGAGGTTTATCACATATGCGTGCTTTCCGCGGATTTCGGGCACTTCCGACACGGATGCATATTCACAAAGACTTTGTCCGTCATAAGTAACCTCAGCCTGAGCACTTAACACAGGCTCGGCACATACGCCAAATGACGTAAACAGCACCAATATTACAATCAACAAATTTAAGTTTATTTTTTTCATTTCCGTAATTCCTTAAAATAATCTCTTGTCTGTTTTACATTTTCCGCTATGCTTTCGGTAAGCTCAGACAAGCTCTTGAACTTCTTCTCGCCTCTGAGTCTTTTACAAAGCAGTATTGTGGCATATTTGCCGTAAACATCCTCATCAAAGTCAAGTATATACGTTTCCGCAAGCACTTGCCTTTCATCCTGCGACACCGTCGGCTTTACACCAATATCCGTAACTCCCATAAGCTCCCTGCCGTCAATTATGACACAAGTGGAATACACACCGAAGGCAGGTATTATAACTTCATCGGGAATACGCTGATTAATCGTTGGGAAACCGAGAGTTTTTCCAAGGCTTGCACCATGTATTATCTCGGAGGTAAATCCGTAGGGTTCAAGCAAAAGCTCGGATGCCTTTTGAGCCTCGCCCTCATGAAGAAGACTGCGTATTTCAGTAGAGCTTACGGTTAAGCCGTCTATTTTAAGTGTTTCAACGGCTATCGAATTTCTGCCCTTTTCCGTCATAAGCTCATGCAGCATTGCACTGTCACCGCAAGCCATTCTTCCAAAGGTAAAGTTTTCGCCGCAGAAGGTACACTTAACGTCAAACTTTTCAATTATATATTGCACAAATTCCTCGGGGGAATAGTTTTTGACCTCATCAAAGTCTTCAAGGTACACAAAGTCAGCACAGGCGGCTCTGTCAAGAAAGCTCAGCTTTGTCTGCACCGTCATGAGAAGCTCATGCTTTTTCCCGCCGAGCACCTTGGGATGCTTAACAAAGGTATATACTCCGAAAGCAAGGTTATTTATACGTGCATATTCCTTTGCACTGTCAAGAAGAAGCTTATGCCCCTTATGAACACCGTCAAAGTTTCCAAGTGCCAGCACACAGCCTCTCTCATTATCGGATTTATATTCGTGTTCAAATATTTTCATATTTTTTGCCCCAAATTAATAATACACATAGTTATACAAAGACAGTATATCACATACATATCCAAAAGTCAACGAAAAAAAGTCCCAAAGCGGACAAAAAGCTTTGGGATTTTTCAAATGTAGTTTTTTTACTGAAAATATATGTTTTTCCTATTTGAACAGTATCCTTGCATGAGGCTTTAAGAATACGTGCATTGCAAATCCCAGAATACTGCAGGAAATAATTTCTCCTGCCCCGACAGTTGCAACAAAATACAAAAGACCTTCGTCTAATGCATAGGCATACCTGAGAACAAGAGGGACTATAAGCATGTTTGACAGCACATTGGGAAGCGTGGCAAGAACAGGATGTTTGTCCTTAAATACATACGCCCCCACTGCCCCAAAAAGTGTGGCTATGCTTCCGAATACAACATCGGGAAGAATACATCCCGTCATCAGATTTGACAGTGCACAGCCAATAAAAAGTCCCGGTATTGCAGAAGGCGTAAACATCGGCAGCACAAGCAAGGCTTCCGACAGACGGCACTGTACGGCACCGCTTGCAAGACCGAAAAATGAGGTTACGTACGTGAGTACCACATACATTGCCGCAATAATTGCTGACTGAGTGATAAATCTCGTCCTTTTTCTGTTCTTCATAACAATTTGCTCCTTTAGTTTTGTTTTACATGAGGAAGGTTTCGAACTCATGTGAAGATGC
>JAZNIM010000176.1:0-2586 GCA_045577475.1 Eubacteriales bacterium | reverse complement strand
AAGTCAGGCAACATGAACTTCACAGCCAACGGCGAGTACCTCAGCTGTGAAAACTTAAACGGCACAAACGCCGACCCCAATATGTCCGCTTCTTCCAAGATCAAGTTCCCTGCAAGACAGTTTAAGGAAATTGAGGTTAAGGTTCGTTATAAGTATGAAGCTGAAAAGCCCGACAATATGACCTTCTACTACATCACAAGCCTTGACAGCTCATGGAATGAAACCAAGACTGTAAGACAGACTCTCAAGTCCACCGACTCCAAGGGTGAGTGGGAAGTATATACCTTTGATGTAAAGTCCCTTCCTAACTGGAACGGTCTTGTCACAGGCTTCAGATTTGACCCCTTCAACAAGATCGGCTCAATCGATATTGACTACATCAGACTTATCGAAGATCCTGAATATGATCCCGAGCTTTATGATACATCAGGTATTCAGAACGGCACAGCAGAGCTTCCCGGTATCCAGACCTTCTACTCCGGCACAGCCAAGGTTACCATCGAAGAGGATGCTCAGAAGCCCGGCAACCATGTATACCGCTTCACAGGTCCCGACAAGAAGTCTTGGACTTATGCGGTACATGATTATCCCTTTGAATCAGGCAAGAAATACGAAATCTCATTTGATGCAAGAGGCGTGTCCGACTCCAAGGGCAACAAGGTAAGAATGAATCTTGCCGTTAACATTCAGTATCCTGCAGCTGACGGCACAGATCACCACGCAGGTAACATCTGGCTTGAAGCCGACGGCTCATGGGCACACTTCAACACAATTTATGTTCCGGGTCCCATGACAGGAAACAACGGCATTAAATTCTCCTGCTACATCACACCTACGGGAGAAGATGTATCAGACACCTTCGAGCTTGACAACATTGTTGTTAAAGAAATTAAGGACTGATTAAACTGATATAATCTAAAAGCTGCTTTGTTATAAGACAGAGCAGCTTTTTCTTCGCATTATTTGGATTTACAAAAAAACACCGCCTTGTTCAAAACATGGCGGTATTTTAGTAACGTTAAAATCTATTTAGACGTTGTTATAGCGAGCAAATATCAGATATTTACCGTCAACATTGTGAGCAAAATAAGTAATGTCAGTAACGTCACGGTAATCCTCTCTGCCGTACATTTTAAGAATGTGGGTAAAGGAAATTCTTACTGAAACCGTGTTTTCATCATATCTCATAAATTCGCTTACATTTTCATCCTCGATTGAATAACCTGCATGATCCCATACAAACATGTTTTCAACGGTTCTTATGCTCTCATAAATGTCAGTTCCTTTTTCAAAATAGGGGAGTACGGAATACTTTGAAACATCATTTTGCATACAAGCGGCATATTGCTTTGCTGCGGTGAGAAGTCGGTCAACAATTTCGGGTTCTTGTTCGTCATAAATTATATTCTCGGTTTGTGTTCCGTTGATATCAATGAATTCTACTTGATTTCCGTTTCTGTCTGTGATAGTAGCTATAGGTTGTTTTGTAAGACCTGAAATTTCATATGTAGTCCACTGTGGTTTTGTAACTCCTTCTGGAAGATATTCGGCGTTTTTGTGGTTTTCTTTTGAAATAATGTATTTGTCTGAAACTTCAATGCCATTTATAAAAAGCTTTGAGCCGTCAAAAATCTTGTAGCTGTAACTAACACCTTTAGGTAAGTGAAGTGATAAATCTTTTGGAAAGTAGTCGTTGTTTTCATCGCTGTCAAGAGTGAAGGTGGCAAGTTTGTAATCACCTGATTTTACAATGTAGGTCTTTAAGTCCTTGTCATCTGTATTTGCAGAAATACTCGTGTATGTAAGGTCGCCTTCAAGCTGACTTGTGACAAACTGCTTTATGTCATCGCTTGTTTCAAACTCACACGGTGCAATTCCTGACATTTCTATGATTTTATCTGCATCAAGCTTGACAAATGTTTCGTTGAAGAAACGCCGAGATACCGTTTCCGGAATTCCTTCGTTGTATTCCTTGATGAAGCCTGACAGATAAATCAGAAATCCGACTAAAGCTACAATAAACAGGGCAAGAAGAGAAAAATATATTTTATAAAATAGCGGTATTTTTTTTGTTTTCATGAGCTTCTCCTTGTATGCTTGTTAAGATTCTTTTGCAACGCAGAAGTAGGTGGGCATGCGTCTTGGTGTAGTAAAGGCTTTGTACTTGTTTACAAGACCGCGCTTTTGGTATTCATCAAGTTTTTCCACATCATAACCGAATTTTGTGAAATAATCCTCATAGTACATAAGGCTTGATGAACCTCCGTCAAGCATTCCTGCACAAACAGCACCGTACTTAATCATCACATCAATAACGTCATTTCTTGTAGCACCGATGCTGCTGGCACTCCTTCCGTCAGTTACAAGAAGAATTACCGTTCCGTCAGCAGTCTGACCGATGGATGTTCTCTGTGCAGTTCCTGTATTGTTGTCGGCATAGTGGATGGAAATGCTGTCGTTTTCGTTGGTAATGAGCACGTTTCCGTTCTGGAAACTTACACCGTCACGGATTTCAAGCTCCTCAGCCTGAGCTTTTGTCATAGGCTCGGTTACAATAAGTTTGTTGTTTTTGTCAAAGCCAATGAA
>JAZNIM010000175.1:0-3420 GCA_045577475.1 Eubacteriales bacterium | reverse complement strand
AGAATTATTCCGCAGTCGCTGTAAGACGGATGATTTACAACAGTCACAACATCGCCGATGCCTATTGACCGTGTATACAGCACCTTGCCGTCAAGAATTGTGGTGCTTCCGTCACAGCAGATAAAATACAGCTTGTCCGATAAAGGCTTAAAGATTTCTGCAAGGCTTCGATAGGTTCTTCCCGATGCCACGGCAACCTTTTTTTCTCCGTCAATCAATTTCTGAAGAGATAGCATTATTCTGCTGTCAAGAACTGTTTCATTTTTCAAAAGCAGCGTTCCGTCAACGTCGCTGACAATAAGTTTAATCATTTTTACCTCGTTTATGGTGTATTCTTATGAGAATATTATAACACATTCATGTGGATAAGTAAACATAAAAAGTGTATTTTATTCAAAAACAAGCTCTCCGTTTTTACTTGCGAAGGCTGTTTTGAAGGTCATTGTGCCTGCGTATTTGCCGTTGCCTTTATAGCCTGCAAAAATCACCTTATCACCCACAACTGCGCCTTTGGGAACACTGTCGCAGGGAACAATTGGATTATTCGGCACTTTCCAATCCGAAAACGGCTTTTCTGAGTACAGATACTGACCGACACTTCGATGACTGAATACAAGATAATGGTATTTGCCGAGCTTAAAATAATCGGGACATTCTGGCTGATTGTCGTCGGGAGAAATATATACAGGCTCATCTTTCTCAGTCCATGTGTCAAGGTCAGCCGACACAAGATGAGCAAGACAGCCTTTGCCGCTGTCGGAAAGTCCCGTGGTTATAAGCATGTGGTAAAGTCCGTCTTCACCCATAATTATTTTCGGGTCACGTGCATCACTGCTCATGTATTTTTCGCTCAAAGAAAAGCGATATGACAAGTCTTTTTCAAAGTGATAGCCGTCCTTTGATATGCTTCTCGATATTGGTGCAGGTGAACCGTCGCAGGTTCTCACCGTATAGAAAAGATAGTGAATGTCTCCTTTTCTTATATGAGAACCCGTACATATTGAACCTTCCCAATCTTCGGTAATTTCAACCATCATCGGGTGTGCCTGCCATGTTTTAAAATCGGCTGTGGAAATATGCGCCCACTGATGTGCACCTTTTCTCCATTTGCTCTTGTGGTGATGTCTGTCATAAAGATATATCACATGATACCTTCCGTCATCGATGTATGGCATACAGTCTCCTGTAAAAACATTTTCATCAGGTCGCCAGCCTTCGGCATTTTCGAATGTGTAAAGAACTCTCGGACGGTCTTTTGTCAAAGAAGGCGTTGCTTGCGATATTGAAAGATTACATTGGTTTTCACAGAGGTTGGAATTTTCAAGAAAATGCTGTCCGCAAGGCCATTCCTCGTCGCAAAGCCTGTCATTTACATAAAGTTCAATGCGGAAGGGAAAGATTTTTACTGTAATGCGGTCATTTTCCGAAGCTTTTGCAGTCATGGAGAGCATATCGGGATTAAAGGAATAAAGAACGGAAAAAAGCAAGTTTTCACCGTCAAACGTACAATCCAGAGTCGCCGATTTGTCCGATTCATATTCGAACAGCTTACCGATATGTGTTATTTCAAAATCAAATTGAATATTGGAATAATTCATGATACCGCATTCCCTTCGTAACATATACGTGCAAATTTTGCCGCACCGTATGCCGCTTCTTCATTTATTTCAGGCAGAACAGGCTCTTTCCCGAACACCTCGTAAAGAACTTTTTGCAATGCAGGATTTTTTCTTACGCCGTTTCCCGAAGCATAAAGAACGGAAAACTTCGGACTTCCCGCATCAATATACATTTCGTACAGTTCATTTGCCATGCCGAAAAGCACGCCTGTTATGATTTTCGACGGAGTAAAATTGCTTTCGCAAAGATTTTTTACGGAACCTGTCTGCAAAGGATTCTGCCGTGTTCCGCAGAAAGCAGTGGAAATTTCGGGAAGATTTACACCTCCTGATTCCAACTCTTTAAGTGCCATACCGTTCATAACGTCATATTGCACATCCACTTCAACACCCGCAGCCGAAAGATAATCTCTGAAAAATCGCTCTGTAACGGCATAAGCACGTCCGCCGCACAAAGCCGCACCGCAAACAAGATATTTATCGCAGATATACGGACGTAGCTCTGCTTTTTTGCAATTGTCGCGATAATTGCTGACAAAGGAAATCTGACTTCCCGTGCCGTAATTGACAAGCAGACCGTCGTTGCATGATGTTCCCATAAAGCTTGCCTGATTGTCACCAAGTGCCACACATACGGGAATGCCGCAATAATATCCTGCAATACCATTTTCCTTTGTGACCTTCGGAAGAATTTCACAATCAATATCCGCTTTTTCAAGAGCATCTCTGTCAAAGCACAGATTCTTTAAATCGAAAAATCCAAAGCTTGCCGCCATTGATGTATGCACCAAGGGTGATGCAAGCGAGCACAGCTTCATTACGGCATAGTCGGCGATTGAACAGAATGATACGGCATTCTGCGGCACAAGGTCATGATTCTGGTTATAAAAATGACTTACAAGACCGTATCCGCTGCCTACAAAGTATCCCGTAATCTTTGAAAGATGCTTTGCAAAGGACACACCGTCGGAAAAATCAAGGTTTCCTCTTTCATCCTGCCATGTATAAAGGTCAGACACGGCATTTCCGTGCTTATCCACATAAAGTATTCCGTGCATCTGTCCCGAAAGACCTATTGCTTTGATGTCTTTGTACTTATCTGTCATATCCTTTGCCGCACTTAGTACTTTTTTTACTATGGCATCCGGATTCTGAACTTTTGCAAAGTCGTCACCGCAACATACATCGCAAAAATTCGGTTGTGTATTCCATATCAGCTGTTCGCCGCTGTCCCCGTCCGTAACGGTAATTCCGATTGTGGTAGTGCCGATATCTATTCCAAGATAAAGACTTCTGTTCATACAATCACCTCGGTATATTTCAATGATATTATAATTAAAACATTCATCAAATTCAAGAGGATTTTCAAAATTATGTGCCAAAAGAGATAATTTAAAAACCATGCTTGACGGAAAAGAAAGTGTGTGATATAATCACAATTGGAAGAGTATGAAGCAGAAAGGTGACTGAACATGAAATCAAGAATACTTGTAATCGGCTCATCAAACATTGACTTTGTGTGCCGTATGCCGAAGGTCCCCGAAAGAGGAGAAACACTTGTATCTACGGACAATTATGCTTTTGTGCCGGGCGGCAAGGGAGCAAACAGTGCTGTTGCGGCGGCACGTCTTGGGGGAGATGTTGTATTCTGCTCACGAGTGGGCAACGACTCCTACGGAAACCAGCTTGCTGACAAGTATGAAAACGAGGGCATAGACACACGCTTTGTGATAAAGGACAGAACTGCAAGAACGGGTCTTGCGGCAATTATGGTTGAAGAAACGGGACATAACAGAATTGT
>JAZNIM010000174.1:0-8403 GCA_045577475.1 Eubacteriales bacterium | reverse complement strand
GCACCAAATCATCTATGCAGTAAAATTCTATTTGATAGCGGTCTTCTTTTTCTTTGTTCAACATCTTTTATCACCGCTTTTATTATACCATATTTATGCAGAAAAGTCCACCAAATGGTGGACTTTTGCGACAGACTGAAGCGATGCTCACGCACCGCTTTTTCTTTTTACTGCATTTTTCTGTTGCAATTCTCTGAATTGTGTGATATAATACAGATACCACACTTTTACTCATAATGATATAATAGCATGGACTTATACTCTAAAGGTATATTTTGTGAAAACATCGTGTACGCTATCGTAAAAAGCGTACGCTTTGTTCATAATACGCTGTTTTCACAAAGACCGTGTATGAGTAAAAGTGTGTGGTAACCTTTTAAAAAACAGAGCTGTGCGTTTTTTGGTGCGTGGCTCTGCTTACGGGTAGACCACGCACTTTTTGTTTTGGAGGAACTCACAATGAAAACCGTCACCTTTTGCGGACACAGCATATTAACACGGGATGAAGCAACAAAGCTCAGAAAAATTCTGCCTGCTGTTATTGAAAGCCTGATAAATGACGGTGCCGACACATTTCTTTTGGGAGGTTACGGTGAGTTTGATTTACTGTGTGCACAGTCCGTCAAAGAACTGAAGAAAAATCATTCCTACATAAAATCCATTCTCGTTATCCCATATATCGGCAAAGATTTCAACCGCAAATTGTACGATTTTTCGGAATATCCTCCTATAGAAAACGTACCGAAGCGGTTTGCAATATTAAAGAGAAACCAATACATGATTGATTGTTCCGATGCTGTTATAGCCTACATCAGTCATTCCTTCGGCGGTGCTTACAACTCTTACAAGTACGCACGCAGAAAAAACAAGCATGTGGTTTCTTTATTTTCGGCATAATACATTAAAACAAAAAGCGATGCTCACGCACCGCTTTTCTTAATTATTTTATTCCTGATACTCGTCAACAAGCATCTGACATAAAGCTCTCGCTTCGTCCGTCAGTGCATCATAGGTCTGATAGCAGGTTCCTGCAAGCTCGCCCTTGTCGGTTTCGGTTACGTGGTATCCTCCCGGTGAGGAGTCAAGCTCTATTGCCGTTTCGTCAAAGGTGTTGCCGGTTACGGTATTGCCTGTGAGCGTAGAATACGCATTGAGTGCTATAAGATACCTTCCAAGACAACTCATGTGGAAGCCGTCACGGTGAAGGCTTATCTTGCCCTCCGCCTTGTCCTCGTCATTCAGAAGCATGCTTCCGTCGCCTACATTGATGTATCTGTCACTGAAGATGTGACCTGTCTTATAATAGGCGGTATCGAAAATATTTGTTCCTGCCTTTGCAGTTCTGCCTGCTATTGTAACATCCTCTGCAAGCTCATAGTGACGTGCATAGTCAACAATTCCCGCCGAGTAAATCATGAACACCTTGTCGTCGCCTTCAAGTCCAAGTGTTTCATTGATTTCACGGGCACATCTTTCGTTAAGGGCAATCATATTCTGAAGAATCGTATCACGTTCCTCGGCACTGTTTACAAAGTTATAGCCGTTTTCCATGGACCAGGTTACATGAATTGTAATACGTGCATTCGGCTCATGCTCGTGAATGTACTGTGCAAAGGGAACGGCAACCGCCCAGTTTTCCTGATAATTCGCTTCGCTTGTGTTGTCAAATCCTTCACTTGTACTGCTTGCCTGCATTACAACATAGTCCCAATCATATGCTTCGAGTGCAGACTTGAGATTATGTACTGTACCGAACACTGTATTGTTATACCAGAAGTTGATACCAAGCTCTGAAGGATTACCCTCTCGGTTGTCGTAATGATATCTCAGATGGCATCCGCCTTTATTGAGAACACTTATGTTCATAGCAGTGCCGTCTGCCTTGGCTATGTTTCCAAGATACCACGAAACGTCCATGGAGTAGCTGTTACCAAGGAACAGAATGTCGATAATTTCTTTGTAATTAAGCTCAACAGGCTCGCAAAGAGGCTTTATACTGCCTGCACTTTCAAAGAGGAATGCCTTGATTTTTGAGCCGTCAACTGAATCGGGTGTGAAGTTCAGTGAAAGGTCAGCGTCGCCTTCATCCTGTGCAAGACCTATCTTTACCAGCACGCCTTTTTCGTCATACTGTGCTGCAACAAGTGCACCGCCGTCCTTTACATGTGCCGTAAAGTAAACATCGCTTTCAAGCACCGTGTCTACTCCGTCATAGCCGTCACCCATTACCATGATTTCATTGTCGCCGTAGGTAGAAACGGTATAAACGGTGTATGCTTTGAATTCTCCGCTTGTTATTACAATAACGCTTGTGTCCGTTAATGTGTCGCCGTCTTCAAGAACTGTTTTGCAGTCGGCATCAGCGTATGCCTTAACATCCGCATCCTCTGCAAGAGAAACAATATCTCCCACCGTCTTTCCGCTGTAAAGAGTGATTTTTGATGTACCGTTGTTTACCGTAATGCCGTTAGTAACACCGTCTGCAAGTGCCTTTACTTCTTCAACACCGGGAGCATAAACAGACTCATACATGTAAAAATCGTCAATATAGCAAACAGCATCAGTGCTTCCGTTTATAATAAAACGTACACAGTCGTTTGTTCCTTTAACGTATTTTGCTTTAAAATCCGCAAAGGTAAGTACACCGTTTACATAAAGTTCAGAGGTATTTGCCGTTATGTCGTATACAAACACAATATTGTTCCACACACCGCTTTTGATGTGAGTTCCGTTCATGGCAGCACCTGACATAGCGGCATGCTGGTTTGTGCCGAACATTATGGATTTTACACTTTCGTCAGGAAGAACATTTACTGCACAAACAAGGTACTGCATGCCGAGATTGGGAGTTTTCCATGAGGTGTTGGAAAAGTTATTGCCATTGGCTACAGTTACCTTTTTAACAGTTCCCGATGTGTTGCCGAATACGGCACCCGTCACACCTTCCGTAGTACCTGAGTTGCCTGTCATAGCAGGATTGCTTGTAACAAGCTCGTACTTTTCCTTGCCTTCGGCTACTGTATAATAAGCATACAAGTCGTTGTATGTAAGACCAAGCTCTAAAGCCGCATCCGACTTGCCTGTAAGTGCAACAACACAGTCCTGCGCAACTTCCGTAACTGTTTCTGTCATATCTGCATTATATACAACAACTGTAAATTTTTCATTGTCATATACAAGGTCGGATAACGTAATTTTCCCTTTATAGGGAACATAAATTTTATCTTCAAACAGGTCGTAATTTTCTCCGTCCCGGAGTTCAGCCGCTTCAACCTCTCTCAAGGCCTTTGCTTCATATATACGTACATCGTCAACGTAGGACTCTCCCTTTCTCAGGCAGAATCTTACTGCGTTCTTTGCCTTGTACTTACCGCCTGTGGTATAGGTTTCACCGAGAGATTTTGTTGACTTCCAAGAAGAAGTTGCAGGCTTTCCGTTTACGTATACCATTGCCTTTGTTGTGTTGTCTGTGCTGGTAGTATGGGTACGGTCAATTACAACCTTGACTCTGTTCCATGCACCGTATACAAGCGAGGAAGAAAAATCATCTGCTATTATTGTACCGTAGTCGGTAACAATCAGCGCCGTTTCGATATCAACGGGATATATGCTTGCTTCAATAACAAGGTAGTCGGTGAAAACTCCGCACTTTTTGTCCCAGGAATAGTCAGCCACGCTTGAAGGCTGTGAAGCTGTAAAATCTGAGGTGCCCCAAATATACTGAAAATATGTATCCGTTGCCGTTTCGGGAGAAGGCTTTACAGCAACAACCTTATCATCGGAGGCTTTAAGACCCAATCCGTTTGCTTCGGTCTTTGCGCCGTTAACTACAGCAAGCTTAAAGTCAGTGAACGAGGTTGTCTGTGCAAGAACCGTTTCACCGTAGGATGAAGAATTTACGGTATAATACTTGTAAACATTGTCCGTGGACTTTACAACAATAACATTACCCATTGCAAGAGTATCCGTTTCGGACACAAGTGCCGTAAAGTCGTCGTTCTTGAAAATCTTTACATTTTTACCGCTGTTTGCACTCAGAACATCTCCTGCGGTAACGGTATCAAGACAATTCACAATATCCCCGTCAACAGTATAACCGCCCCAGGCTGTAAGTGTTTCAACAACAGGTGCATTTTTTGTGTCGCTTTCGCTCATCACAAAGTCAGCAAGATATGTTTTACGGCTTGTTACACTGTCATCCGTACCAAACATAACACGCAAACCCTTGAACTGTTTTTCATACAGCGAGCTGTGCTTGTTTGCCTGAACATCTTCTTTAATGAGCACACCGTTAAGATACAGTGTAAACTTCTGGGACTTGCCGTTTGCCATCATAGTTTCGTAATCGCTGTCTTCAATAATCATTCTTGCATGATTCCAGCGGTTTGCAGCATACTGTCCGGCGGACAGCTTGCCCACAATATGTGTGTTTCCGATATTGTCGGAAGCCGACATCTGCGTAATTGACGGATTTGATGTGTTGTCAACAGGGGCAAAATTGATGTCAACAACAAAATACTTTTTATCCGCAAAATCGCCGTCGGTGGTTGTCATTATAACGGAATACTTTGCAAGACCTGTGGCAGCATGTGCATAATCATCTGCACCTTTTCCGTAAAGACCGCCGTTTTCTGTGGGTGTCTTGTAGCCGCTGACACTTACATTTGCAAGTCCTGCCGCAAAAACAGCCGTAAAGCCGCTTATTACAACAGCAAGCATTGTCAGCATAAGAATCAAGGATAGTGCTTTTTTCATAAAATAATTCCTTTCGCAGAATATTCAATTATATCTGAGTTTAGTATAGCTGTTGTCGAAAAAATTGTCAACCCATTTACCATTTTTTGCTCTGCCGTTGTTTTTTCATCACTGTTGAATTTTTATAAAATCCAAGCCTTCAACCTCAAAATCATGCTGTTCCATACGGTGTTCATCTATCGGAGAATAAACATATCCGTAAGCCTTACCGTTATTTACATCTATATTTACGATTTTTACGGGATTTTTGTCATTTCTGTGAAAAGCCCCAAGAAGCGTTACTATTTTGTTGCCGTTATTGCCGATATCCTCTCTTACAAGCGAAGTACCCGTGTGTCCGCAAAGAACAAATTTAATGTTTTCGTATTTCTTTATCAGGTTATCGTAAAGGTATTGCGGTGAAGTTGCACCGTATCCGCCGTTATTCTGCAAAATACCTCCGTCGCCTGTCAGATAGGAATGTGTTGCAACAATTACGTTGTGGTCAGGTCGGTTCTCAATCTGCCTTTGTGCCCATTCAACAATTTCTTCTCTCGGCCAAAGCTCAAGACAAACAACCAGCCATCTTGCACCGCCCGCTTTGAACCTCATAACCGTATTATCAATTATTCCGTCTGTTTCGGGTCTTAGCTTGCTGTAAGTATCAAGAGTAAAATATTCATTGAATGCAGTTGTATCCCTTACTCTTGTACGTGTATTGGAAGGATCCGCTGCACCGCCTCCCACACCCACAGCTGCAGTGTCATGATTTCCAAGGCACAAAGCCGTCGGAATACCAGCCTTTGGAAGAACCGACATTGCCTCTGCCGCTATATCAAGCTGTGCTCTGTCCTCGTTTCCCCAGTTTACTACGTCCCCCGTATGAACAACGCATCGAAGATCCAGTTCATCTTTATTATCAACAAGCCAGCTTGTGCGGTTTAAAAAAAGCTTGCCCTCTGTTGCGTTTTTGCCAATGACCTCCTGCTGAGTATCGGGAATTACGGCGATAGAAAAAACTCCGTCCGCATCCTCAGGTTTGACTTTTGCCGTCTGCTTCAGCACAGCAGATTCAGCTGCATTTTCTGTTGCCGCATCCTTTGGCGGCACCTCTTTTTCATTTTTACATCCCGTCACCGCCATCATTACGGCAATTACAAAAAACACTTTTAATATAAATTTCACGATTTCACACCTCCGGCATTTTTTTAATGATAACATATGTGGCTACCATTTGTCAACACGACATGATACTGCGTTTTTGTTGCCTTCAAAAAAAGATAATACTTATGATAATACTTATGATAAATCTATTGATTTTTGGAAATTAATATAGTATAATATAGATAATACGCAAGATAATACGTATGAAAGGTGATTCTATGGAAAAATACACACCTCCGTTTACAATAACAAATGAGATGCTGTCGCTTGTTGCAAGCATCTCTGAAAAGGTCGGAAAAATAAGCGTCACAAGCAACCTTGAAAACAAGCCGCATCTACGAAAGAACAACAGAATCAAGTCAATTCATTCTTCACTCCGCATTGAAGCAAACTCTTTGACCATCGGACAGGTTAGAGATGTTATCAACGGAAAACTTGTACTCGGTGAGCAGAAAGACGCGCAGGATGTTAAAAACGCCTATGCGGCGTATGAAGAACTGCCAAGCATTAACCCGTTTGACTTGAAGGATATGCTGAAAATTCACGGAATAATGACAAAGTTTTTTATAGACGAGTCGGGTAAATTCCGCTCGGGTGAAGAAGGCGTTTTCAACGGCGATGAGTGCATATTTATGGCACCGCCTGCAAAGTTTGTTCCTGAACTTATGGGCAACCTCTTTGCCTGGCTCAACGAAGCAAAAGACAAAGTTCACCCGCTTATGATGTCGGCGGTATTTCACTATGAATTTGTATTTATTCACCCGTTTTCAGACGGTAACGGAAGAATGGCAAGACTCTGGCACACGGCTTTTTTATCAAAGTGGAAACCTGTATTTGAATACATCCCGATTGAAAGCCAGATAGAAAAGTTTCAGAGCGAATATTACGATGCTATTGCAAAGTGTCATATAGAAGGCGACTCTGATACTTTTATAGTGTTTATGCTGGAGCAGATAGATAAAATACTCTCGGAAATTGCCGAGTCTTCTGCGACATCAGATGAAAATGTTTCAGAGTATGTAAAGAGATTGCTCGATGTTATGGAATACGATACTCCCTATACATTGGCAAGTCTTATGGACCTTCTCGGACTAAAATCAAAAGAAACCATAAGGCGTCATTATCTGCACCCGGCACTGAAACTGGATCTTATTCAGATGACTATTCCCGACAAACCGCAAAGCAGAAATCAGAGATATATCAAAAAATAATGCAAAGCGCCATAGCAAAACGGGAAGACATTTGCCCTGGCTTTTTATTGCCGTTAAATTCACAATTTCTCATTGACTAAACACTTGCTCTGTGATACAATAGATTGAACTCGAACGCGCGGTTTTTTCGCCAAAAAATGTGTTTTCAAAAAAATTGGTGAGAAAAGCACTTTCAAACACCCCGAAAACCGCGTAAAACAAAGGAGAATGAAAAAAAGATGAAATTAGGTATAGTTGGTCATTAACCATTTTTCATATCTCCACATATTCCTATAAATGCCTATAAAGCTTGATGTGGCGTGTTTTTTCGCACAACCAACCAAATTATAAGTTCATATATCTCTATGCTACTCCATACGAAAATGGAGTAAAAATGGCGTAGAGAAATACACGAATTGCAGATGCGAAAAAGACTGCTGCTACATATCAAATTGTTTATAAAAGTATCTGAGTGAAAACGGAAATCTTGCGAAACACAACTATACTGCGTAGCACCAAATAAAATGGAAAAAGTGCCTTGAAAGTGATATCTTTCAGGGCGTTTTTTATGATTTAGAGGTGGAGCTGCACCAATATTATAAAACATCAAAAGGCTATAATTTTGATATTAGAAATTCACCTCATATCTCCACCTCTAAGCCCTTGCAATTACTGGCTTTAACGATGTTTGCCTCGATGTATATCGCTCCTGCTCTTAGAGGTGGAGCGATTGACTTTTTTTGATGGTAGTATCCCTATTGTATTTTCTGAATCGGTTCTTGGTTCTGATTTTTTGAAAAAGCCTAAATGGTATAATATATTCATTGATTTTTATCCGGGAGGAAAAAACATTGAATATATACGGATACGTAAGAGTTTCGACAGTAGGCCAAAATGAAGCAAGACAGCTTCTTGAAATGCAGGGACTTGGAATAGAGCCGGAAAACATTTTTGTTGATAAACAATCCGGCAAGGATTTTAACAGACCTGAATATATCAGGCTTACAAAACTACTGAAGAAAGGAGATTTACTATATGTAAAAGCGATAGACCGACTCGGCAGAAATTACAAGGAAATTCAGGACCAATGGCGAATTATTACAAAAGAAATGGAGGTTGATGTTGTGGTTTTAGATATGCCGTTGCTCGATACAAGAGTATATAAGGATTTGATGGGCACATTCATTGCCGACCTTGTTCTGCAGGTGCTCTCTTTTGTTGCAGAGAATGAACGCGAGAACATAAAGAAACGGCAGGAAGAAGGCATAAAAGCGGCAAAGATAAGAGGTGTTATATTCGGACGACCGGTTATAGT